>CBDUCK010000089.1:0-11132 GCA_965365635.1 uncultured Muriicola sp.
ATCTATGATACCTTAAAGCAGACGGCTAAAATATCCCAGTCAGCTGGCGGTATTGGACTGTCAATTCATAATGTGCGTGCGACAGGGTCATATATTAAAGGAACCAATTGCACTTCTAATGGAATTGTTCCAATGCTTAAGGTTTTTAATGACACAGCCCGCTATGTAGATCAGGGGGGAGGCAAAAGAAAAGGGAGTTTTGCTGTCTATGTAGAGCCATGGCATGCAGATATTTTTGATTTTCTAGATTTAAAGAAGAACCACGGAAAGGAAGAGATGCGAGCTCGCGATCTTTTTTATGCCATGTGGATTCCGGATCTATTTATGAAACGAGTTGAAGCAGACGCCGATTGGACGTTAATGTGTCCTAACGAATGTACAGGACTTTTTACGAATCACAGTGAAGCCTTTGAAGAATTGTACACCCGGTATGAAGCAGAAGGGAAAGGACGTAAAACAATTAGGGCAAGAGAGCTTTGGGAAAAGATACTCGAATCACAGATAGAAACAGGTACGCCCTATATGCTCTATAAAGATGCGGCCAACCGTAAAAGCAATCAAAAGAATTTGGGAACCATACGTTCTTCTAATTTATGTACGGAGATCATGGAGTATACCTCTCCGGATGAGATAGCCGTTTGTAATTTGGCTTCCATTGCCCTTCCTATGTTTGTTAAGAATGGCAGTTTTGATCACAAAGAACTTTTTAGAGTAACAAAACGTGTTACCAAAAACCTTAACAAGGTTATAGACCGTAATTACTACCCGGTTAAAGAGGCAGAAAATTCTAACATGCGCCACAGGCCAATAGGTCTTGGTGTTCAGGGCTTGGCAGATACTTTTATATTGTTGCGCTTGCCTTTTACAAGCGATGAGGCAAAGAAGTTAAACCAGGAGATCTTTGAAACACTCTATTTTGCCGCAGTTACGGCATCTATGGAGGAGGCTCAAATAGAAGGCCCCTATTCAACTTATAAAGGATCGCCTATAGCTGAAGGAGAATTTCAACACAATCTTTGGGGCATTAAGGACAACGAACTTTCCGGAAGATGGGATTGGGATAAACTCCGAAAGAGCATTAAGAAGCATGGCGTTCGCAATTCATTGTTGGTTGCACCAATGCCTACAGCCTCTACCTCTCAGATTTTGGGTAATAACGAATGCTTTGAGCCTTATACATCCAATATTTATACCAGACGTGTACTATCCGGAGAGTTTATAGTGGTTAATAAGCATCTGCTAGAGGATTTAGTATCACTAGGTCTGTGGAATGAAAATTTAAAACAAGAATTAATGCGGGCTAATGGGTCTGTGCAAGATATTGATGGTATTCCTGAGGATATAAAAGAATTGTATAAAACCGTTTGGGAATTAAGCATGAAAGACATTATAGATATGTCTAGGCATCGAGGATATTTTATAGATCAAAGTCAGTCTTTAAATCTCTTCATGGAGAATGCAAGTTATCCAAAACTAACTTCTATGCATTTTTACGCATGGAAAAGCGGACTTAAAACAGGGATGTATTATCTAAGGACAAAAGCTGCAGTGGATGCCATTAAGTTTACATTGGATAATACCAAGAAAAAGGAGATTCCAATTAGTGTTGCAGCAGAGGCGGAAGTTTTAGCAGCAACCCCGGCAATAGTTGCAGAAGCTGTTCCGGTTCAGGCGGCGCCTGTAGAGCAGGGAGATGCGGACGTAACCCCAATGTCTCCTGAAGAGATGAAAGCCCTGATTGCACAGGCCAAAGAAGGCCAGGCAGATGATGACTGCCTCATGTGTGGATCTTAAAGGAACAGAATGTAGTGTCCTCAGGAATTTTAATTAATTCTTGAAACTTATGCTATTGTGAATAGATAGTGTTTATTATAAAATACCTCGGGATCGCTTGCCCCACTTAAAGCGATTTTCGGGGTGTTTTTTTGGAATATGTGGATCGTAAATAGTTGCTTCACCAATGTTGAGCACCTGGTGTTGTATAATAAAAAGGAAAACCTCTATTTATCGAAATGAGGCCGTATGGTATGGTAGGAAATAACCAATAGTGTAATATATACAATAAGAAGTATAAAATAATTGTCCATTGTACCTGTTTTAAACTCTCTATAATATGTACGAGAAGATCAGGAATATGGATTATCTGAAAGATAAAATTCTTGGATTGGAACTATATGAACTGGTCCACTTTTTTATAAGCACTAATGACCGCTTCTTCACCTTCAATATTGGGCCTTGAGTTTCCATGTTCCATACCCAGAATACCGGTATACCCCTTAGAATGAATAAACTTCAATACATTTTGGTAATTTATTTCACCGGTAGTGGGCTCTTTACGTCCGGGATTGTCCCCTATTTGAAAATAGGCAATTTCATCCCAACAAGATTCGATATTTGGCAGTAAGTTTCCTTCTTGTATTTGCTGGTGATATATATCGAAGAGGATCTTACAGGAGGGAGAATTCACTGCTTTACAGATCTGATAGGCCTGTGCAGATCCGGTAAGAAACAACCCAGGATGGTTTCTAAAATTTAAGGGTTCTAGGACCATTATTAAACCATGTGGCTCTAATATTGCAGCGGCCTGTTTTAAAGATTCTATTACATGAGCTGTTTGGTATCCCATATGGAGTCTTAAATCAACATGTCCTGGTACCACTGTCATCCATTTAGCATTTACCCGCTTGGCAACCGCCACTGCTTGGGTAATGTGCTCTAAAAATTCGGTGCGTTTTTCCAGATTTCCGGAAGCCAGATTGGGCTCTGACCAGTAAATCTTATGTGCAACAAATACGCCCATTTCGAGATTACGTGCTGCCATGGTTTTGGCCATTTCCTCTTGCAAAATAACAGAACGGCCCATCATTTCGTTGTCTTCAAATGCGGTAAAACCCTGGTCTGCCATAAAATTGAGCTGGGCAATCGGATCTTCCCCTGCGCTGTGTTTAAACATACCAATATGAGGTGCGTATTTTAGACGAAAAGAATATTTTTTGGCCCCTTTAGAAATAGCACCAAAGGCAGAAAACCCTGTCATAGACAGGGTGCTTGCAGCAAAAGTTGATTTATGTATGAAACTTCTTCTTTTCAAGTAAATACGCTATAGTGACCAATCTTTACCTCCGGTGAGTTCATTTACATCACCACATGCGATGTATTCCCCCGGTAATGGCAAATAGGCTAGTACTTGCTCTCCAACATATTCAGAAGTTTTATAACCCCAAATAGTCATATCTCTTAGGTTCTTTGAAAAAGAAAATGTGACTACATCATCCGCCGAGGCCTCATTTTCCCCTTTGGCCAAGGCCGAAGTATTTTTAATGGTCAGTTCCGCATTTTTTATCTCATCTTCTTCGCTGAGTTGCAAGGCAGCTGCCAAGACCGGTTCCAGGTCTTCAGAAGTTAAATCATCTGCTTTCTTTTTACCGGAATCCTCTAAGGCTGTCTCAATGAATTTTTCAAAGGTCACTTTGATTAGTGCCTGCTGTCCCTCATCAATCACCTCGTTTGTAAAACGATCTATAAATACATGTACGTTTACTTCAGAGGCCGAAGGCGTTTCTGTTTTTGGAAGGATAATATCTACTAGTTTGTAAAGTACATTACCCTCTTCTTTGGTAAAAAATTGAGGTGTCCAATCTACTGTCGTTGAAGTATTACATGATTGAACCAGGCTCAATAATGTTGGCGTTGCGATAGTATATCCCAAGGCCAATCCCATATTTTTTAGTGCTATTCTTCTATCCATTATAATAGTCCTTTTTTAAATTGTTCAGCGGCGTGGTTCGCGGCACGTGCTGTAAATGCCATATAGGTTAACGAGGGATTTACACAGGAAGCTGAGGTCATAAAGGCGCCGTCTGTTACATATACGTTTTTTACGGCATGTACCTGATTGTTTCCGTTAAGTACGGAAGTTTTAGGATCTCTTCCCATACGGGCAGTTCCCATTTCGTGTATCCCTAAGCCAAGAGCCCCTGGCCTGTCAAAAGTTTCAACATCTTTAAGCCCAGCTTTAGTTAGCATTTCATACGCCTGTTCCTTCATGTCTTCACGCATTTTCCACTCGTTTTCTTTAAACTCAGCGTCAAATGTTACTGTTGGAAGGCCCCATCCGTCTAAATTGTCATAATCTAAGGTCATCCGATTGTCTTCGTATGGTAACACTTCTCCGAAACCACCTATCCCAAAGGTCCAGCCCCCAGGTTTGAGGATAGCATCTTTCAGTTCTTTTCCATGTGATAATTCCGACACAGCCTCATCCCAGTTGCTTCTGCTGCCACTTCCCTGATAGCCATATCCACGTTTAAAACTAGTCACATTAGAATCTCCTCCTAAATTCCGAAATCGCGGAACATAGACCCCGTTAGGTTTTCTTCCTTTGAAAATTTTGTCTTCAAAACCATCATATTTACCAGATGCCCCTACGCCAAGATGATGGTCCATAATATTGCGACCCAACTGATCCGAATCATTACCCATTCCATTGGGGAATCGATCCGATTTCGATTGCATTAATATTGAAGTGGATGCAATAGACGAGGCACATAAGAATATTACTTTAGCTTTAAACTCAAAGGTTTCTTTGGTAACCCTGTCTATAACTTTCACCCCGGTTGCTTTTTTAGTATCAGGATCATACATCACTTCATGCACAATAGAATCTGCTCTCAGGGTCATATTTCCTGTTGCCTCTGCTGCTGGTAACGTAGATGAGTTACTGCTGAAATAGGCCCCGAAAGGGCATCCCCGGATACATCTGTTTCTATATTGGCAACGCGATCTTCCGTCCCCCTCAAATTGTTTTGCACTAGTTATATGAGCAACACGACCTGCGGTAATAACCCGGCCCCCAAAATTTTCTGATACCTTTTCGCGAACATGCTGCTCTACACAATTCAGTTCCATCATAGGTTCAAAGACACTATCTGGCAATTGTGGCAGCCCTAAAGCCTCTCCGGATATCCCTACATACGTTTCAACCTTGGTATACCAGGGAGCAATATCTTTATAACGCACCGGCCAATCCACAGCGATGCCCTCTTTTTTATTTGCTTCAAAATCGAGATCACTCCAGCGATAACTATGTCGTCCCCAAAGTAACGATCTTCCCCCTACATGATAGCCACGCATCCAGTCGAATCGT
This sequence comes from uncultured Muriicola sp., assembly GCA_965365635.1. Lineage (GTDB taxonomy): Bacteria > Bacteroidota > Bacteroidia > Flavobacteriales > Flavobacteriaceae > Muriicola. The sequence continues at coordinate 5,147 of CBDUCK010000089.1, forward strand.
TTTGTCTCATTATAAGGATGCTCCAAATCGTTAACAAACCATTTATTATGTGGTGCTCTAACGGTATATCCCGTACGTGCTTGTTTAAACTGCTTCGCTACTTCCTCCCGTGGTAATTCTCCATTATTTGGGAAATCCCAGGTATCCATATTTGCGGTAGAATAATCTTCTCTGTGTTTTACCATCCTTCCTCGCTCCAGGACCAATGTTTTCAGACCATTTTCGCATAACTCTTTTGCGGCCCAACCCCCACTAATACCTGTTCCTACAACAATCGCATCGTACGATTCTTGCTCTTCATTATAATAGAATTTACTCATGAATCAATATTGTTTATTGGCTAAAAGTATCAAATATAAAATTAATTTTTTACATTTAAACCACTTAAATCTTGCCGATTTAGGATCAATTCAGAAGTTTTTTTAAGAATCAAACAATAAACAACCAATTATTCAAAAAGATACTTTATTTTTCATTCCTCTTACTTATTCGCAATTACAATTTATACGGCAACAACTGCAAGGTTGAGAGCCAAAACCATTAATACTAGAAATGATGAAAAGAAGAAATTTCGTTAAAAATACTGCAGCGGCTGGTCTTGGTTTATCTGTTTTAGGACTGCACGGATGCAAGAATGCAAAAAAAGAAGGCGCCTCTGAAGAAGGCATCAATGACATGGCGGAAATGGCTATGCCATTCTTTAAATTGTCATTAGCACAATGGTCTATTCACAGAATGATAGAAAACGGTACACTAGATCCGTACTCTTTTGCAGAAAAGGCTAAAGGATGGGGTTTTAGCGGATTAGAATATGTAAGTCAGTTATATGACACGGAACTAAAGGCAGCTAATTACAGCCCGGCGGCGATGGCCAAATTTGTTGAAAAATCGAATGCGGAGGCCGCAAAACACGGTCTTAGTAATGTATTAATTATGATAGACGATCAGGGAGACCTCGCCACGGCCGACCCTGCAGAACGTAAACTTGCTGCAGAAAATCATCATAAATGGGTAGATGCGGCAAATGCCATGGGATGCCATTCGATTCGTGTAAATCTATCTGGGAGTACCGTCCCGGAGGAATGGATTCCGAATTCAGTAGACGGACTTACACAACTTGCCACCTATGCCAAAGGAAAAAATATTAATGTACTAGTTGAAAATCACGGTGGCCTTTCTTCAAATGCTGCCCTGCTGACACAAGTAATGGAAACGGTTGGAATGGATAATTGTGGAACACTGCCAGATTTTGGCAATTTCTGTATTCGAAAAAATGATCCGGAAGATGATGAAGCAGGTTGTGCCGAGATGTATGATATTTACACGGGGGTTGCAGAATTAATGCCTTTTGCAAAAGCGGTCAGCGCAAAATCGCACAATTTTGATACCAACGGTAATGAAACGGAAATAGAGTACGTTAAAATGTTGCAAATAGTTAAAGATGCAGGTTATACAGGGTATATTGGTGTGGAATATGAAGGAGACGTATTAGGAGAAGAAGCAGGCATCATGGCTACAAAGGCATTATTATTAGAAGCAGCAACAAAACTCACATAATTCTCCTATCTGGTATGGAAGTATTCTTTAATGAATTGTTCGATTATAATTTTTTCTGCAATAAGCAACTCATTGAAGAGTGTCTTAAATTAAAAGAAGTATCTGAGCGCAGCCGTAAGCTGTTTAGTCATATACTAAATACCCATCAAATTTGGAATGCAAGGCTAATAGGTAACGCTTTAGAGCCTAAAGCGTGGGAGCTGCATTCGGTTGAAAAATGGACCGATATGCACTACGAGAATCAACGAAACACCTTTGAGATCATTACAAATACAGATGACTTTGAGGAACGCGTAGATTACGAAAATATAGAAAAGCGTTTATTTATTAACACGAAACAAGACATGCTGTTTCATATTATCAACCATTCTACGCATCACAGGGCGCAGATATTAATGGATTTTAGAGAACAGGGTATAGAGCCAATAGCACTAGACTATGTTTTTTACAAAAGATAATAACTTAAAAAGGGAAGAATGAATACAAAAATTAAAATACAGTTATCCTTCATGATGTTCCTCGAATTCTTTATTTGGGGAGGTTGGTTTGTTACCCTTGGAACTTTTTTAGGAGATAACTTACAGGCAAATGGAGGCGAAATTGCTATGGCATTTTCTACGCAATCCTGGGGTGCTATTATTGCACCTTTTATTATTGGACTTATAGCAGACCGGTATTTTAACGCTGAACGAATTTTGGCGGTGCTGCATCTCGTAGGGGCTGTGCTTATGTATCAAATGTATAACGTAGCGGATTTTGCAGGATTTTACCCCTATGTACTGGGCTATATGATTATCTACATGCCCACCCTTGCTTTGGTAAATTCCATTTCCTTTAATCAAATGAAAGATCCTGCAAAGGAATTTTCATTCGTACGGGTATTTGGAACCATCGGTTGGATTGTTGCCGGCCTTATCATAAGTTATGTTTTCCTTTGGGATTCTCCTGAGTCTAGAGGGGAAGGAATGCTCAAGAACACATTTTTGATGGTAGCAATAGCATCAGCGGTATTAGGCGTATTTAGCTTTACATTGCCAAAAACACCTCCCACTGCAGACAGAGATGAAAAAGTGAGTATCTCCAGTATATTAGGATTAGATGCCTTGAAGTTGCTGAAAGACAGAAATTTTTTAATTTTCTTTATTTCCTCTATACTTATTTGTATTCCTCTGGCATTTTACTACCAAAATGCCAATCCATTTTTAGCGGAAATTGGGATGGAAAACCCTACCGGAAAAATGACCATTGGGCAGGCCTCGGAGGTATTATTTATGTTACTTCTGCCATTTTTCTTCAAGAAATTTGGCTTTAAAAAAACCATTATTGCAGGGATGCTAGCCTGGACCGTTAGATATTTGCTGTTTGCTTATGGCAATGCAGGAGATCTGGCCTTTATGTTAATCCTGGGGATTGCACTTCATGGAATATGTTATGACTTCTTCTTTGTGTCTGGTCAAATTTATACAGATTCCAAAGCAGGCGAAAAATTCAAAAGTGCGGCGCAAGGACTTATTACCCTGGCCACTTATGGTTTTGGCATGCTTATCGGATTCTGGGTAGCAGGACAAATATCGGATATGTATCTGGTCTCCGAAAATGTACACAACTGGGAGAATATTTGGATTTTCCCCGCTATTTTCGCTTTCGTGGTTATGGCACTTTTTGCAGTATTTTTTAAGAATGAAGTCATAGAATACAAAAAATAAAATTATAGAGATAATGCCTAAAAAAATAAGACTTGGAATATTAGGAGGGGGAGGAGATTCCCTAATCGGAGTACTACATAGAGTGGCCTCTTTTATCAACGATAATTATGAAATAGTTGGAGCTGTTTTTAACCCTAATTTTGAAGAAAATATAGGCTTTGCCAAAAAGATTGATGTTCCTACCAACAGGATTTATTCGGATTTTGACACTTTGGTGGAAGAAGAACTGAAGTTGCCTGCGGAAGAGCGCATACAGGTATGTGCTATCCTTACGCCCAATTTTCTTCATTTTCCAATGGCTAAAAAATTGCTCGATAACGGGTTTCACGTAATCTGTGAAAAGCCTATGACCACCACTTATGAGGAGGCCAAAATATTAAGAGAAGCTCATAAAAAGGCAGGGACCGTATTTGCTGTTACGCATACGTATACGGGGTATCCGATGGTGCGTCAAATGCGCGAAATGATAAAGGAAGGTGCTTTGGGCAGGATCCATAAAGTAGACGCCAGATATTATCAGGGATGGATAAATACCATTATACACGATAAAGAAAAAAGATCTTCTGTATGGCGTTTAGATCCAAAAAAGGCTGGAATTAGTTCCTGTATGGGCGACATTGGAGTACATGCGTTTAATTTGGTGGAATACACCACTGGCTTAAAAATAAAATCCTTGTTGTGCGATTTTAATTATCTCTATGAAGACAATCAGATGGATGTAGATGGCACAGCGCTTATACGAATGGATGATCATGTAAAAGGCATCATTAGAGCCAGCCAGGTAGCCACCGGGGAAGAAAATGGATTGGCCATTCGAATTTATGGAGAAAAATTTGGGTTATTGTGGGAGCAAGAACGTCCTAACTTTTTATACATGATAAGCGATTCAGAACCTATTCGGGTATACAAGCCGGGCCACGCCTATAATTCTAAATTGTCTTTAGATGGCACTAAATTACCACCAGGTCACCCGGAAGGGATCTTTGATTCTATGGCGAATATATATTTAGGGGTTGCAAGGGCTATACGGGGAGAAGAATATAATGATGGAGAATTCCCAACCATTACCGATGGTGTTCGCGGGCTTAATTTTATTGAAGCTTCGGTTGAATCACATAAAGGAGGCAATGTATGGGTAGATATAGACGCCTAAATGGGTCTAAAATAATAGACATATCCGCGGGGTTTATTTTCGTTCAAAAACCTTTTCAAAAACTTCACAAACGATGATCATACTCTCTCTGGGAACCCGCCCAAAGGGCTCTAATTCACGAGTATAGTAGTCCCAATGTGTTTTTTTCCAGTACGTCAATGACTTATCTCCTTCCCCTTCTAACCTGGCATAAGATTCGCGGATGCTAAAGAATGGTTTTAATTGAACCGCCGTGGTTCTTACAATGCATTTTGCATTGCCATCCCAATCTGTTATGATGGTAAAATCGCCAATTTTTGGCAACTTTTCTTTTCGTAATTGCAACCCAAGCAAGGAATGCGAAGTAGCTTTTTTAACTCCTTTTAAGACGAGTTTTAAACAGGTATTGGCGTCTTTCTCATTATCACTAAAATGAGTTACCGAAGGATCTTCCGAAAAGGCGTATTCCAAGTGCGAATCTAAATAATCGCCCCATAAATTTCGTGCTGATGCGTTTTTCATAATTCCTGGGTTAAGAAAATTTTCCTGCTTTAAATTCGATAGCGGCATGATTTGCTGCTCTAGCCGTAAATGCCATATAGGTGAGGGAAGGGTTTACACAGCTTGCAGAGGTCATAAACGCTCCATCTGTAATATAAATATTAGGTACGGTATGTACCTGGTTATTTTTATTTACTACAGAGGTTCTGGGATTCCATCCCATTCTGGCTCCGCCCATTTCATGTATACCTAATCCTGGTCCCGTATCATTTTCATAAGGCTGTATGTCTTTAAAGCCGGCTGCTTCATACATCAATACAATTTGTCTGATAATATCTTCCCGCATTTTGTATTCATTGTCTTTGAATTCCACATCAAAATCGAGTTGAGGCAGTCCCCATTTATCTTTATGAACGGAACTAAGAGTTACCCTATTATCGTCATAAGGCAACATTTCTCCAAATCCCGATACCCCTATCTGCCAGGCTCCCGGTTTCAGGATGCTTTCTTTTAAATTTTTTCCATAGTTCATTTCTGCAACAGATGCAGACCAGTCGCCACGGCTGGCTCCACCCTGGTACCCAAATCCTCGAATATATTCCCGTTTAGTAGTTTGTTCATTCAGGTTCACGAATCGAGGGATATAAAAACCATTAGGCCTTCTTCCTTTGTAAAATTTATCTAAATACCCGTCTATTTTAGCAGTGGCACCTAATTGATAATGATGATCCATAATATTGCGCCCTACCTGATCGTAATCGTTACCAATACCGTTTGGAAATCGTTCTGATTTGGATTGAAGTAAGATTCCAACACTTGCCATGGCAGAAGCACATAAGAATATAATCTTGGCATAAAATTCAACTTCTTCATGCGTTTCGGTGTCGATCACCTTAACTCCCGTCGCTAATTTTGTAGTGTCGTCGTATAGCACTTCATAAGCAATGGAATTAGCCCGGACTGTTAAATTACCCGTACGTTCTGCCGCTGGCAGGGTAGAAGAATTACTACTAAAATAACCTCCAAAGGGGCACCCACGCCAGCATCGGTTTCTATATTGGCAAGGGGTTCTTCCCTCAATTTTTGCGTT
>CBDUCK010000090.1:0-11001 GCA_965365635.1 uncultured Muriicola sp.
TGATATGAAAGCGAAACTTAATCGCAGAATGGAAGAAATGGTTCCTGCCATTGCAAAGGCATATGGCGGTGATGCAACAATCGTTATAAAAGATGCAACAGATATCACCTACAATGATCCTGATTTAGTATCTGCGATGCTTCCTACCCTGCAACGTGTGGCCGGATCAGAAAATGTCCAAACACAAAAAGCCGTTACAGGGGCAGAAGATTTCTCATATTTTCAAAGAGAAGTTCCCGGATTTTATTTTTTCCTTGGGGGTATGACACCAGGGAACACACAATCGTTTCCACACCATACTCCCGATTTCTTAATTGATGATAGTGGTCTTTTATTAGGCGTACGAGCATTAACAGAATTGAGTTTGGACTACCTTAACAAGTAAAATGCAGAAGAGATCCTCTTGCATTCATATAAAAAAAGTGCCATCTACATAGATATCTAAGAGATAATGAAATATACCATCCAAATTGCAACGCTGATGTTGCTGATTTGTTCACAATTGCAAGGACAGAATAAAAGAGAGCTTCAATTTAAAATTGAGGAATTGCAAACAGAACTTTCAGAAGCGCAGAAGTTACTTTCAGAAGCAAAACAGGAGATAGCCAAGTACAAAGCCGAAACTGAGGCAGTTATGTTTCAAATGGCCGGATTAAAAGAAACCAATGCGTCCCTTCTTCAGAATCTGAATAGTTTTACGGCACTTTCCAATAAAAAAACGGATAACATAAGTAAGTCGTTAGAAACCCTTAGGACAAAAGAAAATCAACTGAAGGTTATTAGTAATGAGCTTACCCGCACCGATTCTGTAACGCTGGCCCTGCTTACCAATTTTAAAAATAGTTTGGGGACCGATGCCAAAGCCGGTCTAAGCAATGGTGCTGTAACCATAGTTTTAGACAATACCTTTTTGTTCCACGATGTGGACACGAATTATACGGTGGAAGAAAATGCCCTTCCCGTACTAGGTAAAATAGCATCTGTTTTAAAAGAGGCTCCGCATCTTATTGTAACAGTAGAAACTAATAGCAATGCCCTTGATTTTCAAAAATCAGCACTCACAGATAACTGGGATCTAAGCGCGCTACAGGCTGCGGCAGTAGTGCGGGTATTATCTACCACCTATGAAATTGCTCCTACCCGTTTACAGGCCGTTGGAAAAAGTGAATACGGGTTCGACGGAGTTGAAACGTCTACGAAGATTAAAGTGCAATCTGCATACAGCACTTTTTACAAGAAAGTTAAAGAACTCATGAAATAGCATAAAAATTCCAAAATGGGATGGTGAATGCGTTGTTTTAAATATAATTTTTGCAAAATACGAACGTTGTAGATTCATAAACCAAACTAAATACCAAACAAAATGACCGGAGACGGAATTTTCCAATTATTCGCATTTTTATTACCCGCAGTAGTTACAGGAGCTGTGGCATTTTATTTCTTTAGATTACATACCAAAAATGAGGAAGGCAGAAGACGCTATCTGCTTCATAAAGAATCTCAAAAAAATGCCATGCCAATTCGTTTACAGGCTTATGAGCGACTTGCTCTTTTTCTTGAACGAATTTCCATTCCAAGTCTTGTGGTACGTGTTGCACCAAAATCTGCTGATAAAGCGGCTTATGAGAATCTCCTGATTAAGAATATTGAAAATGAATTTGAACATAATTTGTCACAGCAAATCTATATGAGCGATGAATGCTGGAATATCATAAAAGCTGCCAAAAATGCCACTATTCAGGCCATACGACGTGCAGGTATGAGTGAGTCCGATAGTGCAGATAAACTTCGAGAAGACGTCCTTAATGAAACAATGGAGAAGCAATCCCCTTCTGCAACTGCGCTGGCCTTTGTAAAAAAAGAGATTAATGATTTATGGTAGCATCCTGTAGGATCCAGATTGCATCCTTATTCCAGGTTCAATTGTAATTGACTTAGTTCATGGCTTTTAGTTTCTGCATAATTGAAGCCGCTCTTCCACCAGGTAGTCATCTTGTCTTTTTCAAATATTAACGAATTCGTAGTTAATACTGTTGGGGTATAATAAAAATTAATAATCGCATCGTTATAATTTGCGACATACTTTCCTATCCGAATATTTTGCCTTTCAATTCTGTCTAACATAAATCCAAACATACTGGTTAGAAGGGAAAAAGGGTTCCTGGAAGGCATCCTGTTATAATGAGTAGTTTCTGTATGAAGTATAATGGCATCTACTACCTTGGCACCTCTGCGTATGGCCTCTTCTATGGGCACCATACTTCCCAGTCCCCCGTCGGCATATTCACAACCTTCTTTGCGCACCAAACTCATAAAGGGGATATAATTACATGATATCCATATCCATTCGCAAAAATCATCATATGAAAAATCGTTGATAGATTTATACTCGATTTGGTTGAGCGATAAATTAGAGACTGTTACCACAATATCTTTAGGCCCCGTTTTTAATGTCTCAAATTCTTCCTCTGTAATAGTTTGTTTTATCAGCTTTAACAAATTATGACTTTCACCAAAGGTTTTGCTCCCGTGATAAAAGTTTTTTAATACATTCCAGTGGTTGACGCCTATATTGGAAACTCCGTGTTTTTTTTCAATAGTGAACGGACAATTACTAAAAATACTATGCTGATTAACAGATGTATACACATCTTTTATCTTTTGTATTTTTCCTAATGCCAAATGAGAAATTAATAAACTTCCGGTGGAGGTCCCCAGAAATAAATCGTAAGAATACTGATGTTGCTCCATTAAATACTGGGCCACCCCCCCTGCAAAAGCTCCTTTACTTCCACCCCCCGAAATGACCATTGCTCTCATTCTTCTTCTAATTTGTTTGTTAGAAAACTTAATTCCACTCCTTTCAAATCATTTAACAGCTTTCTTAATCGTTCTTTTTCCTTGGCATTCTTTAGCAACTCATCGAGCACGCTCCTCGCATATTGCCTAAACTGCCATGAATGATGAACAGAAGCATTTACAAGATCTTTCAAGTTCTGTTCCGAATACCAAAATACATCTTTTAACAAGCCAAAAGCCGTTTGCCTCACTTCCATAGGGTAATGAGGCGCCGTATAACTCAATAATTCCCGTTTATAAGCTGCTTTTGTATTTTCATTTTCAAAGTCTTTCGTTAAGATAGCCAATAGCAGCCATAATTGCCGTACATTTTTATTTGAAAAACCAATGATTCCTTTGGTTTTGGCAAGATACCTGGCTCGTTCCTCTGGAAAATAAATCCATAATGTGTATAAAGCATTTTCTATGGTTACATAGCTATTGTCATCGAGGAGCGATTCGTATTCCCTTACCAATTCAGATACCGATTTACCTTGAAGTAAAGATAGAGCCTGTCTTGTTCTAAGATCTCCTGAGATAAAGGCAGAAAGCAGCAAATCAATAGGGACTATTTTATTGTACGCCAAAATTATCCGTTTTTTAAATTCAGAAGAATTAGTGGCATCCCAATAGCGCTGAATGATAACCTCGTTCGCTTCGGGGCTTGTAGATAGTTCTCTTTGAAGCTTCAAATAAGCATCGATTACTTCAGAAGATTTCCTTAAATGAGCCCATACCTCTTTCACAGGGAATTTGGTTGCTTTCAACCAGGTGGTCTCAAAGAGAGTAAGATCCTTTCCACTGGCATTTTCCATTATTTCAATAAAATCATCTACCGTAGCATTACTGAAACGATAGGTTTCCAGAAAAGAACGTATCCCTTCTTTAAAGCTTCTTTCTCCTATCTGTTCCCGCAGCATTAGCAATGCCCAGGTGCCTTTATCATAAAAAGTGGCGCTATTCGCCTTTGGGTCTGTAAGTGCTTGTCCTTCTTTCTTGCGTGTATCCGCTTCCAGTTGTTGAGCTGTATCGAATAATTTCCAATAATAATATTCCTCTCCAAAAAGATGTTTTTCTGCCAAAAGTGCGTAATAGGAAGCAAAGCCTTCATGTAACCAATGGCTGCTGGCATCCACTTCAGTAATCAAATTACCAAACCACTGATGCGAGAGTTCATGGGCATTTACATTGACATAATTCTTATCAGCAAAGGCGGTAGAATCTATCACATAGGCATCAGAGAAAATGGTTGTTCCTGTATTTTCCATCCCGGCATATAAAAAATCGCGCACTGGGATTTGCTTGTAATTTTGCCAGGGGTAGGTTACACCAATTTCATCTTCCAGAAAATCGAAAATTTCTTTAGTATAGCGATAGGTAGGCGCTACTTTTAAACTGTCCTCTGGATAGTAATATAAGCCTATTGGGGTTCCTTTGGTGGACCTAACTTCTTTCTTGTTATACTTTCCAATGGCAAACGCAAGTAAATAACTGCTCATACGTTCTTGCATGTCAAAACGCCAGGTTTTAAGATGGTCATTTACAGTAGTTTCAATTAATGTGCCGTTTGCAACAACCTCGTAGTTTTTGTCAAAAGTAATCTCCGTATCAAATACTACCTTTTCATTCATGTCATCGAAACTAGGTACCCAGTAACTGCTGTACTTCCCCTGTCCTTGTGTCCAAATTTGCTCGTTGTTAGGAATAGTATCATCCCATCCTAAAAAATATACGGCTTGTTTTGGTGTACATTCATAGGAAAGAGATAAACTGTATTCTTTCCCTGCTTTGAATTTTTTGTGCAGAACTATTTTAGCACCGTTATAGGAATATTTTACTTTTCGATCATTAAGATAAACTTCATGAAATTTCATGTTCTTGGCATCCAGAAAAATAGTGTCTGTTTGATCTGTAATACGGAACATATATGTTGCTTCTCCAGTAATTTTTTTTCCTATACCATCAAGAGCAACAGAGAGTGATGCATTGGTGAAATTTACATACCTCTGTGTCTGCGCACTGCCAGCACAAAGAAATAACATTGTGATAAGATGGAAAATACCTTTCTTAAATGACCTCTTCAATATCATATACCAAATTTAGTATTTTGATCTGTTGCAGTTGGCTTTGGTAACCGTTAATTTAGTCGTGTGAATAATAGTTTATTACAAACACCTATTACCTACCTAAAAGGAGTTGGACCTAACCGGGCGCAGACCATGCAATCGGAGTTGGGGATTGCAACTTACCAGGATCTTGTAAACCTATTCCCCAACCGTTATATAGACAAGACCAAGTATTACAAAATAAATCAGTTAGAACGAAATTCTGCTGATATCCAGATTATAGGTAAGATCATCCATCTTAAAACGGTAGAACAGAAAAAAGGAAAAAGACTGGTTGCTACATTTGTTGATGAAACCGGGGAAATGGAATTGATATGGTTCCGTGGACAAAAATGGATCCGGGAGAACATTCAGCTCAATGTTCCCTATGTCATTTTTGGACGCACTAATTGGTTTAATGGCAAGTTCTCTATGCCCCATCCGGATATGGAGTTGCTTACAAAGCATGAAAAAGGATTGCGAATTACCATGCAGCCAGTATATCCTTCTACCGAGAAGCTAAGCAATAATGGCATTACCAACCGTGTCATCAGTACATTAATGCAACAGCTGTTTTCTGAAATGAAACAAGGCTTCCAGGAAACATTATCTCCGCTTATTATGGAGGACCTTAAGCTCATTTCCAGGAATGAAGCCTTATTTTCTATTCATTTCCCAAAGAACCATCATTTGTTGGCTCGTGCCCAGTTCCGATTAAAATTTGAAGAGCTCTTCTATATTCAGCTACAACTAATTTCCAAAAACATCCTTCGAAAACAAAAAATTAAAGGATTCCCGTTTGGTTTGGTTGGAGACTACTTCAACACTTTTTACAAGGACCACCTCCCCTTTCAACTTACCGGAGCCCAGCAAAAGGTTATTAAAGAAATCAGGGCAGATCTCGGAAGCAATGCTCAAATGAATCGATTGTTACAAGGAGATGTAGGCTCAGGAAAAACCATTGTGGCCCTTATGGCCATGCTATTGGCTATGGACAACGGATTTCAGGCATGTCTTGTTGCTCCTACCGAAATACTTGCTAATCAACATTTTAGCAGTTTAAAGGAACTCCTGGGAGGTATGAGTGTGAACATTGCACTACTCACGGGGTCTGTTAAAAAATCGGCGCGAAAAATTATACACGAGCAGTTAGAGAATGGAGAACTACACATTTTGGTTGGTACCCATGCAGTATTGGAACAAAAGGTCCAATTTAAGAATCTTGGGCTCGCCATTATAGATGAACAACATAGGTTTGGCGTGGCACAGCGTTCTAAACTATGGCATAAAAACAAGACCCCTCCGCATATTTTGGTGATGACTGCTACTCCTATTCCAAGAACGTTGGCGATGAGCTTGTATGGGGATCTCGATATATCTGTCATAGATGAACTACCTCCGGGCAGGAAAGCGATTAAGACCGTACATAGAACGGATAATAACAGATTAAAGGTATTTCGGTTTTTAAAGGATGAAATAAAAAAAGGACGGCAGATCTATGTGGTGTATCCTCTTATAAAAGAATCACAGGCGTTAGATTACAAAGATTTGATGGATGGCTATGAAAGTATGGTTCGTGAATTTCCGTTGCCCGATTATCAGATATCTATTGTGCATGGTAAAATGAAGTCCGAAGACAAGGAGTATGAAATGGCCCGGTTTGTAAAAGGGGAGACTCAAATTATGGTAGCTACTACGGTTATTGAGGTTGGCGTTAATGTACCCAATGCCTCAGTTATGATCATTGAAAGTTCGGAACGCTTCGGACTGTCCCAACTACATCAGTTAAGGGGCCGTGTTGGTCGCGGGGCAGATCAGAGTTATTGTATCTTAATGACCGGACATAAACTCTCTTCGGAAGCAAAAACCAGATTGGAAACCATGGTTCGTACCAATGACGGGTTTGAGATTGCCGAAGTAGATCTGAAATTGCGGGGCCCGGGAGATCTAATGGGAACACAACAAAGTGGCTTATTAAATCTTAAAATAGCAGATATTGTAAAGGATAATGATATTCTAAAAACGGCTCGTTTTTATGCCCTTCAAATACTGAAGGAAGATCCTGGATTACAACTGCAAAAGAACATCGCACTGAGAACTACCTATCAGGAGCTAATAAAACATAAAAATATCTGGAATTATATTAGTTAACTGCCTGTTACTCCAAATAATCCTACCCAACTTGGAGCTTGAACATCGTAATTTTGTATCACATTAGTTTCGTGGACTGCGCCTAATTTTTAGTTTTGTAGGCTTAGAAAATTTGGTTTATGAGTTCAAAAAAAACACTATTTGATAAAGTATGGGATACCCATGTGGTACGGTCAATAAACAACGGACCGGATGTGCTTTTTATAGATCGTCATTTGGTACATGAGGTAACGAGTCCGGTAGCCTTTCTGGGGTTAAAAAACAGGGGGGCAAAAGTTTTATATCCGGAACGGACTTTTGCAACGGCTGACCATAATACTCCAACAATAAATCAACATTTACCTGTTGCAGATCCGTTATCGGCAAATCAACTAAAAGCCTTGGAGCAAAATGCCAATGCGCATGGAATACCATATTGGGGCTTAGGCCATGAGAAAAATGGAATTGTACATGTGATAGGTCCGGAGAATGGCATTACCCTGCCTGGAGCAACTATTGTTTGCGGTGATTCACATACTTCAACACACGGCGCCTTTGGTGCCATTGCGTTCGGTATTGGAACCTCAGAAGTGGAAATGGTATTAACCACCCAGTGCATTATGCAGCCAAAGGCTAAAAAAATGCGGATTTCCATCAATGGCTCCTTAAGCAAAGCAGTAACACCAAAAGATGTTGCTTTATATATCATCTCTAAACTTTCAACTTCCGGAGCCACAGGTTATTTTGTAGAATATGCTGGAGAAGTTTTTCGTAACATGTCTATGGAAGGCCGTATGACCGTCTGTAATTTGAGTATTGAGATGGGTGCTCGTGGTGGCATGATTGCACCAGATGAGAAAACCTTTGACTATATAAAAGACAGGGAATTTACTCCTAAGGATGCCGCATGGGACAAAGCCATGGAATACTGGGCAACCTTAACAACCGATGAAGGAGCTGTCTTTGATAAAGAGATTGAGTTTACTGGTTCGGATATTGAACCCATGATTACCTATGGCACCAATCCTGGAATGGGTATCGGGATTTCATTGGGTATTCCCACGGCAGAATCTCTGGAAGGAGGCGTTGCTACCTATCGGAAATCATTGGAATATATGAATTTCAATGAAGGGGATGCCATGCTTGGAAAAACCATAGATTTTGTTTTCTTAGGTAGTTGTACCAATGGACGAATCGAAGATTTCAGAGCGTTTGCGGACATTGTGAAAGGACGAAAAAAAGCAGCCCATGTTACAGCCTGGTTGGTTCCTGGTTCACATCGGGTAGAAGAAGCGATCAGAGAAGAAGGTATCTTAACAATTCTGGAAGAAGCCGGTTTTGAATTACGCGAACCGGGATGCTCTGCTTGTCTGGCCATGAATGATGATAAAATTCCTGCGGGGAAATATGCCGTAAGTACCTCTAACCGGAATTTTGAAGGAAGACAGGGTCCCGGGTCAAGAACGTTGTTGGCAAGTCCTTTAGTTGCGGCTGCGGCTGCAGTAACGGGTAAAGTAACAGACCCAAGAGAATTATTAGCATTGGAAACGGTTTAATCACATTTATTTAGCATACAATTATGGCATACGATAAATTTAGTACACTAACCAGTTCGGCAGTACCACTGCCTATTGAAAATGTGGATACAGATCAAATTATTCCTGCTCGTTTTTTAAAGGCTACGGAGCGAACAGGTTTTGGAGATAATTTATTCCGCGATTGGCGCTACAAAGGGGATGGTAGTCCAAAAGAACACTTTGTTTTGAATAACCCCATCTATGACGGAAAAATTCTTGTAGGCGGTAAAAACTTTGGTTCTGGTTCTTCCAGGGAGCATGCTGCCTGGGCTGTCTATGATTATGGCTTTCGTTGCGTAGTCTCTAGTTTTTTTGCGGACATATTTCGAAATAACTGTCTTAATATAGGTGTGCTTCCGGTTCAGGTAAGTGCCTCATTTCTTCAAAAAATATTTGAAGCTATTGAAGTGGATCCAAAAGCCGAATTGAGAATAGATTTACCCTCACAAACTATTACCATAGTAGCCACCGGAGCGAGTGAGTCATTTGACATCAATGATTACAAAAAAAATAATATGCTTAATGGGTTTGATGATATCGATTATTTACTGAGTATGAAAAATGAGATAGAAACATTTGCTAAGGATATGCCTTTATAAGAAAACTATTTTAAATGATACTTTCGGAACAATCTGCAGCAACCACAAAAGAGAATAAGAATTTTGCCGATACCTCTATGGAAAAGAGAACTATAGAAATAATGGATACAACACTTCGGGATGGCGAACAAACCTCCGGTGTTTCATTTTCGGCCTCAGAGAAACTAACAATGGCCAAACTGCTGTTAGATGAATTGAAGGTAGATCGTATAGAAATTGCTTCTGCCAGAGTATCTGAAGGCGAATTTCAATCGGTAAAAAAGATCACAGATTGGGCCCTATCTATGGGATATGAGAACCGGGTAGAAGTATTAACCTTTGTGGATGGAGGACTTTCCATAGCGTGGATGCAAGAAGCCGGCGCCAAGGTTCAGAACCTGTTAACAAAAGGTTCTAAGAATCATCTTACCCATCAATTAAAACGTACGCCCGAGGAGCATTTTACAGAGATTGCAGAAGTTATTGAAAAAGCAGCAAAGGTAGGTATTGCAACCAACGTATACTTGGAAGACTGGAGTAATGGAATGCGAAACTCTCCAGACTATGTGTACCAGTTTCTAGATTTCCTGGCAACGCAACCCTTGAAACGTGTTTTATTACCCGATACCCTCGGTGTCCTTACTCCGTCTGAGACCTATGAATTTGTGAGTACCATTGTCGCAAAATACCCGAATATTCATTTTGATTTTCATGGACATAATGACTATGACCTAAGTGTGGCCAATGTAATGGAAGCCCTTAAAGCAGGATGTCATGGACTACACCTCACAGTGAATGGTATGGGTGAAAGAGCAGGAAATGCACCTCTTGCCAGTGTAGTAGCAGTGGTGAACGATTTTATGCCAGGTCTAAGCATCAATGTTGAGGAATCATCCCTGTTTAAAGTGAGTAAATTGGTTTCTGCATTTACAGGATTTGGTATCCCAGCCAACAAGCCTATAGTTGGTGACAATGTTTTTACACAAACAGCTGGAATACATGCAGATGGAGACAATAAAAAGAATCTTTACTTCAATGATTTACTTCCGGAGCGATTTGGGAGAAAACGCAAATATGCCCTTGGAAAAACATCAGGGAAAGCTAATATTCAGAAGAATCTTCAGGAGCTGGGACTTACTCTAAATGATGAAGACCTAAAGAAGGTTACAGAACGTATTATAGAGTTGGGCGATAAAAAAGAACGTGTTACAAAAGAAGACCTGCCATATATCATTTCCGATATATTGGATAGCGATAGCTATCAGCAAAAGGTATTCGTTAGGTCATATGTGCTCACCCATTCCAAAGGTCTTAAACCATCCACAACGGTTTCTGTGGAAATTAATGGGGAATCGTTCGAAGAAAATGCACAGGGAGATGGACAGTTTGATGCTTTCATGAATGCCTTACGGAAGGTATACAGATCTAAAAAAAGAAGTTTGCCTAATCTAATAGATTACGCCGTGCGTATTCCCCCGGGAAGTAACTCGGATGCCCTCTGCGAAACCATTATTACCTGGCAAAGTCCCGAAAAAGAATTCACCACACGTGGATTGGATTCTGACCAAACAGTGTCGGCTATAAAAGCCACCGAAAAAATGCTGAACATCATATAATATTCAAATATCATATTTCACATGAAATTAAACATTGCCCTATTAGCCGGAGACGGTATTGGCCCGGAAGTAATAGATCAAGCGGTAAAGGTATGTAATGCCATTGCTCATAAATACAATCATGAACTAAACTGGCAACCTGCTTTAACAGGTGCAG
>CBDUCK010000091.1:0-10971 GCA_965365635.1 uncultured Muriicola sp.
TAACAACTGTGCCCTTAATAATTATCACCTGGGTGTTGTTTCTCCTTTTCAAAAAAACCTATACCAGAATCAAGTATTCTAATATATTCTTAGGAATTGCTTTTTTAGGGGTTTGGGCCCTGGTTATTTTTCGGCTAAACGATAAGTTCTCTATGGAAGGTAATGAGATAGACGCAAGTTGGTTCGCTATTCTTAATTCGTTTTTTATTATTACGCTGGCCCCCTTGTTTTCAAAATGGTGGGAAAGTAAGTACAATCCCAGCGCTGCTATGAAATATGGTATCGGACTTATACTATTAGGATTGAGTTTTGGTATTCTGGCTTTTGGGAGCATGGGAATTCCTCAGGGTGCTAAAACGGCCTCTGTTAGTATGATCTTTTTAATTCTTACCTATTTGGTGTATACAATGGGAGAGTTATGCGTGTCCCCGGTGGGTCTATCGTATTTAAGTAAGTTGGTGCCACCAAGAATGATTGGTTTTATGTTTGGAATCTGGTATTTGGCCATTGCTATTGGACAAAAAGCTGCCGGGACTATGGGGGGATTAATCGATCAGGTTACTGAGGAATATTCACTGAGTTCGTTCTTCCTGATATTTACTCTGGTACCGATAGGAGTTGGATTTATATCCATCATCCTAAACCCACTATTAAAAAGACTGATGCACGATATCCGCTAGGTTACTGATTCAAGTTGAGGGCAAAAGCACCGTTTTCAGAAGTTGCATAAAAGGGAATCTTTTTTTCCAAACACGTTTTTTTCCAGCGATGTACATACGAGGAATAATTACTGCCGTCGGCAATCACTTGTTTGGGTTGTACCAAATCCAGAAATCGTTCCATATTAATCTTAGGGGATTGAGTCACCAAAAGTATTGGTGAGGTTTTGTTGGCAGGAGGGTAAATACCCATGCTGTCTACTACAAACAAATACTCGGAACCTATACGATATCCTGGTGATAGAGTAAGATTCTTATGATGTTTTATGCGTTCTCCAATCATATAATCGGACACCATCGATTTAGCACTCTCGGTATGGGAACTCATCACAGTTAGATTGGTTCCTCTTTGATGGAGCAACACAGTGTTTGCTATTTGTTGTAATACTATTAAGCTATCTTTTTGATTGGTATGGTACACTTGCCCAAAATTCCATAATTGGAATAAAATAATAGACAGGAATAGCATAAAAAGAACCTTAAACCTGGGCTTACCCAGGAAGACAACAGCGCAGCAAAGGATGAGATACATTAGCATCATTCCTATCCAGTCCAAACTAATACCCTCAAATAAAAAAGTGTCTTGTTGTGCAACCCAATGGATCACCATATTCATTGTTTTTATGAGTGTATTGTAATAAGATGCTAACAGGTTAGGTAAGCTATTTAGCAAGGAGAGGATGATGACGAGGAGTCCGGCACCTAAAATAATCCCCAGAAAAGGGACTATTACCAGATTAGACACGAAGAACAACCCGGGAAATTGATGAAAATAGTAGATACTCAGAGGAAGGACCCCTGCCTGTGCGGCAATACTGACCGATAGGAGTTGCCATCCCTTTTTCAGCAACCATCTTTTAGGAGACCAAAACTTTTGCAAAAGAGGATAGAGCCAAACAATGGCAAATACAGCCGTATAGCTCATCTGAAACCCTACCTGGAATAGGAAAAGGGGTTTTGCCAACAAGATAAAGAACATGGATAGGGCCAGGATATTAAAAATATTAGCGGGTCTGTTGAGATAAAGGGCATAGGCTACAAAGGAAAACATGGTAACTGCTCTTACGACCGATGCTGACAAGCCCGTTAAAAAAGCATACGTCCATAATAAGATAACTATGAGTACCATGGCGAGGGTCTTTCCGGAGTTGTATTGTTCCAATGGTCGGAACAGAAGTTGTAGGATGAGGAGAAGAATCCCAATATGTAATCCTGAAACTGCCAGGATATGAACAGCACCGGCATTTTTATAGTCATCGTACAAGGAGGTATCCAAATCAGTTCGTTGGCCCAGCAGAATGGCTTCTACAATTCCAAGTTCTTTTGGTCCAAGTGTAGTATTGGAAAGTTTTGAAAGAATCAATTGTCTAAAGGAGGCTGCCTTCCCGTAGAGGCTTTTACCTGAGGGTATTTTTTCTACATAATTAATAGGGAGGAGCCGTATCTGATCATAAACCCCAATCGTTGACATATAGGCATCATACGCAAACTGATAGGGATTTTGAGGAGGCTGTATAGGTCGTAATTCTCCCCAATACCACAGACGATCATCCACTTCAAAGTTGACCTGATCTTCTATTGGAATCGAGGCCAGGATCTTGCCACTTGTCGCAAGAGTGTTTACACTTATTACCTCTGCAATATAGCGTTCGGAATACCCGGTGGGTCGTAACACCTCCCGTACTTTAAGTTCCCAAATAACATCGGTAGTACTAGGAACATGGGTATAGTGGGAAGCACTATTTTTTGGCTGAGCAAGGGCTATTGCCGTCATTCCAATTGCTATAGTACAGAAAAAAACACAAATACCGAATCCAATGCGGGTTCTCGAAGTGTCCAGGATAAAAATAAGACCAAGAAGTACCCCTGTAATTCCTAAAAAAGTCAACGCAATTGATGGAATAATGTCTAAAGAATATCCAAGAAGAATACCCAACACCAAACCAACAGTGAGTTTTACTGATATAAAATCTAGAATTTTCACATCATAGAATGCGGGTAGCTTTCACAAAGGCATAATTCCAATACCCTTCCCGCAAAGAGGATACAATTACGCCGCGGGAACTTGTAGCGTGTATAAATTTAATTTCGTCTCCTTCTACTGCCACAACAAGTCCCACATGATTAATTTTCTTGCTTTTTTTACTTGTTTTAAAAAACAATAAATCTCCTTTGGTTACCTGATCTAGATTAATGCGACTTCCCTCGTTAGCCATTTGATACGAAACCCGTGGCAAGGACACTTTGTGCTCCAAAAAGGCTACGTACAAAAGTCCTGAACAATCCATTCCTTTTTTAGTAGTACCTCCGTATTTATATCGGGTGCCACTATATGTAAGAGCAGTATGGATCACCATTTCTGCCTTTTCAGGAATGGGAGCAATTTTTACAGGCACCACAGAATCTATTGTTTCTTCTTCGGCTGTAACAGAATCCGTAGAGGCTTCAATGGTAATCTCGCGTTGCTGACCGTAGGTGGTTTTTTTCTTAACCACACCACAGGAGGCCATTAATATAAGAAGTAAGCCTGAAATAGTTTTGCGGTACATTG
This sequence comes from uncultured Muriicola sp., assembly GCA_965365635.1. Lineage (GTDB taxonomy): Bacteria > Bacteroidota > Bacteroidia > Flavobacteriales > Flavobacteriaceae > Muriicola. The sequence goes on from CBDUCK010000091.1 coordinate 3,271, forward strand.
AAGTTGTGAGTATGTTATCCCGCTTTCAAAATTAGCAATAATTTTTAAAGTCAATTTATTGGAGTCTAAACAGCAGCAGTTATAACAGTTCCTTATAGATAAGTTTTGCTGTTTTTTGGCTGGCTCCTTTCCCACCCAACTTCAGCTGCAGGGCATCATAGTCGGATAAAAGGGTTTCTCTTTGAGGCCCGGAAATAATTTTTTGCAATTGGGCGGTGAGGGTCTTGGTGTTCAGATCGTTTTGAATTAGTTCTTTCACCACTTCTCTTTCCATAATTAGATTCACTAAAGAAATATAATCTAAGGTGATAATTCGCTTAGCAATCTGATAGGAGGCCCAACTTCCCTTGTAGCAAACTACCTGAGGGACTTTAAAAAGTGCCGTTTCTAGCGTGGCTGTGCCACTGGTAACTAATGCTGCATGCGAACAACTAAGTAGCTCGTAGGTTTTATTTGATACATAGTGTACCTGATTATCTTTCAAGAAAGCACTATAAAATTCATCATCCAAGCTGGGAGCTCCTGCGATCACAAATTGATACTCAGGAAATGAGGCAGTTACAGACAACATCACTGATAGCATTTTTTGCACCTCTTGTTTGCGACTCCCGGGGAGGAGGGCAACTATAGGCTTTTTAGGATCTAACTGATGCTGTTTTTTAAATGTTATCTCATCGATAGTTTCCCTGGATTCTAAAGCGTCAATCAACGGATGTCCTACGAAATGTACCGGAAACTTGTGTTTCTTTTCATAAAAATCCTTTTCGAAGGGAAGGATCACAAATAATGAGTCAATATCGCGTTTTATATTTTCAATTCTACCTTCTCTGGAAGCCCATATTTGTGGAGCTATATAGTAATTGGTTCGGTATCCTTGTTTTTTAGCCCAGGAAGCAATACGCAGATTAAATCCGGAAAAATCGATGAATATGATCACATCAGGAGAAAATTCGGCGATATCTTCTTTACAATACCTGAGATTTTTAAAAATCCGACTCAAATTTCCAATGACTTCCGAAAATCCCATAAAGGCCATTTCTTTGTAATGCATCACCAAAGTGCCCCCTGCTTGCTGCATTAAATCGCCTCCCCAACAACGAATCATTGCCTTTGAATCTTGATCCTTCAGGGCCTTAATTAGGTTAGACCCATGCAAGTCCCCGGAAGCTTCCCCCGCAATGATGTAGTATTTCATATCAAAAAATCTTGTAATATAGAATTACCATAGCTGTTAAAAGGGTGGCAATTAGCACTCCTTTGGCTCGTTGATCTCTCCGAATTCTTAAAAAACCGAAAAAAGCCACCAAATTAAGAATGGCCCCAAGTGCCAGCAAACTTCCTATATGCCCCTGTTCCAAGGCCATGACAACGGTATCGGCAATTCCATAATCGGAGAAAAGTAATATATACAGCATGGTGCCAATAGCATTTGCGATGATCCCAACGGCAAAACCAATAATAAGCTCTTTTTTGTTATTCATTTAAAGTCCAGTTATTTATATCTTGAATTGCATGATGTGCAGTTAGGTCGAATTGTGTAGGGACTACTGAGATAAACCCTTCAGATAGCGCCCATTCGTCTGTGTCCTCACCTTTGTCTAATAGTTTAAATTCGCCGGTAAGCCAGTAGTAATCCTTTCCGGATGGATTGATTCGTTTATCAAATTTCTCTATCCAGTTTGCCCGCGCCTGCCGGCATACCTTAATGCCCTTAATTTCATTATTTTGTGTCTGTGGAATGTTCACATTGAGCACTACACCTTTTGGAATACCATTAACCAGAGCTTGGCGTACCAGTTGTTTTATATGTGTTTCGGCAGGACTGAAATCGGCCTCCCATGAATAATCGCACAAGGAAAAACCTATGGCGGGTATTCCTTCGATGCCTGCTTCTATGGCAGCACTCATGGTACCGGAATAGATTACATTAATTGAGGCATTGGATCCATGATTTATACCACTTATGCAAATATCTGGCTTTCTGTCTAATAACTCGTGGAGGGCCAGTTTTACGCAATCTGCTGGCGTGCCACTGCAACTGTATTCCTTGGAAGCACCCGTATCTGCATCGATTATCACCTTTTTGGAATATAAGGCGTTATCTAATGTTATGGCATGTCCCATACCAGACTGAGGACTATCCGGAGCAACCACCACCACGTCCCCAATTTCATTCATACATCGAATTAAGGTCCTTAGCCCAGGGGCAGTAATTCCGTCATCATTGGTTACCAAAATTAAGGGTTTCGACATACGGCATACTTTATAGCGCAAAAATACGTTTTTACTCAAGAAATCGTCTGAATAGTCTTTAACAAAAAATTAATGCTGAGGTCAATTATTGGCATGGTTTTTTCTATATCTTAGAGAATTAGTTAATTTTAGTAATAGTAGACAGGCTTTAGGAGGTTTAGGAACCAAATAAGGCGTTGAAGAAAAAAAAGAAATACATGAAAAGGAATTTAGTACTAGGCTTTTTAGCAGTTCTTATTGCAGTAGCATCTTGTAGTTTTACAAACAAGAGTTTTGAAAACGATGATAAGGACAAACTTCTATTAGATATTATTACCTACATCCTCGAGAAAGGGCATTATGCACCTAAGGAAATTAATGATGATTTTTCAATTAGTGTTTTCGATGATTTTATTGATGACTTAGATCCTACCAAAAGATACTTTTTTGCAAAAGATATCAGGGATTTTGAGCAATATAAGTATCAGATAGATGATCAGATAAAGAATACAGACATATCTTTTTTTAATTTGGTACACGAACGGTATGTGGAACGGTTAAGTGATGTAAGAGTCATTATTAAAGAGGTATTGGATGTACCTTTTGACTATACAATAGAGGAAACAATTAACTCCGATTATAAAAAAATTCCATTTACAAACTCAAAAGCAGAGCTCAAAGAACGATGGAGAAAACAACTGAAGTTGTGGACCATTAATACATTCGATAGCAAACTGAAGGACGAGATCCAAAAAAAGAATTCTGATCCAGATTACAATTCCAAGGACATTGCCGAAGTTGAGAAAGAAGCCCGGGAAACAACAAGGAAGATGTTAGATGAGTTTTTTGCTTATATAGATAACAGAGAACGTAAAGACAGGTTTGTTCGATACATCAATACAATAGTTGATAAGTTTGATCCACACACTTCCTATTTTGCGGCAGAGGCTAATGATAGATTTAATGTGGAGATATCGGGGCGTTTTGAAGGTATTGGAGCCCGTTTACAACCGGAACCTGAAGGAGCTAAGATCATTGAAATTATTTCCGGAGGTCCTGTTTGGAGAGGTCAATTGCTCGAAGTGGGTGATGAAATAATCAAAGTAGGACAGCCTAGTGAAGCACCAGTAAGTATTGTAGGTATGCCTTTGGATGATGCAGTAAAACTTATTAAAGGCCCTAAAGGAACAAAGGTGAATCTTACAGTACGGAAAGTGGACGGTACAATAGAAGAAGTATCGATAGTACGAGACGTGGTAGAAATTCAAGAACAATATGCCAAGTCTGCTAAAGTGATTAAAAAAGATGAAAAATTTGGCCTGATTCATTTGCCAAGTTTTTATGCAGATTTTAAAGATTATGCGGACCGTAATGCGGCAACAGATGTTGCCAACGAAATAGAAAGGTTAAAAGAAGAAGGAATTGAAGGTCTTATACTAGATTTAAGAGATAATGGAGGAGGATCTTTACGCACAGCCATAGACATGGCAGGGTTATTTATTAAAGATGGTCCTGTGGTGCAGGTGCGGGCTTCGGATAACGATAAAATGGTCTATGAAGATAAGGACGAGCGCATACAATGGGATGGTCCTTTGGTTTTATTGGTGAATGAATTTTCCGCTTCAGCATCTGAAATATTGGCAGCCGCAATGCAAGATTACAAGCGAGCTGTGATTATTGGTAGCAATCAAACTTTTGGCAAGGGAACCGTACAAACCATGTATCCGTTAGAGAATGTAGTACACGTAAATGAATATGGAGACCTGGGAGCCATTAAAGTTACCATACAGAAGTTTTACAGAATAAACGGGGAGTCTAACCAGTTAGAAGGTGTAAAGAGCGATGTTATTACGCCAGACAGGTATCGTTATATTGTGCTTGGAGAAAAAGGACAGTCTAACGCGTTAGCGTGGGATACAATAGATCCGGCAGACTATGACGTTTGGGATGGCTATATAGACTATGAAGAGACGATTGCAAATAGCAATAAGCGTATAGCGTCTAGTCCACAATTCAAACTAATTGAGGAAAATGCGAAGTGGTTAAAGACTTTGCAAGATGAAATGTCGGTTTCTTTAAATTATGACTTGTATAAATTACGCGATAAGGAAAGTAGAGCCAAAACGGACTATTTCAATAAATTATCGGAATACGATTCTAAGCTTACATTCGAATCCTTGCAATACGAGAAGCAACTCTTTACACAAGATTCTATATTAAGAGAGAAAAGAGCACGGTGGCATATAAATCTTGCAAAAGATGTGTATGTGGAAGAAGCTATTAATGTGCTTCGGGATCTTAAGACAAATGCAATAAAGAACGAAAAATTAGCTATCAAAGGCTAACAAGAGTATTATAAAACAAAAAAGCCCTATGGTAACATAGGGCTTTTTTTATACACATGCCTTTGTTTATAACTGTCTTTAAACATCACACTACATACATAATTTACTCACCAAGGAGTTTGTCTGCATGAAGCTGCCTAAGCTTTGTTAATTTGGGTGAAATAACATAATTACAATATCCCTGACTTGGGTTATTTCTATAATAGTTCTGATGATAATCTTCTGCCTCGTAAAATATTTCCAAAGGGCTAATTTCTGTCACCAGAGGATGATCAAAAGAATCTTTTAATTCAACAAGTACCTCATCGGCAAGTTGTTTTTGCAAATCATTGTGGTAATAAATAACCGACCTGTATTGCGTGCCAACATCCGCACCTTGGCGGTTCAGGGTTGTTGGGTCGTGCGTAGTCATAAAAATCACCAATAGATCATGATACGTCAGTACCTTGGGATCAAAAGTAATTTGAACCACCTCGGCATGCCCCGTTAAACCAGAACAAATTTCGCGATAGGTTGGTTTTCCTGGAGCAGTACCTCCGGTATACCCAGATACTATTTTTTCTACTCCTTTTACTTTTTGAAAGACGGCTTCTGTACACCAGAAGCATCCTCCTCCTACGGTAGCAATTTCAAATTGGTTATGACTCATTAGCGTGTGTTTCTTTTATTAATTCCATAGATTCTGAATTTATACAATAACGCAAACCACTGGGTTTGGGTCCATCTGGAAAAACATGCCCCAAGTGTGCATCACAAGTATTACACATGACCTCTACGCGTACCATTCCAAAAGAAGTATCCTTGTAATATTGTATGGCATTTTCTTTTATGGGTTGCGTAAAACTTGGCCAGCCTGTACCAGATTCAAATTTTATTGTGGAATCGAAAAGGGGTGTATTACAACACACACAGGCATATTTTCCTGCTTCGTGAATACTACACAAAGCTCCCGAATGTGGTGCTTCTGTGCCTTTATTCCTGGTAATTCTAAATTGTGAAGGGGTTAATAGTTCTTTCCACTCCGAAGCCGTTTTTTCAACTCTACGGTCGGGGTCAGGATTCCCTTGTACTGCAAAATGAATAACATCTTTCCAAGTTAACATACTAAATTTAGTTATTAGATTAATACAAATAGTTGGAGCATAAGTAGTCGTAAAACAGTTATAATCCTTACACGATAAAGGTACTTGAAGCATTCAAGAATTAAAGGGGGTTTAGGTCTTATATTTACAGATAAATTACATCATATGCGAGTGAGACAAAGGAACAAACTCATCTACACCCTACTACTACTTTTTTTTATTGTGCTATTCTGGGCCATTGACAACTTTTATACGCCAGAATTTATTTCTGAAACAAATGATACCGCAGTTGTAAGCATATTTCCAGAAGAGTTAAGGCCCACTTCTACTACCGAAAACATTATAACACATCGGCATTTTATACTCTCTTATAGCGAACGTTATGAACAGGCAGAATGGGTAGCATATGTACTTAAGAAAGATCATTTGACGTATGACGATAGAGAGCGTCCCTATTTCATAGAAGATCCCAAAGTAAAAACCAAATCGGCCGATTGGAGAAATTACAAAAATTCTGGTTATGATAGAGGACATTTATGTCCTGCTGGGGATCGTCGATTTTCTGAATTCGCGTATGATGAGACTTTTTATACCAGTAATATAAGTCCTATGAAAAGCGATTTTAATGCTGGCGTTTGGAATAGGTTAGAAAAACTCATACGCAAATGGGGAAAAGAGTATAGAACAATGTATGTTATTACCGGAGGTATTCTCGAGGAAGGCCTTGCTGCCATTGGAGAAGAGGACGTGGCAGTGCCTCGAGCGTTCTATAAGATTGTCGCAAGAGGAGCATCTGATAATTTGGAGGTTGTAACATTCCTTATTCCTCACCGAGAAACACAGCAATCATTGAGTACCTTCTTGATTTCTGTAGATGAGCTCGAAATGCGAACGGGCATCGATTATTTTAGCACATTACCAGAAGACTACGAGCAAAAACTGGAAGCTTCTGTAAAAAAAGGAGCCTGGAAATTCTAATGCCATTCATTAAGGCGGTTGGCATCTAATTTTAAGAATATAAAAAGTAAGATGGTGAACCCTAATAGTGCGGAACCTCCGTAACTAAAGAAGGGTAGGGGAATCCCGATGGTAGGTAGCACACCTATGACCATGCCAATGTTTATAAAATAGTGGATCAATAAAATTGAAATAACCCCATACCCGTACATTCGACTAAAATCATTTTTTTGCCGTTCTGCCAAATGTACTAACCTTAATAGGAGAATCGTAAATAATAAAACAACGGTTGCCGTACCTAAAAACCCCCATTCTTCCCCAACAGTACTAAAAATATAGTCTGTATGCTGTTCAGGAACAAAGTCACCTTTGGTACGTGTTCCCTCTAAAAAACCTTTTCCAAAAAAGCCTCCGGATTCTATTGCTTTTTCGGATTGGTAGGTATTGTATCCGATGGTCTTGCGAATTTCTTCTAGTTTCTCCGGGTCTTTTTCTAAACGAAGCCATAAGCTAAACCGATCTCTGTGTCGTTGTTCAAACACATTTTCAAAAACGAAATTCACAGATAAAGAAAAGACGATAGTAACTACAAAAAACAACGAAAGGGGCAAAAAAGGCACTTTAAATGATGCCTTTTTAACCATTAAGAAAAGCGCAATAATGATGATTAAACTAATGCTAACCCATATGGTGCCGAACATAAGCGTGGTAATAAAGATCAATACAGCCGTAAAGAAAATACCCAGATAAAAAAGAGGAAGGCCTTCTCTAAAAAGGACAAAGATCAAGGCAAAAAATACCAAAGCACTACCCGGATCGGGTTGTGGGATAACCAAAAGAGCCGGAATTAAGATGATTAAAAAACCATAGAGCTGATCCTTTGTGCGTTTAATATCTGTTTGAATATCGCTTAAATATTTGGCCAGGGCCAGGGCGGTGGCAAACTTTGCTAACTCGGAGGGTTGCAGATTAAAAAAACCAAGATCGTACCATGAAGTAGCGCCGGCAATAGTTTTGCCAAAGACACAAAGTCGAAGAAGGAGGACCATTGTAAGTATGTAGAAAACTCTCGAAAATCGTGCGCA
>CBDUCK010000092.1:0-10781 GCA_965365635.1 uncultured Muriicola sp.
CCGGCATGACCTTTGGTACGAAGACCATTCCACAGGTATATAAGATATTTGGCCCTGGAAATCAATACGTAACGGTAGCAAAACAATTGGCAACAAAATATGGTGTAGCCATAGATATGCCAGCGGGTCCTAGTGAGTTACTGGTTATGGCAGATGATTCTGCCAACCCGGCGTTTGTAGCATCGGACCTATTGAGCCAGGCAGAACACGGAGCTGATAGTCAGGTACTATTGGTATCTACTTCTAAGGAGCTAATTAATGAAGTGGAGAAGGAAGTAGAAAAGCAACTACAAGTATTGCCTAGAGTGGCAATAGCAGAACAGGCTATTGCCAATAGTAAATTAATCTATGTGGACAAAGACCAGGATGCTATAGATTTAATCAACGAGTATGGACCGGAACACTATATTGTTTGTGTTAAGAATGAAACACTTTATTTAGAACATATAGTTAATGCGGGTTCGGTCTTTATTGGGAATTATACCCCTGAAAGTGCAGGAGATTACGCTTCAGGAACCAATCATACCTTGCCCACCAATGGGTATGCCAAACAGTTCAGTGGAGTGAATCTGGATAGTTTTATGAAGAGTATTACCTTTCAAAAGATATCCGAGAAGGGGATGCTTTCTTTAGGAGAAACCATAGAGATCATGGCAGAGGCAGAAGGACTGCATGCCCATAAGAATGCAGTCACCTTGCGTTTAAAAAGTTTAAGAGCAAAACAACATGAATACGTATAATCCCATAAAATTTGATCCAAGTCGCCTGGTTCGGGCGAATGTAAAAGGACTACAACCATATTCCTCTGCACGAGACGAATATTTGTCTGATGGTTCTGAAAAGATATTCCTCGATGCCAATGAGAATCCCTTTCAGAACGGGGTTAATAGATATCCGGATCCGCACCAGCAGGCACTAAAAGAAATACTGTCTGAACGAAATGGACTAAATACAGACCAAATTGTTTTAGGGAATGGCAGCGATGAGATACTCGATCTTATTTTTAGAGCATTTTGCGAACCTAAGACAGATAACATTATTACAATGCCTCCAACATATGGGATGTATAAGGTATTGGCGGGCATAAATGATATCGAAAACCGGGAGGTTCTGCTAACAACGGATTTTCAATTAGATATAGCTAACATTTTTAAAGCTATGGATGTTAATTCAAAAGTAATTTTCTTTTGTTCTCCAAATAATCCTACCGGCAATAGTTTTCGAACAGCAGATATCACCAGATTATTAAACGAATTTTCTGGGTTGGTGGTCATCGATGAAGCCTATATAGATTTTTCAAAAAACAAAAGTTGGCTAAGTACTCTATCTAAGTACCCAAACCTCATAATCACACAAACGTTCTCCAAGGCATACGGTATGGCTGGCCTCCGTTTAGGTGCTTGTTACGCCTCTGCGGACATTATTCGGATTTTAAATAAGATTAAACCTCCTTATAATGTAAATGAACGAACACAGCAGGAAATACTTCAAAGAATTAACAGTCTAGATGTATTGAAGCAACAGATAACGAGTATACTATCTGAAAGAGAGCGTTTAAGAAATGAATTACTTCAAGTTTCTTTCATCGAAAAAGTATATAATTCTGATGCAAATTTTCTGTTGGCCTTAGTTGATAACGCTGATAAAAGATATAAGGAATTGCTTCAAAGTGGCATTGTAGTCAGAAATAGAACAAATCAACCGCTTTGTAGTAACACGCTTCGTTTTACTATTGGAACAGAGGAGGAAAACGATACACTTATTAATGCATTAACGAATTTAGAATGAAACCAGATCAAAAGAAAAAAGTACTATTTATAGATCGTGATGGTACCATAATCAAAGAACCTGCGGATGAGCAAATAGATGCTTTTGACAAATTAGTCTTCTTTCCCCAAGTTTTGATGTATTTAGGTAAAATAGCCACGGAATTAGACTATGAGTTAGTGATGGTTACCAATCAGGATGGACTGGGGACAGCCTCGTTTCCTGAAGATGATTTTTGGCCTGTTCAAAATTTTATAATGAAGACCTTGGAGAATGAAAGCATCCTATTTTCGAATGTTTTTATAGACAGGACCTTCCCAAAAGAGCAGGCAGCTACCAGAAAACCTGCCACCGGTCTTCTTACCAATTACTTTACTGAAGAATATGATCTTTCGGAGTCCTATGTTATTGGAGACCGTCTAACCGATATAGAACTTGCCAAAAATTTGGGAGCCAAGGGCATTTTTATCAACCTGGAGACACAATTGGGCCTGAATGAAATAAAGAGCACTACAAACGATTTACAAGAGTATATTGCCCTTGAAACAACAAATTGGAAAGATATTTACGGATTCTTAAAAAAAGATTCCAGGGTTGCTGTGTATTCTCGTAAAACGAATGAGACGAACATTTCAATTAGCCTAAATCTAGATGGCACCGGACAAGCTAATATTAGCACCGGGTTAGCATTTTTTGATCATATGTTAGATCAATTAGCCCGTCATGGGCAATTAGATCTGGACATACATGTTGAAGGAGACCTCGAAGTAGACGAGCATCATACGATTGAGGATACGGCTATTGCCCTTGGAGAAGTATTTAGTATGGCCCTGGGGAATAAGCTGGGCATAGAACGTTATGGTTTTTGTCTTCCAATGGATGATTGTTTAGCGCAGGCAGCAATAGATTTTGGGGGTCGTAATTGGTTGGTGTGGGATGCAGATTTTAAACGAGAGAAAATAGGAGATATGCCAACAGAAATGTTTCTTCACTTTTTTAAATCATTTACAGATGGGGCTAAGGCAAACCTAAACATCAAAGCAGAGGGTACCAATGAACACCACAAAATTGAATCAATTTTTAAGGCATTCTCAAAAGCGATAAAAATGGCAATAAAACAAGATACAGAGAAGATGATATTGCCTTCCACGAAGGGAATGTTGTAAAATATATTTAAATGAAAATTGTTATTATAGACTATGGTGCAGGAAATATTCAGAGCATACAGTTTGCACTTAATCGTTTGGGATATGAAGCAATCCTGAGTAGCGACCCCGAAATAATCAAGGGGGCCGATAAGGTAATATTCCCGGGGGTAGGAGAAGCAAGCAGTGCCATGGAGAAATTGCGAGAAACAGGTTTAGAAGACCTAATTCCAGCACTAAAGCAACCCGTACTTGGCATATGTCTGGGGATGCAGTTAATGTGTCATTCCTCGGAAGAAGGCAATACAAAAGGACTGGGGATTTTTGATGTAGATGTTGTAAAGTTTTCTACCAAGGTAAAAGTTCCCCAAATTGGTTGGAATCAAATCACCGATTTGAAGACTAATCTTTTTAATTTGGTTCGGGAACAAGAATACATTTACTTGGTGCATAGTTTTTATGCACCCCTTTGTAAGGAAACAATTGCCGTATCTGAATATGAAAGTTCCTATAGTAGTGCACTAAGCAAGGACAATTTTTATGGGGTACAATTTCACCCCGAGAAAAGTAGCTATGCAGGGGAGCAAATACTAAAAAATTTCCTGGTATTGTAACGGTCACGACTATCTTTTGTGAAAAGTAGTTTAGAAAAACAGAATTAGATAAGGAATATGAGAATAATACCCGCCATAGATATCATTGATGGGAAGTGCGTAAGGCTAACTAAAGGCGACTATGCTACCAAAAAGGTTTATAATGAAAGCCCATTGGAAGTTGCCAAGGAATTTGAAGCACATGGGATTCAGTATGTACATTTGGTTGATTTAGACGGAGCCAAATCACACCAGATCGTAAATTACCCAATTTTAGAATCAATAGCAGCCAAAACTGGGTTACAAATCGATTTTGGTGGTGGGCTTAAATCTGATGAGGATCTTCGTATTGCTTTTGAATGTGGTGCCACTCAAATAACAGGTGGGAGTATTGCAGTAAAAGATACATCCACCTTTACAAATTGGATTTCACAACATGGTGCTGAGAAAATTATTTTAGGGGCCGACGCACTAGATGAGAACATTGCGGTAGCTGGGTGGCAAGAAACCTCACAAGAGAAATTAATTCCATTTATACAGCAATATCAAAAAAAAGGAATACACTATGTAATTTGCACCGATATTAGTAAAGATGGAATGTTAGAAGGTCCGTCTATTGCTTTGTATAAAAAGATTCTAGCAAAAACAAAGATAATTAAAACTACTGTTGGATTAAGTGGTGTGGAAGACGAGGAAGTGGCAGGAATTAAGTTAATTGCCAGCGGTGGAATTGCAGTGTACGAAGACCTGCATCATCTTAAAGATATAGGATGCGATGGAGCTATCGTAGGAAAAGCCATCTATGAAAACAGGATATCCTTAAAACAATTGGAACAATTTATTTTATTGAAATGACCACAATATCAAATGAAATAAAAGAAAATGCATGCTATAGAATAGACGAATGTACTCGCATGGTATCTAAATGCTTCGACTCCTTATCCGAGTCCGATATATGGAAAAAACCGAATGCCGTATCTAATAGTATAGGCACACTCGTTATACATCTGTGTGGTAATATTACTCAATATATCATAGCCTCTCTTGGAGAACAGCCCGATAAACGCAATAGAGATCTAGAGTTTTCTGATTCTGAAAGATATAATAAGGAAGAATTATTAAACATGCTTACGAGTGTAACACAAAAATCCAAAGAAGTAATACATGCTGCTTCGAATACCCAACTGATGCAGGTAAGAAACGTGCAAGGATTCAAATTAAGTGGGATAGGGATAATTCTTCATGTAGTGGAACATTATTCATACCATACAGGCCAAATTGCCTATTGGACAAAACAAGTCAACAATAAAGATTTGGGATTCTATGACGGATTCGATTTAAATACAAAAAACGAATAAGCATGCTGACAAAAAGAATAATTCCTTGCCTCGATATTAAAAATGGGCGCACAGTAAAAGGGATCAACTTTGTTGATTTGCGGGATGCCGGAGATCCTGTGGAATTGGCTCAGCGTTATGCGGAAGAAGGAGCCGATGAACTGGTTTTTTTAGACATATCAGCTACGGAAGAAGATCGTAAAACATTGGCTGATCTTGTACATAGAGTGGCAGAAAAAGTAAATATTCCTTTTACAGTAGGAGGCGGTATATCTTCTGTTGAAGATGTGAGTACGTTATTATACAATGGTGCCGATAAGGTTTCCATAAATTCATCGGCCGTAAAAAACCCGGATTTAATTAATCAATTAGTTGCTAAATTTGGCTCTCAGTGCATTGTAGTCGCTATAGATGCGAAAAAGATTGACGGTTCCTGGAAAGTACATTTGGTAGGAGGGAAAGTACCCACGGAGCTCGATTTATTTGAATGGGCTAAAGAAGTTGAAGAAAGAGGTGCAGGTGAAATATTATTCACTTCAATGGACCACGATGGAACAAAGAATGGATTTGCCAACGAGGCTCTTGCTAAACTTTCTACTAACTTAAATATCCCAATTATAGCCTCTGGCGGTGCAGGGACTGAAAAACATTTTGCAGACACCTTTATTAATGGAAAAGCAGATGCAGCCTTGGCGGCCAGTGTTTTTCATTTTAAGGAAATAGAAATAAAGGATCTTAAGCAGTACTTGCTAGATAAAAATATAGCCATGAGGCTTTGAAAATACAGTATACTATGGAAATTAATTTCAATAAAAATCCGGATGGACTCGTTCCTGCCATCATACAAGACGCCTATACTAAGAATGTATTAATGCTTGGATATATGAACAAGGCGGCGTATGACAGCACATTAGAAAGCGGAAAAGTGACATTCTTTAGCAGAACCAAACAACGCTTATGGACAAAAGGGGAGGAAAGCGGCAATTTTTTAATGCTGAAAGATCTTTCTGTTGATTGTGATAATGACACCTTACTTATCGCTGTAAAACCTTCAGGACCAGCGTGTCATAAAGGTACCGGGACCTGTTGGAATACGGAGAACAAAGCCGGAATTCAATTTTTGTCGAATCTGGAAGCGGTTATAGCAGACAGGCATGAAAATGCAGAGGGAGATACTAGCTATGTGGCTTCTCTTTTCGAAAAGGGAATCAATAAAATTGCACAAAAAGTAGGAGAGGAAGCAGTGGAAACAGTTATTGAAGCCATGGATACTAATGACGAGTTATTCCTGGAAGAAAGTGCCGATTTACTTTTCCACTACCTTATTTTATTGCGAGCAAAAGGGAAATCATTGGAGGATATTACCAACGTGCTGGAAGAGCGTCAAAAGTAATATAGTACTGCCCATTAGTGGTTAAAAAGATGTTGTACGAAGTTACCACCACACCACAAAGAATTTATCCATAGTACCATCTGTTTTGTGCACCCAAACCATTGGTGCATTTTCTTCGTTTATTCTACTAGTTATTTCTAATAATACCTCACCGTGAGTTATCCATCTGACACTTTTATACGGGTGCAATATCCATTCAGCTTTGGTTGGGATATAGTAATTATGTTTTTTGAAATTAGCCGTGCTGAAGGTTTCAAATCGAATCCAATAGCCAATGACACACTCCTGATTAAAGGGTGGCATTGTAACAGTTGATTTCCCATAGGGAATAAAAAGTTGCGCCTTATAGCATACTTCCTGTGTAATAGCGCTACTCTCTATTCCCAATTTTTGTAGGGTAGCAATGCCTTCATTACTAAAGACTAAAGGTAATTGACGGTGCTTTATTTTTTCAATTTTGCTATAGAACCTATCTCGTTTGTTGGGGCCAATAAGTTGATAAATAGGTTCGGTTATATCGGTATCAATGATGTAGAATTTATAGGTGAGTTCTACATGAACAACTTGCCTTGTATGTGTGTTCTCTAGTAAAAAATCGATCTCACCTAGTGTAATTTTATCCTTCTTTATCTTAACATTAGAGTGCAAATACCTGTACTGGTCTTGTGATGCTAAGCACTGTTGGAAAACTAGCTCCATTTTATGTCCCAGGCGAAGATTTTCCGGAATAGGTTGCCGGCGAATGGTTAGCGCATCTATAGCAGGCATCTTAAATTGTTGTATTCCAAACTGCTTATTGAGCCATAAAGGGGGAGTTTCAAGGAATCCTTTATAGGTATTTAAATTAAATGAAGTCATCTAACGAAATTAAATGAAACCGTTAAGTTTTCATTAAAAGAACCGAGCATTTTATGAAATAGAGTATTTTTATAATATGGCTATGAAAACAAGAAAAGGATTCCATTTTTCCTCATACGAAGCCCCGAACCAGACTCCATTTGAAAAACTTTTTGATATATTTCAAGAGTTGATTACCCATACTTCAGGGGACGTAGAGGAGGCTTTGGATTGGCTTCGGGAATTAGATAAGGAGTATCAGCTAACAGACGAAGACTATACCATCGATGATTTTATTGAAGATCTGAAAGCAAAGGGATATATCCGGGAAGAAGTAAAGGAAGAGAAAGATAATGGTGATGGCTCTAAAGGAGAGGGTACAAGATCTATTACCGCTAAGATGGAGCGGATCATTCGACAAAGGGCCCTCGATCAGATATTCGGCAAAATTAAACGAAGCGGCTCGGGAAATCATAGAACAGGGAAAGCCGGTGCAGGAGATGAGCATACAGGAGATTTTAGAGAGTATAGATATGGTGACGCCCTAGATCGCATTTCTATGACCGAGAGTCTAAAAAATGCTCAGATACATCATGGCCTCGATGGATTTTCGCTAACAGAAGATGATCTGGTTGTTGAGGATACTCATTACAAGGCTCAGATGAGCACAGTACTGATGATAGATATAAGTCATAGTATGATCTTATATGGTGAAGACAGAATTACCCCTGCCAAAAAGGTAGCGATGGCACTAGCGGAATTAATCACCACAAGGTACCCCAAAGATACCTTGGATATACTGGTTTTTGGAAACGATGCATGGCCCATTCCCATCAAAGATTTACCCTATTTACAGGTAGGACCCTACCATACCAATACTGTCGCCGGTTTACAACTTGCGATGGATATGCTGAGAAGAAAGAAAAACACCAACAAACAAATATTTATGATTACCGATGGAAAGCCCAGTTGTTTGCGCCTACCAGACGGTAATTATTATAAAAATAGCGTGGGTTTAGATGATTTTATTGTTGAGAAATGTTACAATATGGCAAGGCAAGCCCGTAAGTTGCATATTCCAATAACCACTTTTATGATCGCCCAGGACCCTTATCTCATGCGATTTGTACGTCAATTTACAGATGCTAATAAAGGAAAGGCATTGTTCACAGGATTACAGGGACTGGGAGAAATGATCTTTGAAGATTACGAACAGAACAGACGTAAAAGATTAAAGTAAAAAAGCTACAGATAAAAAGAAAATTGTTAAACTGAAAAATTTATATGAAAATAGAACATTCTAAAATAAACACACTTGGTGCTTTAAAGAAGTCGGGGTATGAAAGTAAGAGTATCAAGGATGAATTACGAAATAATTTAAGAGATAAGATTAAAAAGGGTGAAACCACTTTCAAAGGAGTTTGGGGGTATGAAAATTCTGTGATTCCTGAGTTGGAAAGAGCTATTCTATCCAGGCATAATATTAATTTGTTAGGACTTCGGGGACAGGCAAAAACCAGATTAGCCCGACTCATGGTGCATTTACTGGACGAATATATTCCGATCGTAGCGGGTTCAGAGATCAATGATGATCCACTAAATCCAATTTCAAGGTATAGTAAAAAACTCCTCGAGGAGAAAGGGGATGATACCGCAATTTCCTGGTTACACAGAGAGGATAGGTTCTATGAAAAACTGGCTACCCCGGATGTAACCGTGGCAGATCTAATTGGGGATGTAGACCCTATAAAAGCAGCTAATCTAAAGCTTTCATATGCTGATGATCGTGTAATTCATTTTGGAATGATACCACGGGCTAACCGTTGTATATTTGTAATAAACGAACTGCCAGATTTACAGGCACGTATACAGGTTTCTCTGTTTAATATACTGCAAGAGGGTGATATACAAATTAGAGGCTTTAAATTGCGATTGCCTTTGGATATCCAATTTGTATTTACTGCCAATCCGGAAGATTATACCAATAGAGGGAGTATTGTTACGCCATTAAAGGACAGGATAGGATCACAAATTTTAACCCATTACCCAAAAGAGATTGCAACTGCCAAAAAGATTACTGCTCAGGAAGCACAATTAGATCAGCGCCAGGCAGCTATGGTACATGTTCCGGAATTAGCCAAAGATTTATTAGAACAGATAAGTTTTGAGGCAAGAAACAGCGAATTTGTAGATGCAAAAAGTGGGGTAAGCGCCAGAACAAGTATTACAGCCTTTGAAAATCTATTAAGTACCGTGGAACGAAGAATGTTATCTCAGGGCTTGGATAGCTCTATAGTGCGTTTATCGGATTTTATGGGGGTAATCCCCGCAATTACTGGCAAAATAGAGTTAGTGTATGAAGGAGAGCAGGAGGGAGCCGACGCTGTGGCAGCCAAACTTATAGATGACGCTATAAAAACATTGTTTCCAGATTATTTTCCAAAAATTCAGAAGTTAGAACAAAAAGATGCCCAAGGCCCGTATGATGAATTAATCCTGTGGTTTTTTGATCATCAAGGCCTTGATTTATTAGATGACAGTTCAGAGGAGGAATATAGAACGTTGATTGATAGTATTATTCCCCTGGAAACACTCATGAGAAAATATCAACCAGAGATTCCTGAGTCTGATTCATATTTCTTAAAAGAATTTTTGTTGTGGGGATTGGTGGCAAATAAAAAGTTAAACAAACACAGGTATACCTCGGGATATCAATTCAAAGATTTATACGGAAGTTTTATAAGTGAACTATAAAAAAAACCCTGCACAAATGTGCAGGGTTTTTTGTGTTAGCCATAACACAAGGGTTCTCATGTTAATACATGAGTTTATATATCATTAATTCTATCAAAGTTATAGGTCCCCACATGTATTTTTCGATGTTGAAATGTGAGCATCGTAATAACCAATAATAGGAGTTGCAAACCTAAAATTATGAAACCTACTGGCAAGAAAGTGGGAGGTATAATAAGATCGGAATAATCGAAATAGCTGAGCAGTATATAAATGGTTTCCGTAAATTTAAACAGGTAGATAAGGTAGATCCCGTACATAACAAATTCAATTTTTCTGGTAGTTTTATATTCTCTTGTTTCTTCCTTAATGGCTTTCCATAATGTGCGTAAAAACAAGAAATGTACAAATGCCAATACGGGGAAAATATAGTTGTCTATTTTCAAGAAGTAAAAGTTGTTGGTGTACATCCCATAAAAACTAGACAAGATTAGTAATGGTAAAATAGCGATGGTTATTACAAAGCAACTCTTCCAAGAAAAAAAATGTAATAAGTGCTTCATAAAATTTGGGATGTGAGTTTTATTGCCCGGTATGATTTTTAGAACGGCCTACATGCAGGGTTTATTACAAAATATTCGGTGAACTGCAGCCAATGTTGAGTAAGCCTTAAAAGGTGTGGTGAAAAGAGGTGAAAAACTTTTAGTGGTGTTAGAAAAAGTTACGTTTATCTCCTTAATGGGAATATTTTAAAATAGGTAATGCTTCTCCAAATCCACTCTAAGGGGCCATAATAAAATTTAGATAACCACCACTTACTAATGATCATTTGAAGGATGATGATAAGAAAGGCCAGTAAAAAAGAATAAGCATTGCGCAGTTCTCCAAGATAGTTCAACCCCCATCCATAAAAGATAAACGTGCCAATAACACTTTGGAGAAAATAATTAGTTAGTGCAGTTCTACCGTATGGTAT
>CBDUCK010000093.1:0-10740 GCA_965365635.1 uncultured Muriicola sp.
ACCAATCGAACGTTTCGCTTGTAAGATTCGTAGTGGTGCTTACTGTTACCGGTTCGGCAGGCCCACAACTAACAAGACTGGTACTGGTAATGGTAATGGTCTCATTTACTAATAACTGAACCGACAGGCTATTTGAAGTACTGTTATAGGTACTAATAGTTCCGTCTATTTCATAGGAACCATTTTCTGTTGGGTCTGTTAAACTTATTGCAGACGAAGTTGCTCCTGCAACAACACCGCCATTTCGTTTCCATTGGTAACTAAAATCACCAAGAAGGGCGGCAGTTACATCTGTTCTTGTTCCTCCGGAATCTACGGCATTAATTGTAGTCACTTCTAAAACAATATCGGTATTCTCACAAGCCACATAAGATGCTGCATAATCGATTACTAACTCAAAAGAAGCAGGGGTTACTACCAGGGTTGCTTCAGAATCCAATGAGGTAGAAGCACAAGCTCCTCCACTAAGGGTTATCCGTGCGAAATATGTTCCAACTTCCGTATCGTTTACAATAAGGGAAGCGTTGGTAGCTCCGCCTACTGGACTTCCATCCTTATACCATTGATAGGTAGGGGTAGAAGCATCAGTAGAGACTGTTAATGTTGTCGTTTGTCCCGGGAGTATTACAATATTCGCGGCATTATCTCTTGTTACAGTGAAATTTCCTGCATTGGTCATGGTGACACCTGCGGAGCGCTCTACACAGGCGCCTGGCCCATAGATCTCCACCTGATAATCTCCTTCAAAACCTGGAGAAGAGGCATCTACCGTATAGATGTAATTATTAGAAGACGGAATAACAACACCATCTTTGTACCAGGTGTATGTTAAAGCAGGGTTATTTATGTTGGCCTCAAGTGGCATGGTCTCCCCACTACATAGATCTGTTTTAGCGGGTGGATTAATGCCAATGCCTAGACTTGTACCTGCAGTTACATCTATAATATTGGATAGGGTATTTCCGGAACCGGAACAAGACCCGTAGTCTATTTCTACATTATACATGCCGGCCTGGGTTACAGTAATAGATTCTGTATTGTTAGTCAGAGGCGTTCCGGAACGATACCAATTATACTGATAAGTATTAGAATTTGGAAGTCCGTAAACCTCTAGAGTAATGGAATTGCCATTACAAACTTCAGCAGTACCATCACCAAAATCGGCTTCACCTTGCTGGCGAATAGTTATTCCGGAGTCAATATCAATAAAGTACATTGGATAGGCGAGCGATTCAGGGCCCGTTACAGCTGGGCTCGTACTTCGCACCCTCATTTTGTAGCCTTCACCCCTGGTATTTGCAGGGACTGTGAATTGAAAATAGAAATCGAAGGTGGTATTTTGGGAATTATCACGGGCTAATTCAACAGGACTACTGAAATTTCCTGTAGCATCGGATAATTCTAATATAAATTCGTTGTCGCCATTTACAAGTGGTGGATTCCATGTAAAATTAACCCAGTAATCATTAAACGAGGCAGATGCACAAGCGGCATTCCAAGGCGTAGCACCAGCAGGAGGAGTTTGATTCGGAGCTGGTACCGGTGCATTTAGTACTTGGCCATAAATAGTGTCAACACCAAGTAGGAGTATTGACAGCAAAAATAACCGTATGAATAAAAATAATTTTGATTTCATAAGTGTTGTAGTTTTGGGGACTACGGCGATGTTTTTTGTTCAGAGAAACACCTAACTTTCTAAATCCCATAGTATTCAATAACAAATATGTAGTAATAATGCCACTACATGAATTATATGTTGTAGGGCTAAATAAATATGTTGTGAAACGCACCTATTTGTATGGATAGGCTTTTTTATGGGGCCTTTACGGGCATTTTTGCTACCTTTGCAGCTTTAAAAAGTTACTTATGAGCGAGGGGAATAAAACGCTGAATTTCATAGAACATATTGTGGAGGAAGATCTGGCAGCTGGGTTCTCTAAGGAGCAGCTGCGCTTTAGATTTCCACCCGAGCCAAATGGCTATTTGCACATAGGGCATGCTAGTTCTATATGTCTCAATTTTGGACTGGGATTGCGGTATAATGCGCCTGTAAATCTCCGGTTCGACGACACTAACCCGGCCAAAGAGGAAAAAGAATACGTAGAAGCCATCAAAAAGGATGTAGAATGGTTGGGATATGACTGGGATACAGAATGTTATGCTTCGGATTATTTTCAGCAATTGTATGATTGGTCCGTGGGCTTGATAAAGAAAGGGAAGGCTTATGTAGATAGCCAAACTTCGGAAGAAATGGCAAAACAGAAGGGAACGCCCACAGAACCAGGAACAGCTAGTCCTTATAGAGATCGCCCTGTTGAAGAAAATTTACAATTATTTGAAGCAATGAAACAAGGAGATTTTCCAGAGGGAAGTCATGTTTTACGGGCTAAAATAGACATGAGCGCTTCAAACATGTTACTTCGCGACCCCATAATGTATCGGGTGCTACATAGGCCACATCACAGAACAAATACCGATTGGTGTATTTACCCAATGTACGATTGGACGCATGGGGAGAGCGATTATATAGAACAAGTTTCACACTCTTTTTGTACACTAGAATTTGCGCCTCACAGAGAATTGTATGATTGGTTTTTAGATCAGGTGGTAGAAACAGGTAAAATACGACCAAAACAACGCGAATTTGCCAGAAGAAATTTAAGCCACACTGTTGTTAGTAAACGAAAGCTCTTACAACTGGTAGAGAAAAATGTGGTTAGCGGATGGGATGATCCCCGTATGCCGACTATTTCAGGATTGCGACGAAGAGGATACACCCCTGAAGCTATTCGTAATTTTGCAGATACCATAGGGATTGCCAAACGGGAAAATTTGGTTGACGTTTCCCTATTGGAATTTCATATTCGCGAACACCTGAATAAATTATCCCCCCGTGTTATGGCAGTGTTAAACCCGGTAAAAGTGGTCATAACCAATTTGCCTGAAGACCACACAGAGTGGTTACAGGCCGAAAATAATCCTGAGGATGAATCCGCAGGATCGCGTGAAGTGCCATTTTCGAGAGAATTATACATAGAGCAGGAAGATTTTAGGGAAGAAGCCAACAGAAAGTTCTTTAGACTAAAACTCGGAGGGGAAGTCCGACTTAAAAATGCCTATATCATAAAGGCGGAAAGCTGCACAAAGGATGCACAGGGAAATATTACGGAAATACAGTGCACTTATGATCCAAAAAGCAGAAGCGGCAGTGGAACAGAAGAGAGTCTTCGAAAAGTAAAGGGAACCCTGCATTGGGTATCTATCGCTCAGGCAATTCCTTCAGAAGTGCGATTGTACGACCGACTTTTTACAGACGAATCCCCAGATACACATAAAGACAGAGATTTTATGGAATTTATAAATCCGGATTCATTAAAGATCGTTACCGGATATGTGGAACCTAGTCTTAAGGATGCACAAGCCGGAGATCGTTTTCAATTTCAGCGACTTGGATATTTTAATATAGACTCGGATTCAACTACAGAAAAGTTGGTTTTTAACAGAACAGTGTCCTTGCGAGACACATGGGCAAAAATTCAAGAAAAAAATTAGAATAGAAAAATTCTATTAAAAATAATATAACAATAAGTATATATTATAAAAATTGACTTAAAATACTGCTTAGCTAGCTTTTTACATGTAAACCCGCATAGGATGGGTACCCCCTAGTATTAAAAGGCCGGGAAATCTGCTTAGAATAGATTTCTTATTTTTTAGCAAGAAATAAACTCTTAAATGGTGTAAATAAAAAACCTGAAGCTAGAAATAGACTTCAGGTTTTATTTTAAGAAGTAAATGTTCTTTTATCCTTTCCCCTTATTTTTTGGCGAATCTTTTTTCATGGCTTCACCTATCATATTACTTGCAGTAAAAGAAGCCACCATATTGTTCAACATGTCGCTTCCAGCCTGTGGCGAGTTCGGCAGAAGAATAAGATTGGTATTAGTTTCCTCCCCTATTGCCTGTAATGTGTCATAGTGTTGTGTAACCACAATCAGGGCGGAAGCTTCCTGAGAATTAATACCTACTTTATTTAAAACCTCTACAGATTCTTCAAGACCTCTGGCAATTTCTCGTCGTTGATCCGCAATACCCATTCCTTGTAATCGTTTGCTTTCCGCTTCGGCCTTTGCTTTTTCTACAATTAGAATCCTGGCAGCATCTCCTTCAAATTGAGCTGCAATTTTCTCTCGCTCCGATGCGTTAATTCTGTTCATTGCCGACTTCACCTGTGCATCCGGATCTATATCGGTGACAAGGGTTTTAATGATGTCGTATCCGTAATCAAGCATCGCATCCTGAAGTTCCGATTTCACGGCAATAGCGATATCATCCTTTTTAACAAAGACATCATCTAATTTCATTTTAGGAACCTCGGCCCTTACAACATCAAATACATAGGAAGTTATCTGCTCGTGTGGAAAATCCAAAATATAAAAAGCCTCATATACCTTACTGCGGATAATAACATATTGAACAGAAACCTTAAGTTTCACAAATACATCATCAAGTGTTTTAGTTTCCACAATAACATCTAACTGTTGAATTTTTAAACTTACACGCCCCGCAATTTTATCCACAAGTGGAATTTTCATTTGTAATCCGGAATTTCGTATGCTTAAAAATCTTCCAAATCGCTCAACGATAACAGCAGTTTGTTGTTTTACAACAAAAAAGGACAAGAGAAGGATTATAAATCCAACAAAGAAAATAGGTATTAATATAAAATTTTCCATAGAATAAAGATTTAGTTAATGATTAAAACAAGTGCGTACTCTATATGTAGGTAATTACTGCTTTTTGTTACATTCTAAAAAGGGATAAACCATCGCAAAACACTAAATATCCTTCAATTCATAAGAGATATTAAAGAATTGTGATTGCGTTTTTAATACGGCTTATGCTTTCTTTCTTTCCAATATGACTCATAATATCGAACAAATGCGGCCCCTTAAGATCTCCTACGATGGCCAGGCGAAGTGGAGGCATCACCTTACCAAAGGATAACTCTTGCCCCGCAATCCATTCTTTACAACGGGCCTCAACCGTCTCCCCGTCGAATTGTGATTGGTCTTCAAGAACGGTAACTAATGATTCTAAGATATTTGGGGTATCCTCTTTCCAATGCTTCTTCACCGCTTTTTCATTATAGGCCTCAGGAGCCTTAAAAAAGTAGGAGCTTAATTCCCAAAAGTCCGATACAAAAGTGGCTCGTTCCTTTACTAAGGAAACTACTTTCGTAACATAATCTATATTGAATTTATCGCAATCAGAACCCAGTTTTGTTTCTAAAATAGCCGCATAACTTTTGGCAAGAGCATCATTAGATTGTAATTGTAAATAATGATGATTATACCATTTTGTTTTATCGGGATCAAAACGGGCGCCAGATTTATGAACCCTTGCCAAATCAAAGGCATCTATCAACTCTGGCAGGGAAA
This sequence comes from uncultured Muriicola sp., assembly GCA_965365635.1. Lineage (GTDB taxonomy): Bacteria > Bacteroidota > Bacteroidia > Flavobacteriales > Flavobacteriaceae > Muriicola. The sequence goes on from CBDUCK010000093.1 coordinate 5,442, forward strand.
ATAATTCTTGTTCATCCCCAGGGTTCCAACCTAAAAGGGCTAAGAAATTAATTACGGCCTCCGGAAAGTACCCTGCTTCTTTATAGCCGATAGAGTTTTCCCAGGATAAAGGAAATACGGGGAACCCCATTTTTTCACCATCTCGCTTGCTTAATTTACCTTTCCCGGTGGGCTTCATTATGAGAGGTAAGTGGGCAAATTCTGGAGCATTCCAGCCAAATGCTTTATACAGTAGTACATGAAGCGCCAGTGAAGGAAGCCATTCCTCACCTCTAATGACATGGGAAATTTCCATTAAATGATCATCCACAATATTTGCCAAATGATACGTGGGCATCCCATCGCCTTTAAATAATACTTTATCGTCTAAAAGGGAGGTGTCTATTTTAATTTGGCCACGAATTAAATCTTGTAGGAGCAGTATTTCTTGATGTGGCATTTTAAACCGAATTACATAATCTTCACCAGAGGCTATTTTGCTCCTGGTCTCTTCTTTGGTCAGAGTTAAAGAATTTGTTAGTTTTTCGCGATTATGCCAATTGTAAATAAAAGTTTTTCCTTTAGCCTCGTGATCTTTTCTGTGATGATCCAATGCTTCGGCAGTATCGAAGGCGTAATAGGCGTTGCCCTTCGCCACAAGTTCTTCCGCGTAGTTTTTGTATAAATGCTTGCGCTCACTTTGTCTGTATGGCCCATAGTTCCCTTCTTTCCCGGGCCCTTCATCAAACGGGATTGTGCACCATGTTAAGGCATCAATAATGTATTGCTCTGCTCCCTCAACATATCTGTTCTGATCGGTATCTTCAATACGCAAAACAAAAGTTCCCTGATGTTTTTTGGCATAGAGGTAATTATAAAGAGCAGTACGGACCCCCCCAATATGGAGTGGACCAGTAGGACTAGGGGCAAAACGAACACGTACTTTCTGATTCATCAGGTATAAATTTCAGAAGCAAAGATAGGAGTATGAGGGCTAATGCCAAAGGAGTAAAATGTCTTTAAAAATAGCCAAGGAAAAATTCCTGGCTATTTAAGAATTCGGCTTCATGGAAGCAGGAATCCTGTGGTTCATTATTTTAAACCACACTGGAGGAAAAAGGGACAATACCATAGAAGTAGGATATCCATAAGGCATTTGTGGGGAACTATTATGATTATCCAGAAGTTGATATTTTTTGGAAGAAAAATAATGGTGATCACTGTGACGTGTTAATTCGTATAAGACAATACGCCCCAGCACATGATTGCTGTTCCAGGAATGTATTTCTTGCACCCGTTCATAACGCCCAGAAGGAAGTTTTAGTCGTATAAGGCCGTAATGTTCAATATAATTAACGGTTTCTAATAGAAGAAAACCAATTACGCCGGCCCCTGTAGCAAAGAGGAGTCCCTCTAAACCAAGTAAGGCGAACACAGTAGCCAGATAAAGAACTTCAAACACCATATACCAAAGCATATCGTTTTTAACGGAAAATATGCCATTACACCCAGATTTTAATAGAGCGCGTTGAATCTTCCAGGCTTTTATAAATTGACGGCTTACAGAAGTAATCCAAAAGGAATACACAGGTTGATTGTATAATGCGGTGGCAGGATCTTCTTTAGTAGCGGCATTAACATGATGACCAAAATTATGCTCTATGTAGAAATGCATATACAAAGAAGGCAACAATAACAATTTACCTAAAAAGCGTTCTTTGCTTTTTAACCGATGACCTAATTCATGTGCTACATTAATGCCGTTGGTCCCCAGCACAATACCTGTAGAGAGCATTAATCCAATTTGCTCATAAGTGGCGTACTGTTGTGAGGTGACAGTCCACAAAAAATAGCCAAGCAAACCAAAGACTATAGGAATGTTTGCGTACAACATCCAGTCGAATAAAATGGAGGTTGATTTTTTTTCTTTTGCTTTGGTGTCAAAATTAGTGGCATCTAACGGCAAGATCAATTCTAGCAATGGGATAATGATGAAAGCGTAGACAACAGTAAAATAGCTCCAATAGCCACTTAAGGAAATACTAACAACGGCAGACAATGGAATAGTTAAAGCAGCAACGTATTTTAAATCTTTCATTGTAAGCTTTTTAACAAATATTTGAGGATCAATTCTCGCATATCCGGTATCTTGGTATTAAATATAAAAGATTTTGAATAGTTATAAGGACATTCTGCACAAACTATCCGTTTTCACAACAAAGTATTATACCCGGCTACTGATCAAAGGGGCACTACTTTTTTTATTGTTTGGAGTACTTGTTTTTATCGGTATAGTCTCTCTGGAATACTTTCTGTGGTTAGGCACAACAGGGCGATTAATACTGTTATTACTATTAATTGGAGTAGTAGGATTTACCCTTGTTAGATACATCATCACCCCATTGTTTTACCTGTTTAAAATAAAACAGGGCATTAGCGCTAAAGAAGCTTCCTTATTAATTGGAAGGCATTTTCCAGAAGTAGGAGACCGGCTATTTAATTTGTTGGAGTTAGCGGAGGATGGCAATAAATCTGAGTTGTTACTAGCGAGTATAGAACAACGCTCTAGAACCCTTAATCCTATTCCATTTGCCAACGCTATTCAGTTGAAAGACGGCCTTCGGTATTCCAAATATTTGATATTTCCTTTAATTATCGTTGTTTTGCTATGGGTGTCGGGAAATTTAGATTCCTTTTTAGGCTCCTATGAGCGAGTAGTAAACTACGATATCGCATACCAACCACCGGCACCGTTCGAATTTGTACTCCTTAATGGAAATATGAATGCCCTGGAAAGTGAATCATATACAATTAAGGTACAAACAAAAGGGGAAGTACAGCCAGATGACGTGCATATAGTTGTGGACGGAAATGATATGCTACTACAGCGAGACGCAGATGCATTTACGTATACATTTAGAGCCCCGTTACAATCGGTTAAATTCTTTTTCAGGGCCAATGATGTCATTTCAAAAACATACCAATTAAGAGCACTCAAAACCCCGGCCATTCAACAGCTAATAACTATTTTAAAGTATCCAGATTATGTCGAAAAATCATGGGATACGTTGCAAGGAACTGGGAATGCTATTATTCCGGAAGGGACAAAGGTAGAGTGGAATATCAAAGGGAAAAACACTTCACAGCTTAAGTTTAAAACAAAGGACAGTTCCTATTTGTTGACTGGGAATAATGAAGAGTTTGCCTATTCAAAACAAATCTATAACGACCTTACATATCAACTAAGCGCTTCTAATAACAATGTTATGGACTATGAAACATTGTATTATGGGCTTAAGGTTATAAAAGATGAGAGTCCTACATTAGAAGTGGAAGAAATACAAGATCCGCTTAGTTCTAATTTGTATTATTCGGGAGAGGGTACAGACGATTACCGTATATCAAAAATAGAATTAGTGTATTATGTTGTAAACCAAGAAGATAGAAAGAAAAAATTAATATTAGAAAAACCCAATAGTAGTGTGTATCAGTTTTATTACACATTTCCGTCCGGTCTTATTCTGGAAAAGGGGCAGGAGTATGAATATTATTTTTTACTTACAGATAATGACGCTATTCATGGTGGCAAAACTGTAAAAAGCGCCGTCTTTAATACTCTTATACGGACTGAAGGACAAGAACGTAATAGGCAATTGGAATACCAGCAGTCTATATTAGACATTATGGACAAATCTCTCGAACAGTTCAAAGAACAGGAAGAAACATTAAAGGAATTAAATGAAGATCAAAAAGAAAAGAATACCCTCAATTTTGATGACCAGAACCAGATAAAAGATTTTCTTCGAAAGCAGCAACAACAGGAGTCGATGATGCAAAAGTTCAGCAAGGACTTAAAAGAGTCATTAAAGAATACAGAAGAACAGAATAAAATGAACGAGTTGCTGCAAGAGCGATTGGAACGACAGGAATTAGAGGCTAAAAAAAATGAGAAATTACTGGAGGAATTAAAGAAAGTAGCAGATAAAATAGACAAGAAGGAACTAGCAGAGAAGCTCGAGGAGATTGGAAAAAAGCAACAGAACAGTAAACGAAATTTGGAGCAGTTGCTCGAACTTACAAAGAGGTATTATGTTACCGAAAAGGCTTCACAGCTGGCTAAGGATTTAGAATTGTTGTCAGAGGAACAGAAAAATCTGGCAGAAAAGAATCCTAAGGAGGTAACAGTAAATAAGGAACAAGAAAAGTTAAATAAAGCTTTTGATACCGTAGCAAAATCATTGGATGAACTGGTTAAAGATAATACGGATTTAAAAAAGCCATTAAACCTGGACATTGATCAAAACAAAAAGGAAGAAATTAGGGAGGACCAGAAACAGGCACTGGAAGAATTAAATAAGGACCAGGGGGCGGAACAAGCCGGCGAGGAAGGAGGACCTTCTAAAAACGAAAACAAGGCAACTCAAAAACAACAAGGGGCTGCGGCAAAAATGAGAGAAATGAGTGAGGCCCTACAGCAGGCTTCTTCTTCTGCAGGGGGTTCTTCAGTTGCGGAAGATGCTGAGATGCTACGACAGATACTAGACAACCTTATTACGTTCTCATTTAAACAAGAAACACTCTTAGATAAGCTAAAGTTAAATGGAAACGACGTGGCAGGGTATGCTGGTTCAGTTAGAGAACAACAACAACTGCGAAAGTTATTTGAGCATGTAGATGATAGTCTTTTCACCCTTTCTATGAGACAAGCTGAGATAACAGAGTTCGTAAACGAGCAAATTACTGAGGTGTATTATAATATAGACAGGACACTAAAGAGCATGGCCGAAGGTCAGACGTATCAGGGAGCATCATATCAGAAATACGTACTAACTGCCTCTAATAATTTGGCAGATTTTCTAGCCAATTTATTGGGAAATATGCAACAAAGTCTCTCCCAGGGAGCCGGAAAAGGAAGTGAAGGCGAAGGCTTTCAATTACCCGATATAATTAAGAGTCAGGAAGGTATTGGGGAAAAAATGAAGGGGAAAGAAGGAAAGGGCGGAAAGGAAAAAGGACAGGAACAGGGAGAAGAGCCAGGCTCCGGGGGAAAGGAAGGTAAGGAAGGCAAAGGAGGTGCAGGAGAAGGGTCTGAAATGGGGAAAGAAGGCAAGTCTAAATCTGGTCAGAATGGTGAACAGAACGGACAAGGCGGACAAGAGGAAGATCTTCAGGAATTATTTGAGATCTATAAAGAGCAACAACAAATCCGATCTAAGTTAGAAGAACAATTAAGGAATATGATACTTCAGGAGGATAGGGATTTGGCAAAAAGACTTGTTCAGCAAATGGAGGATTTTGAGAACGATCTAATTCAAAACGG
>CBDUCK010000094.1:0-10731 GCA_965365635.1 uncultured Muriicola sp.
AAATTACCTGCCGTTTGGTAGACCGTGGCCATCCCTTTATAAATATCGCGTAATTCTTCATTGGTTTCCATGCCTAATGCAAGGCTCTCGGCTTCTTTATAAGACTTCAATGCCAAAGAAATATTACTACCCTGATAGACATCACCCAAAGCCATAAGTGTTTGTACCTGGTCTAAAGTAAGGTTGGAGCGCGAGGCATGCTCATAGGATCTATTCAAATAGTCTATGGCCTTCTTTTTATTACCTATTTTAAATTCTTCAACACCCAGCATTTTTAAAGTATGGGCATAATCCTGGGTATTCTCATTGATAGGCAAGGCTTCTTGAAAATAACGGATGGCTTCTTTATTGTTACCTTTTAGACCATAAATTTCCCCTATACCCATTAGATAGGCAGATTCTATTTGCGGATTATTTAAACTCGGAAGATATTTTTCAATTTGTTGATAACGGTCTAACCCTTTGTCATAATCTCCCATCTGACTATATAGGCCACCTATATTAAGTAAGGCTTGAGCTATATTAAAAGTATCCTGGGTTTTCTCAGAAAGACTTAACGATCGTAAATAGAATTCCAGAGCTTTTGTATGGCTGCCCTGGCTATAATAAACGGCCCCCAAATTATTTACGAGTTTGGCAATTCCTATGGTGTCCTGAATGGTTTCAAAAGTTTCAAGCGATTGTGTCCAATTATTCAGAACCTCTTTGTAGTTGCTTTGATAATACTCTGCGAGACCTTTATTCTTAAGGGCATAGGCCTTGCCTTTTTTGAATGCCAGTTGACCCGCAAGTGTTATGGCTTGATCTGCATAAGCACTGGACTGATCCAATTCGTCCATTTGGATCATTTCCAAACTCAAAGCATTTAAGGCCGCGACCACTGTGGTGTCTTGTTTCCCAGTTTTGACAAGCTGTTTTAAACTGTCAATTTGGGCATTCTGAGCATGCAGGGTCCCAGATAGCATTAGCAAAAGCGATGTTACTAACAAGATGCAGGTTCTCTTTTTATAATTGATCATTGGCATCGCAATTTACTCAGCTTTTATTACACTAAATACCTGTACATTACTATTAGTCGTTAAACGTATAAAATACATTCCCACAGGATAGCTACTGCCACTCATATTAATAGAATGCGTTGTGGGTGCGTTGGTGCCGTCTAGCTCCTTAGTCAAGTATTTAATACCAAAGAAATCAAAGACTTCTAGCGTAACCATTGCCGGGATATCCTGTGTAATATACAAAATGCCACCTTCGGCTTCTGTTACAGGATTTGGATACAACATGTAATTTGGAATCCCACTTTCATTGGTTATACTGCCAGAATCACATTTATTGGAATTGGCATTGACATTCGTAGTCGTTGAGGTTTTGTGATTACTATCCATACTTGTAAGTTCCCATTTCAGCGTAGTGCCATCAAAACGAATTTCAAAAGTGTGCTCGCCCGGTAAAAATTTAATGGGCAGTTCCCCAATGGAGGTTAACGCAGCAGGCCCGGATAACTGATTTTCGGGTCCTTCCAATATATAAATGGCCTCATTATTAGGATTCAAATACCTGAAATGGGCAATGTAATTCAAGCCATCCTCACCTAGGATCTCTTCCACACAATCAGCATACGTACGTATTTTTCTTTGTTCGTCTATGGGGTTCACATACACGGTTCCAATTCGACTGTATTCAATCACATAATTAAAAAATGATGGCTCTAAGATTTTGATGAAATAGGTCCCAACAGCTCCTGCTGTATACGCATTGCCCTCCACATCTTCGATACTGTATTGGAGATCTCCCTGAAACACCCCTGAAACGGTTTCGTTATAAACAAACCCTGTAATAGCAGTTGTTATCATAGTGGGGTCAATGGTTACTCCTTCATCAATCACCAAATCCTGAATAGTGGCAGAAAGAATTGCCTTATTCACCGTTAATGTCCCTATAGTGCCATTTATAGTATAATTATTAAGATCATCCGTAATATGGATTTCATAAACGCCCGCATTTAAATTGGCATCTTTTCCGAACTGAGTCCCGGAAGCATCCACAAAATAATAGGGTATTCCACCACTGGCTTCAGGAAAAACAGTCGATGGGTTTTCTACATCAGGATAAGCAAAAGGTCCAAAACCGGGATCTATCACAGGGGTTTCGCCATACGTCACCGGTATTGCTGATGGAGCAAATGTTAAAATCGCCGGATCAATCCGTAAGGTGCCAAGCTTTACCACAGGAAAAACATAATTATCATTAGGCTTGTCTGTAATGAATATATCATAATCGCCTGCATTTAAATTGGCACCCTTTTCGAAACGAGTCCCGGAAGCATCCTCAAAATAGTAGGGCAACAACCCATCAACATCATACAAAACAGACTCATCTTCCCCATATGCTGTAGCAATACCACTAAATACAGGAACTATTTTAGGTTCAGGAGATATGCCATACGTTTCCGTTATTGTTAAAGAAGTAAATGTTATAGGGGCTTCCACTATTGTTAAAGTGAGGGGATCAGGGTTATATGCCATCACGTAATTACCAGATGACGGTGCTTCCACCTCGATCTCATAGGTTCCCAGTTCCTTTACTGCATCAATCGTCAATGGATCATCTGTTCCTTTTACAAAAAGGTAGGGTATTCCATCGGGGAAAACTGTTGAAATGCCTTCACTATAAGCAAATTCTTCATCTGGTATGGTTGTTCCTATAACGTCTTTAACCACAATACCATACGCTATATTAGCCAAATCATTTGTTGTAACAGTTAAGGTAGCTGGTTCTACTACTAAGATACCTCGGTCTGGATCCGGAACAATAATATAATTGTCAGAAAGATCATCTGTAATAAAAATCTCATAATCACCGGCATCCATTTTTATGGGCCCTCCTATGGTATATTCAGTATCATCTCCTCCTACTTTCTTAAAATAGTAAGGAATTTCATTATCCAAGCCCTCTAAAATAGCCGCATCTTCACCTTCGGCAAAACCTGTAATCCAATCCGGATTCATAGTAGGAGTATCACCATATTTGATTGTTAGTGCAGGGTCATCAACCGGCGGTTTAAACGCTAAAGTAGCTGCCTCAATGGTTAATGTACCATAGGTAGCATCAACTGTATGAGTTATCGCATAATTTTGGGGATCTCCAATTTTTATGAGATAATCGCCAAGATCTGTAAGCGCATTTATTCCTAATCTATTCTCTTCTGTATCAGGTAAAGGAGTACCATCTTCATTTAATTTAATAAAATAGTAAGGTATGCCACCATCAGCTTCTGGAAAAACAGTTTCCACAGATTCCTGGAACTCCCCTTCAAAGGCCCATCCGTCAAAACTAGTAGTTAAGGCATCTTTCGTAAGCACTGTACCGTAGGGAATTACCAGGTTGTCTGTACTTGCCGTTAGTGTTCTTGGATTAATAATTAAACTTCCCGGAACATAGGTAATATTAAAATTAGCAGACATGTCGTTTAAAAAAGCTCCCGGGTACACATAATGGCTTTCACCCTCAGGGGTAACTTCTAAGCCGGTAATCATATTTAATGAATACATATCTGAAATGGCACGTTCTGGATCAGGATATCCATCCTCACCTTCCTCGGGTGGTGCATCTCCTGCATCAATAATCGAAAATACGGACTGATACCCACTATAAGGTCTATCCGGATCGTCGGTACTTACAACAGCTCGGAACTTACTTACTACAGCCCTAAATTTATTATCTATGCTAAGATCCACATCTCCAGAAAACAAATCTTCGGCACTAACTACAGCTCGAAATTTACTAACCACAGCCCGAAATTTATTGAGGGGATTATCGGGATTCTCAGGTTCATCACGCGCCGCAATATAATTTGTGAAATCGTCCGTATCCAAATCAATAACATTCATTCCACTTACGACAGCCCGAAATTTATTTGAAATATGGCGGTCAGATGCGCTCCAGCTTCCTCCATTTAAAAGAGAAACTATATCATTTCCACTTACGACAGCCCTAAACTTACTTACAACTGCTCGAAACTTATTGGGCAAACCTTCTTTAAAGTCGCTCTGGTGGGATGCATCTATTACACTATAAAAGTTATCAAAAATACCAGAATCATCATAGGCATAATTAAGGGTAAGGTCTATAGCATCTCCGTATGTATATATAAAAGGAGGTATTTCATCCGGGACGGTGTTTCCAGGTTCGTCAATTGGATAGGGCGTTATGGTCAAATCCTTTTTTGTAATGGTGAGATACCCTTTTTTTCCTTCATCAGGATCAACGAACCCCGAAATAAAATTTATTTGGAATAACTCCTGATCATAGGTCTCATCACCAAAAGAGGGGGTCATCACGTAATCAAATACAATTGGAAATTCACCTTCCGCTAGCTTATCATCTATAGCACTATTGTTCAAAATAACAGGTGGAAGACCTAACACTTCATAGGGTACAGGTACTCCATCTGCATCTACCGGAAGCCCTTCCACGGAATAGGGAGCAATATAATCAGGGCTGCTAGGATCGGCATTGTAATACGTTGGCCCTATGTCCTGTCCATATTCAAATGTGGCATTGTTCGCTATAATATTCAAGGCTAATTTGCCATCATCGAAGAATGTTACGGGGTTAGAGGGGCCACCATCTGTGCCTCCGGGAGTAGTCCCGTTTGTAACAACAAACAATTCAGGGTTCCCCGAAAAGGTGGGTACAGTGGCAGTAATGACTGTACTTCCATCCGCTTCTGTAATAATTTCAACGTTTTCCAACGACTGTTCATCAAACAATATTTCTAGATCCTCAGGGTTGTCCGGGAAAAACTCCCCAATGATAGTCACTGTAAAGGGCTCCGCACTCGGCGTTTTGCCATCTTCCACCCTTAGTTCGGTTATCTTGGCGCTTGGCGCGGCAATATTGTTAAATGCCTCGAAGGTGTCTAAAAATCCCGCAGCTGACCCATCGGCGGCCGTGAATGGAACGGCATACGTTTGGAATAATTCCAATGCCTCTTCTGTCGTGTAGGTTGTTGATCCTGGAACAGCTGGATCTGGAAACCAGGAAGGTGCAGCCGACATAAATAATGCCATAGCCCCTGCAAAATGTGGCGCTGCTGCTGAAGTACCATAAAAATTTAAAAAACTATCATCATCGCAAGTAGGACAATTTTCGTTTTTAATTTCTAATTGACCTATAGTTGTTGACGCTGTATTACCACCATCTGGCGCATAAAGATCAATTTCAAGAGTGGTGCCATCCTCCAATAATCCACCATAGGAAGAAAACGATTCTGCTATGGGGGGATTCGCATAACGATAACCAACCGCCCCTGTGGTAACTGATTTTGGTATCATCGCATGCCCACTTACAGTAGGTGCACCATCACCAAAATATGTTTCAAATTTCAGTCCATCCGGGGTACCATCTTCAGCAGCAGTATAAAAAGCAATATACCTAAAAGGCACATTGGTATCGCCATTTGCACTTGTAATAAGAATATTGGCAGTTCCACTACCTGTAGCCCGAAAAACAATGATTTCTGTTGGATCTCCGGCAATATTGACACGATTGCTTCCTACCAACAATCTTCCAAGGTCATCTACAATGTAAATATCTAAATCTTCGAGAGCACCGTTACTGTTGTCTTGTGATGCTAATAGTTCTTTCCATTGTAAAGCAATTAAATAGGTGCCGGGTACCACACTAATTTCCTGAAGGTAATCAGTACCCCCAATGCCATCAAAAAGATGCGCTCTGGTAGGGCTTCCTGAAGGAATAAAGTTTGTAACCGGAATAGTTGCAGATGCAGCGAATTTACTTTGAAAGCCCTTATTCGCTAGATTTCCTGCAGAAGTAAAATGAAATTTTCCTGGCTGATTGACGAAAGACTCAACGGCTGAAGCAATTCTACCGTTGCCAATAAAAAATGGTTCCGTAATAAAAGTAATGTCATCTACAATAATATCGCTTTCAATGGCCAGGGTATTAAATCCTTCTTCAAATTCCCTAGGAGACGCGGTTGCCGTATGGAACTGCAATGCAGCCCCAGGGGCTACATCATGGATAATCTGCATCATAGCCCTGCCCTCATCCGTAGCATCAGATGCGTTATCCTTCAAAAGCATTACATCATCCGGCAATTCACCATTTCCTATGTCATTCGGGGCATAGGGACCACCGAATGCCGTATCATAACTGTCCGACAGCACCCCAATGGTAATGCCTGAGCCATCAACCGGAACAATAGCTCCTTCGTCATCTACCGTACGAAATATATCCCGTACTATGTTTGAATTTTGAGCGGCATCACCTTGAGTGATAACCCCCCCTGAATTAGTTGTGGCAGGATATACAGGCCTGGCAAAGTTTACCAACGAAGGGTAATTGTTCAAAAGACACAGCTCCTGCTTTGAAAAGTACACATCGATAACAGCAAATCGACTCAATTGAGTACTTAAATTATCCGGAGAATTAGCATCATATAATAGGAAATCTTCATCGGAAATTCCGGTTGGAGTTCCGTTGGGGTCTCCATTCGCATTATATGTATCCCCAAATGGGGCGGCTTGCAATACGGCGATTAAATTTACCAATTGTCCATCAGTGGGTACAATTTCTATAAGCACCTTCTCTTCCTTAATCTGGAAAATTAGCGGCGAAGGGATTAGTTCCTGAGGGGAGTCGCATAATGAGGTAAGCTCTTGCCCAATAATATCTGTTGATTTTCCATTAAATAATACCGGTTCAATAAATGCGTCATTTACCGGGCATTTAGAAGAATTTGCATTTGCAGTAACCGTATGGGTATTGCCATTGCTGATAATGGTCCATTCCACAAAGTCGCCAGGGCCAAATTCTTTGGTAAAAACCTTATTTGCAGAACCGGGTTTAAATTTATTTAGGCCTTTGGCTACCCTCTTCCCCTTATTAGATTTAATGATGCTGCCGTTTTCATCGACGACGACTTCTTTATTAGTTGGATTTTCATATCCAAAACTTGCTTGAAACAATCCATTTGATAGATCTTTCACACAAGTAACAACGGGGATAATATCCTTATCTTTTTGGGCCTGCATTGAGAAACTAAAGACCAGTGTAAAGAGGACAAACAAGATCCGTTTGTGAAGAATATCATTGAAAGAGGGACCCCAAGCATAATGCATGAAATTACTAAACACAGCAAAAATACTAGCTGTTTTCTGGTAAAAGCATTGTGTAAACGAAATGTCGATGAAATAAGAAAACCCCCGGGCCTTCCAGAATTGAAACGATTCATAGCTTTTTGGTCATTATGGTTATTCAAATACTCAGTTCAATAATAAGAATTAATAAAAGCGAACAGCACCCTAATGGATGCAATTACTTCCCTTGTTCCTTAATTAAACCAAGATATACCACAGTAAACAAATAGGATAATTTAGACACAGATCGCAAATTATTTGACCTGAAAATCGAACATAAAAAATGTAAAACCTGGGGGTTTTAATGAAATATACAACAAATTACCATATGTTTTAAGGTTTTACCATACAAAAAGTAAGGTTTAACTTAATTTCCCCATATTCTTAACCTAAACTTTACTTTTGATTGTAGGCAGTCTATAAAAAACTCCGAATCCCCAGCTCATAAGACATTAGGCCAAAACCAAGAATCACTCCTTTAGCTCCCGAGGAAATGTAAGAGGTATGCCTAAAATCTTCCCGTTTAAAGGTATTGGATATGTGCACTTCCACTACAGGTGTTGAGATAGCCTTTACTGTATCTCCAATTCCCACCGAAGTATGGGTATACGAAGCAGCATTTAATACAATCCCATCATAGGAAAACCCTACTTCCTGTAATTTATCTATTAGTTCTCCTTCGATATTCGATTGAAAATACGACAAGGAAACTTCCTTGTATTTCTCCCGGAGTTGTTCAAAATATTCTGTAAATGATAAACTACCATAAATTTCAGGTTCACGGGTACCAAGCAGATTTAGGTTAGGCCCGTTGATGATGATGATATTTTTCATATGGCAAAAATATCAAAAAAAAGACACAAAAAAAGGAAGCCCCTAAGAGCTTCCTCATCGCTATCTGAAATGGCCTATCTAAAATCTAAATCCGACCAACAATGAAATTACACTGTTTTTTTGGCTAAAATCTACAGAATCTCCAAAATCGTTGATATTGGTTAAGCCAAAATTATAACGGGCACCAAAATTTAATCCACTATCTAATTGATATCCAAGGCCCACGTTTCCTCCTACATCAATGTCTTTTATTAGTCCTTCATCTTTTAAATCATCTTCACCAGAAAGACCCGGGGATTCATATTCATCTTTTGCCGTAAGCAGATACCCTAATTGAGGCCCTGCTTCAAGGAAGAAGCCGTCAGACACATATACTTTGGCCATTACAGGAAGATTTAAGTAATTCAATTTAAATTTCCCGTCGAATCCATCACTATCAGAATATTTAGTTCCTTGAGAAGAAAACAACAATTCAGGTTGAATACTAAACATATCAACTACTTCTATTTCAGCAAGCCCGCCAAAAAAGACCCCTACTTTGGCATCTAAGTTATCGGTATCATCTCCTGTTATAGTGGCAAATGTAGGACCGGCTTTTATGCCATAACGCACCGAGGCACAACTGGTAAGGAGTGCGAACAGGCCAATCATCGAAATAAACAATAATTTTTTCATAATTCCCAAGTTTTTAATTAGTTAACAGCCACTAAGCTATTTACCTCGAAAAAACTATGAAATGATACAAATCATCTGAGAAGTCCTAAAAAATGTTGCTTTTTTTCGTGGAAACCCGTCCGGTTTATGAAGAAACCAGCATGAGGCTAATAAATACCTGCGGATTGGTTTTTTGAGTTACAATCTATTTGGGCTGATCTGTATGGTATGCAACACCCCCACGTTTACAGTAGACCAGGTAGCACCATCGAGCTTAATGCCCGTATATGATAGATTTATCTCTGTATTGGTTCCAAAAAGATATCCAATAGTGGGTCGGTAATAAAGCCCGCCATTGTTGCCTTCATTAATACCGAAAGCCTGACCTATATCTCCACCAAAAGAAAAAGAATTGGAGGGCCATATACGAAACGATGCGGCTAAAGGTAAAAATTGAATACTTGGCAAATCTACGGCCCCACTAAAATTATCTGGGAACCCGTTAATAAATCCGGTCATTATTCCAGCATCTACGCCTTCTCCCAGGGCATGCATATACCCAACATCCAGGGCTGCAGAGAGCACTACCGCATCACTAAAATCATTAAAAGGAAAACTTCCCTGTAATCCTATTTTGATTCCTTGCTGAGCGAACAATCCGCTACAAAAAAATATTGAAACTAAAGCCAGTACTGTGTTTTTCATGTTTATGGTGGTTTTATTATGTTCTCAAAACTATAATCTTCATCCTAACAGTCACTATTTTTGTTGCCAAATACCACAAAATGGTGGTGGAAAGCAAAAATTGCACTTTTATTTATCCGGATAAAAGTATCTTTAGTCTATGAACTGGGAACGAGCGCTGCAAGATTACCGCCATTATCTGAAATTAGAAAGAGGGCTCTCTAGCAATACGCTTAAGAACTATCATAGAGACGTAACGAAACTCATAGACTTTTTAGAAGCACATGCGCTTACGGAAGATCCTCTAAGTATAGATAATGAGATCGTTTCTCGTTTTATATATGAACTTGGAAAAACAGTGAATCCGCGCTCCCAGGCACGTATCATCTCCGGGTTAAAAAGCTTCTTCAATTATCTGGTCTTCGAAGATTACAGAACAAACAACCCAATGGATTTGGTGGAGGCTCCTAAATTAGGGAGAAAACTGCCAGATACCCTGTCAACAGATGAGATTGATCTACTTATCAACGCAATCGATCTTTCCAAACCAGAGGGAGAACGAAACAGGGCCATGTTAGAAACCCTTTATGGTTGCGGACTTCGTGTTTCTGAGCTTATTCAGCTACGCATTTCAGACCTTTTCTTTGAAGAAGATTTTATAAAAGTGACGGGGAAAGGAAACAAGCAACGTTTTGTTCCTATCAGCGATCATAACAAAAAATATATTACCATTTACAGAACCCGGGTGAGAGTGCTCCAAACTATACAGAAAGGAAGTGAAGACATCCTATTTCTAAACAGACGGGGAAAAGGCTTAACCCGGGCTATGATCTTTACCATCATAAAAACGCTCGGGGAACAAATTGGCTTAAATAAGACCATTAGCCCGCATACTTTCCGGCATTCCTTTGCTACCCATTTATTGGAAAATGGTGCCGATCTTAGGGCCATACAGCAAATGCTGGGACACGAAAGCATTACCACCACCGAAATTTATATGCACGTAGATCGCACCCATTTGGCGAAGGTAATGCAAGCGTATCATCCCAGGAAGTAAGTTGTATTATTCAGATAGTCCTTAGAGCTTTTAAACTAAAATTTGTGAAAAACCGTAACTGGGGCCCCAAGTTTTAAAAAAGGCACCGCAACTTCCTCTTCCAATTCCTTATATTTAGGAACTCAAAAAAAAATACTCATGAAAACACTTTTTTTTATAGGCCTTTTAGGATTGGGAACACTAGCTATACAGGGGCAGCAAAGCAAGGAAGATGTACTAACTGCACTAGATGATAAAGCAGCAGCTTATGGTACTATTGCACAAGAAATTTGGGATTTCGCCGAAATGGGATACCAGGAGGAACAGAGCTCTGCCCTCTTACAGACTACATTAAAA
>CBDUCK010000095.1:0-10693 GCA_965365635.1 uncultured Muriicola sp.
GAATAATTTGTTTACACCAATAACCATTTGTGACCTTCTTCTGATTAATATATGTATACATATGTAAATATATTAATAACATTTGTAATTTAAAATGCTATTACTTTTGTATTTCAAAACTGTGTAAAATTAGATGTCCGAAAATAGCGACTACAAGAATTTCAAAGAGCGATCGCTCCATGGCAGGTATGTGAACCATGCTATGATTCGGCCATTGTTGAATGTGTTAGATAAAACCCATTTGGTAGAAATCCTGGGGCATTCTGTTTTGCAGCTACCTATCTATGGGGTCACCATAGGAAAAGGACCAATCAAAATACTTATGTGGTCCCAAATGCATGGTAATGAATCAACCACTACAAAAGCCGTATTTGATTTACTTAATTATCTTAAAGAGGAAGAAAAGGATACCAGGCGTATGCTTCAAATGTGTACCATAAAGATAATTCCCATGCTAAATCCGGATGGGGCAGAAGTATACACAAGGTTTAATGCGAATAGTATAGACCTGAACCGCGATGCTCAAGAGCTTTCCCAGCCAGAAAGTAAGATTCTTCGTAAAGCTTACAACGATTTTAAACCAGATTTCTGCTTTAATTTACATGATCAACGTACCATTTTTAGTGCGGGAAATACCCCAAACCCTGCTACCATTTCGTTTTTGGCCCCTGCTGCGGATAGTCAGAGAACAGTAACGAAAAGCAGACTCATTAGTATGAAAATAATAGCAGGGATGTATCAGTATCTAACTACACTTATACCTAATCAAATAGGTAGGTATGATGATGGGTTTAATTTGAAATGCGTTGGGGATACGTTTCAGGTACTAGGAACCCCTACTATTTTATTTGAAGCGGGGCATTTTCAAAACGACTATGCGCGAGAGCATACCCGTTTCTATATATTTAGAGCCCTATGGAAAGCAATACAATTAATAATAAATGACAGTTTATCGTCCCATTCCAGTAAACAGTATTATGATATTCCTGAAAATGAAAAGCGCTTTTTAGATATTATTATCAAGAATGTTCACCTGATGCATGATAGGTATGACCAAAAGGAGCATTTCGGGTTATTATTTACTGAAGTTTTAATCGGAAATTCTATAGAATTCGAACCAAAAGTTGACATTTCGGGGGGGTTAGATGATTATTATGCGCACCAGTCCTATGATTGCGCGGATCCAAATGACCTTATATTTCTTAAAAAGCAAACGAAGATTGTAGATTTATTGAATTAGCTTAAAAGTTGTAAAAAAGCTATCGCATTGCATAAAGTTCAAAAATATCCCAATTTTATTACATATAGTTTATTATTTGTTTATTTTTGCTGAAAATTATACGAATATGGGTAAAGTTAAATTAGACGAGATCGATCATCAGATTCTGGATATGTTAATAGACAACACCAGAACACCTTTTACAGATATCGCTAAAAAATTATTGATTTCTGCAGGAACTGTACATGTGCGTGTTAAGAAAATGGAGGATTCAGGAATCATTAGAGGGTCATCGCTTACCTTAGATTATGTAAAACTGGGGTATGCATTTATAGCCTATGTTGGCATCTTTTTGGAAAAAACACATCAAACTAAATTTGTTCTTGAACGACTTAATCAGATACCTTACGTCACCGTGGCTCATATTACAACTGGCAAGTTTAATATCTTTTGCAAGATCCGGGCTAAAGATACCAATCATGCCAAAAACATTATCTTTAAGATCGATGATATTGAAGGGATTAGCAGAACAGAGACTATGATATCACTTGAAGAAAGTATCAATGATAAGAAACGGTTAATGCATACAATCTTTAATGAATTGTAGTGCTGAATTCCCGGTGTAAACCATATAAATTATAACTTTCCGGATGAAAACATCAGCACTTAAACATCACGAATACAATACCTATTATAAGACTTATATAGAAGCTCTGGGCGAGGCGGATCTGCTGCCTACCTTAAAAAAGCAATTGAAAAATTTCCCTCAATTTATTGATAGTATCCCTGGCGATAAATTAACCCATGCGTACGCAGAAGGTAAATGGACCATTGCTGAAGTTCTAACCCATATCTTGGATACCGAGCGGGTTTTCCAGTATCGCGCACTGCGGTTTGCGAGAAATGACCAAACACCATTGCCTGGTTTTGATCAGGACGCTTATGTGCCTCATTCAGCAGCAAATAAAAGGAGTATAAAAGAATTAATAAAGGAATACAAGGCTGTAAGGAAATCAACGATTGTTTTATTTGAGACGTTTGATGCCGAAACATTAGGGCGTAAGGGAGTTGCCAGTAATTCCCCTATGAGTGTAGCTGCTCTTGGATTCATCATGTGTGGCCATCAAAAACATCATCGCAATATCATCAGGGAGCGGTATTTAATAGATTAGTCTACATCCTCTTCTCCTTCAAATTCTGCCTCTAATTTCATTTCTTCTCCTATAGAAATGTTCGTAGTTTCTATATGCTTCAATTCATTCTCAATGGCCTCAAAATTGGCAATAAAATGGGAAAGACTTTTGCTTATTTTAACCAGGTATAAAGCATCTTCTGTCCTAAGTTCTACAGCTTCTATATGTTCTCCTTTGTGATTTTTAAAGGAAATAATATCCTCATCACCATATCCGCCAGGATAGTTTGTAATTAGAAGATTGGTAAGACGGTGATCTAGTTTCTTATAATCTATTAATATACGGTTCATAGGTTAGTCATTAATTCCTAATTAAGGAAGGGTTTATTAATGATACCTAAGCTATACTAATTTTAAAAAGCAAATTGAAAAGAGTTGTCAAAACAAGATTTTAGTACATAAACGCCCTATTCTTTGTAGTATGCGAAAGCTTCCTCGAACATATTATAGGGTACTCGTTGATCTATTAGAGCTTCTCCAATTCTTTTAATCAAAACAAAATTGATGAGACCATGAGAATTTTTCTTGTCAAATTTCAAGAGTTCTAAAATACCGTCTATATCTTCTTGGTTAAATGGGACCTTTTTATAGCGTTCCAAAAGCGTATTTTTTATATCTGCCAATTGGTTAGGACCCAAGCCGCATAGTTTAGCAGAAAGAAACGCCTCTAACACCATGCCAACGGCAATAGCCTCTCCGTGAAGAAGCGCGTTATCCGCATCTTTTTCTAAAAAGTAAGATTCTATGGCATGCCCCAGGGTATGTCCAAAATTCAGGATCTTTCTTAAATTGTGTTCATGTACATCTTGTTGAACCACATCATTTTTAATCCCTATAGATCTGTAAATAAAAGGATCTAACTTCTCCAGTTTTGTGAGGTCTTTTAAGGAATTCCAGTAGTTATGATCCTCAATAATACCATGCTTTAACATTTCGGCAAAGCCACTACGTAATTGGCGCTCATCTAACGTCTCTAAAAAATCGGTAACTACCACAACCATCAAAGGTTGATTAAATACTCCGATCTGATTTTTTAACATGCCCAGATCTACACCTGTTTTGCCACCTACAGAGGCATCTACCATAGCCAAGAGACTCGTTGGGGCATTAATGAAGTCGATGCCTCGTTTAAAAGTAGCGGCTACAAAACCACCTAAATCTGTAACAACTCCGCCTCCAAGATTAATAAGGAGACTTCTTCTGTCGCCATCGAGTTCAGAAAGTGCATGCCATATCTGTGTACATGTTTCTATATTCTTATGAACTTCCCCCGCTTCCATTTCAATAATTTCCACCTCTATGTCGCGTCTAAGCTCAGCCATAAATTTGGGCAAGCAGTGTTGATGCGTATTCTCATCAACAAGAATGAATATTTTTGAATAATTCGTTCGTTTTAAATGGCTGTTAAGTTCATCATATGCTTTTTCATCAAAATGTATGTCGTAAGAGGGTGTTACAATAGAATCCATAAAAACCAATATATTTATTCTTTGATAGATTATAACGAGAAACAAAAGATGTTTCTCGAAAGCAAATTAAAGGTTAATTTTTAGCAAATGATTATAAATTCTGTGATTATATTTGAACGCTTTAGAATTTACAATTAATGGATCATATTTTTGAGAATACCGCAAAAGCTTTTGTTTTAAAAACAGATGCAGAACTAGAAAGAGCTTATTTCCTTTTTAAATTAATAGCTAACCAGCCATTAGTACGAATAGGTACTGCGGTAACCAATTTCGCAATAAAATCGCATCTGCCTGTGGAAGGTTTAATTAGGGCAACAGTTTTTGATCATTTCTGTGGTGGAGTTAATGAGCAAGATTGTATGCCTGTTGTAGAAAAAATGTGGGAAAAGGGTGTGAGCTCGGTTCTCGATTATTCTGTTGAAGGTCAGGACGAGGAAGACCCCCTCGATAACGCGCTGGAAATGACGTTAAAAATGCTCGATTTTGTCAAGGAAAAGGAAGCTATGCCATTTGCTGTATTTAAGCCAACGGGTTATGGGCGTTTATTGTTATATGAGAAAATTGGAGCTGGGGAGACACTCACAACTTCCGAAAAATCAGAATGGGAAAGAGTCAGAAATAGATTTGAGAAAACTTGTAAAAAGGCACACGACCTCGGTGTTGCACTGTTAATAGATGCGGAAGAAAGCTGGATGCAAGATGCGGCAGATGCTTTGGTGGAAGAGATGATGATAAAATACAACAAAGAAGAAGCCATCATTTTTAACACCCTGCAATTGTATCGATGGGACAGGATGAACTACCTCAAAAAACTTCAGAAAAAGGCTGCAAAAGAAGGATTTAAAATTGGAATAAAAGCCGTGCGTGGAGCATACATGGAGAAGGAGAATGAACGGGCAGAGGAAATGGGGTATAAATCTCCTATCTGCGATTCTAAAGAAGAAACAGATACCAATTTTAATCTCGTTACCACATACATCCTGGATCATTTAGAGACCATATCACTTTTTGTGGGTACTCATAATGAAAAAAGTTCCTATTTGTTAATGGAGCTTATGAAAGAAAGGGAGATTTCCCATAATGACCCCAGAATTTGGTTTGGGCAATTATTTGGCATGAGCGACCACATTTCTTTTAATATGGCGGCCGCTTCGTATAATGTCGCAAAATATGTACCCTTTGGCCCTGTTAGAGATGTGATGCCATACCTTATTCGAAGAGCAGAGGAAAACACTTCAGTTGCAGGGCAAACCAATAGAGAACTCGAGTTAATAAAAAGGGAGCGAAAAAGAAGAAAAATTTAAGTCGGCCAGGAGCTAATACGTATCCCGATGCTGCTAATTTATGCAAGTTAACTCCTGATAAAAATTTTGAAATGCCACAACCGATGTAAGAAAGCCAGGTGCTTCTCCCGGAAGACAAGATAAACTTTCAAAATACAAACAAAGACCCGGGGAAGTATCCAACGCTTTTTTAAGACAATAATACTGGTCTTCTGTAAGTTCAACATTGCGCTTGCAACTCTTTTCAGTAGAAAGTTCACAGTCGCATTCTACATTGAATATGGTGGCGGCATATGACATACAGTTCCCGGGATTTTCCGGATCATATTCACAGGACATAGCTAAGAAGGCACTTATTAAGATCAGGAGAACAGCTAACTTTTTTATAGTATCCATTTTTCTATTTTTATGTGGTACTATTTAAAAGTATTTAAATGGTCCGCTACCATTATCCTGAATTATGCTTTTTGGATAAAATAGGAGAAGTAGGTCTTTGAGTGGTTTAAAAAACCAATGCCAGAAGCACACAACAAACAACTAGTTACAATCCATACTAGATCTTTTATTATATTTAGCCTAAACATTAGGTATTGAACTGGTTTGCCATCATTAACTTTCTACTAATCGCAGGTGCTATCCAGGGCTTTATTTTTAATATTGTCACGTTTCTTGTTAAAAAGAAATTTGGCATGGTTATTCTCTTTTTAAACCTTACCGTCTTATTTATTTCTTTAAATAACCTCCAGGCTTGGTTAATAGATAATGGATATTCTTCAGGTTATTTTTATATAAGACATATGCTGATACCGTGGCATATGTTGATTATTCCAGTTTTCTATTCTTTTTTGGTCAACTATCTCGATGTTCAGAATAAAATTAGAACCTATTTACGACTAACAATCGGCCTTTTTGCCTTTGAATTGCTATTCCGTTCGGCACTTATTCTCTATGTGCAGCATTATCTGGGTGAAAATGAAGTAACCATTATTGCAAAATATACAGCAATTGAAGAAATACTTAATGCCCTCTTTTCGCTTTTTATATTCCTAAAGGCATTGCATTTGGTTTTTCGAAAAGAGGAGATTTATCACCAGATACTTCACTTTGATGATATAAAATGGATCAAACTTTTTTTAGGTTTGGGTAGTGCAGTATTTCTATTATGGATAGTTGCTATTATAGGAATCAATATAACAGGAAACTCGGCGGTTCGTTTGCCTATGAGGCTTGCTATTTCCATTTTATTGTACTGGATCGGATACCAGGGATTGTTTCGGTATACGATTGTTCAGGATCGTATCTTACTTAGAAAATCGCTAATAGCAAACCAATATAAAGACATTGCGGTAAAACGTGCGATACCAGATAGATCAGATTTTGTAAATGATAAGCATGATAAAGCATTCGGAACTATTGAAAACACGCTGGTAATAGAACAGAAATTTTTAGACCCGCTTATGAGCATGGAAAGATTAGCCGAAGAAGTAGCTATGAGCACCAGTCATTTATCCAAGCTTATCAATCACTATAGTGGGCAGAATTTTTCCGATTATATTAACGAATTACGAGTTAACCAGGCTAAAAAATTGTTATCAGATAAAGATTTTTCAAAATATACGATTGTTTCCATAGGACTGGAATGTGGTTTTAATTCTAAATCTACCTTCTATACAGCCTTCAAAAAATTCACCAATCAGACCCCATCCGATTTTCGTAATCAGCATTCTTAGATTCCCCTTTCATATCCTATTTTCTATTGTAAATAGATTTTCGGATATCCATTTATAAGTGTTTCATAGTTTCGTTTTGCCCTTCTTCTTTACCCGAAAATAGATTGCTTGAGTTTTGCACCTTACTAATAACCTCTTAAGACATACTTCTATGAGACCAAAAAAAGTTATGAATTTCAACCCCTTACTACTCTTTCAGAGTCACAAGGGTGTCAGATCGTTTTTATCTATTTTACTTACAATTGCATTTCTGAATCTCGCTACGGGATGTTCGTACTATAAAGTTCGATCCGAGCCAATTCAAAGTGGACAAGAACTAGCCGAACAGATAAAGGCGTTTAATGATGCCGATAAATATATCGTACTTCATAAGAACAATGCAACATTACATCTAGCAAATCCTATTGTGAATGAAGATAACATGGAATTCTCTGGAACTATCTCGCTTCTTTCTGAAGAGCATAAGAGTGACAAACCAATTGAAATAAATAAATCATATCGCTATAACAGAAATAAAACAAATCCTATGAACCAGGTCCATATTTTTTTAAAACCTGGTGAATCACTTTCTTTGGGAAATGCTGTTATTCCCATTAATGATATTCAGAAAATTGGAATCGTAAATAATAATGGAGGATTAAGCTTCATAAACGCGGCTTTAGGAACGGTAGGAGTTTTTGTGCTTTTATTGGTTGTGGTTGCCTTAACAAAAAGTTCTTGCCCATTTGTATATGTCAGCAATGGGAATGAGTTTGTTTTTGCTGGGGAATTATACCCAGGGAACATTATAAAAAATGCTCAGGAAACCGATTATTTACCCCTTCCGGCGTTGCAGAACAATCAGGGGCAATATAACATTCAAATCACCAATGAATTGCTTGAGATTCAACACACAGATCTTGCCCAACTCATGGTAGTAAGTCATCCGAAGAATACAAAGGCATTAGCAGACAAAAATGGGAGAATATTAATTTACCAAGACCTGCAAAGCCCAATTCATGCCGTACAGGATGGTAAAATAAATAATCTACAACAGGGTGTTGCTAAAGATGGTGTTTCCTTTATGTTCGATACACCTATAAATACTACTGATAGCAAGCGCAATGTGGTTTTTACCTTTAACAAGCCTGCTAATGCGACGGACGCAAAACTTCTAATTACCGCTAAAAATTCGCTATGGCTCGACTATGTTTTTGGAAAGTTCAATAAAAAATTCGGGAGCTATTACAATACTTTCCAGGAAAAACAGCAGGGAACATCCAAGGCAGAGGCATTAAAATGGAAACAAGAGCAGAATATTCCGTTAACTGTTTCTATTAAGAGCAACGGCATCTGGAAAGAAGTTGAAAAACTGGCTTCGGTTGGTCCCTTATCAGACCGCGATTTGGGCATTAAGTTAGATCTAAGTACCATTAATACGGATTTGATTGAGGTGAAACTGGAAACCGGATATATGTTTTGGGAAGTAGATTACATTGGGATCGACTATTCGGGAGAACTTCCTTATGAAACAGAATTACTAGCTCCTGCTAAAGCAGTAACTAATACAGGACAAGATGTGGCCAACTTATTGAAGTCTAGAGACGGGCAGTACTTAACACAAGAACAGGTAGGAGATAAAGTAGATATAATTTATAGAACCTCCTCAACAATGAATGCCTCGGAGTATTCATATTTCTTAAAAAATAGGGGTTATTATACCTATGTCCGGGATTATGATGGAATTCCCGATTTCACAGAGCTTCAGAAATTTAGAGATGTCAATACTTTTACGAGATTCTCTGAAAATGAATATCACCGAGTCCTAAAAGCCTTTCAATCAAAAGATGAAAACTATGTTGTTCAATAAAAGAGATATCAACGCCCTGCCATTTACGGGCAGTACAAACTGGCAATACAGCGCTAGCACAACAGTGGCTAAAAAAGTTACCAGGAACCAATCTCAGCATAGGATGATTTCGGGTATCCAAATGAAATGGATTCATATTAGACTCAAATTAACACTTTTAAAAGTACTTATCAAGAACTATGATTCGCCTTCAGACTGGGTTAAGGGGCTACAATTTCTAGTGAAGCTTAGGAGAAGATTTTTAGGTGACCACACACTAAAAAAAATGGCGCGAGTGAGTGGCAAATATTACATGGGCTTGTATACACCGGGTTGGAACGATATTGAATATGAGCGGTTTATTGCCTCAGAGCTGCATAATTTCAAGGAAACAAAATCATCCAAATATCGGTTTAATCATGTTTTTCTGGCCATTACAAAGAAGTGTGCCTTACAGTGCGACCATTGTTACGAATGGGATTCTTTAAACAAGAAGGATATCCTTACTATTGAGACCTTACACGCTATTGTGAAAAGAGTTCAAGACATGGGAACTGCACAGATCCACTTCACTGGTGGCGAACCAATGCTTAAGGTAGATATGGTAATCTCTATGATGGAAAAGGCTGATGCAGGAACTAACTTTTGGATGAATACTTCTGGCCTTAAACTTACTGATGCAAATGCTTATAAACTAAAGGAAGCAGGACTCACCGGAGTATTTATAAGCTTAGATCATTTTAGTCCGGAGGAACATAACAACTTTAGAAATTATAAGGATGCCTTTTATTGGGCTAAGGAAGGTGCCAAAAATGCTTTTAAAAATGGACTGGTGGTGGCCTATTCAATATGTATGAGAAAAGAGTTCGTTAGTGTTGAGAATGTTTTGGAGTATATGGAAATGGCAAAGGATGCTGGGGTTCATTTTGTGCAATTCCTGGAACCCAAAGCAGTTGGACATTATAAAAACGAAGATGTTACTTTAAACAATGAGCATATTGCTATACTAGAGAACATTTTTTTAGACATGAATTTTTCCAATAGGTACACATCATATCCAATTATATCCTATCATGGCTATTACCAAAGACGACAGGGCTGTTTTAGTGCTGGTAAAAAAGGAGTATATGTAGATACAGATGGCGATATAAACCCATGTACCTTTTGTCATAGGAAATCAGGAAACATTCTTGATCCAGAGATAGATACACTGTTAGCGACTATGGCCACATCGGGATGCCCAACATTTTAATAATGAATATACAAGAATCTTCTTTGGAACTTTGGTTTCTTATCTCTGCATTGTTTGTGGTTAGATATCTATTGTTGGCTGGAATCCCATTTCTTTTCTTTTATGTGTTTATAAAAAAGGATGTAAGACATAGAAAGATTCAAAAAGAGAATCCTTCTAAAAAGCAAATTCAAAAAGAGATCTCGTATTCTTTTGTAACACTAGTTATTTACGGTTCTGGGATATGGCTTTTTATAGATTGGCTTCAGTCTGGCATAACATTACACTATGCTGCCTTTACAGACTATGGCTTTGCCTATCAAATTTTTAGCTTATTCTTAATGATCTTTATTCATGACACTTATTTTTATTGGACGCACAGGCTCATTCACCATAAGAAGCTATTTCGCTATATTCATAAAGTACATCATCAATTTACCAATCCTTCACCATGGTGTGCATTTTCCTTTCATCCATTTGAACCGCATTAAACAACTTTTGATAAAATTGTATAATACCGGTGTAGATCACAATCATCATCACCAAAATTCACATGTAAATTATGGACTCTACTTTACATTTTGGGACAAAGTAATGGGCACGTATGAAAAGCTACCAAGGACTAGAATAGATAGCATAAATGCAAAGATCTAATCTACCGTTCATCACAACGTACGTATGTTAATACTATAGGGAAGGTTACTGTGTAGTAAATACGAATGCTTCTGCTATGGTACTATT
>CBDUCK010000096.1:0-10688 GCA_965365635.1 uncultured Muriicola sp.
ATCTCTATATAATCATGCGCAGTGTATACCCCTAATCGCTGTGCGCAATTCGAAAAATTCTCAAAAGCGGTTCCAATACTACCCCCGGATTCTCTCAAAAAATGAGCAGGCATCACAATTTTATGTTTCATCATATCTGAAAACGCCAATATCATCCCATTAGGGTCGTGATCCATAATAGTTTTTACAAATTCTCTATACGCCAAATGATGTCTCATTTCATCCCCGGCAATAATGGAACACATTTTTGCCAATAAGGTATTCCCCTTTTTCCTGGCCATTTGTCCAACACGTTTATGTGAAATATTAGTGGCTAATTCCTGGAATGAGGTATAAACAAAATTTTTATAGGGATCTCTATCGGTCCCAATATCAAATCCATCTGTGAGTAAGTGCTGGGTTGTAATTTCAACTTCGCGCATGTTTACCCTACCGGAGAGATACAGGTATTTATTAAGGACGTCACCATGTCTGTTTTCCTCGGCTGTCCAGGCTCGCACCCATTTAGACCATCCGTTATTCTCCTTTGCATGTTGATTAATCCCTTCTACATCCATCAGCCACGATTCATAGGTTGGTAGCGCTTCCTCGGTAATGGTGTCTGCCACCAGGGTTACCCAGAAGTCATAACCCAACTCCTTAGCTTCCTCTCTAATTTGCTCAACCGCATCAAAAAATCCTTCGGATTGTGAATCAGGCAAAAAATCTGAAGGCTGCCAAATTTCTTCAGCAGGTATAAGAAAGGAGTCCATAAAACCAGATACTTGCGGTTCTATTGCGTCCATTACTTCGAGTCGAATGTTCTTCATTAGTTTATGATTAAGCTACAAAGTACGCTAATAAATAAAGGAAATTCTATTAAATAGAAGCCAAAATTTAGTTTCTTCCGTTTTCTGACAGGTAATGAGTATACACCGGATCGCTTTGCCAAAATTCCTTAGTGTCTACATCCATAATTGTTAGGGGGCCTTTGAAAGCAGCTGAAGTATCTATGTTCCAAACATTTGCGGCTTTAAACGGAATAGACTTTCCAATCTTATCCAAAGATGAATGCCCAATATAAATTTCTTTGTAATGCGATAAGCGCTTTGGATAAAAAATACTCTCCTTTTCTAGCTGGGGGTCCAGAGATAGAGCCATCTCCCACAACGTACGATCCCAATAAAAGGTTTTAGAAAAGTATTCAAAATCTACCCCTTTAAGGTTTGTAAATCCGGCGTGAAGAAAAAGGCGTTGCCCACTATCCAAATAATAATTACGGAGCTCCTCATAAAATATCAGATGTTTCTTTATTACCACGTCGCCTGCAGCCAAATACGAATCCATACTTGCCTGTCCTCCGTGCATGAGCCAAAGAGGATTGTCTTCACCAGTCTTTAACCAATGATAACAAAGATCATCATGATTACCTCTTATGAATATACAATTATGGGTGGTTTTAAGTTGCATAAGAAAATCTACTGTTTCTACAGCTTCACTCCAGCCATCAACATAATCCCCCAGAAAAATCAAAAGGTCTTCTGCACGCACCTCAGCCCTTTCCAGTACTTGTTTTAAGCCTCGAACACCTGCGTGTATATCACCTATAACCAATCTTCTCATGGAGCAAAAATCGTGATTAAAGCTATAATAACCTTATGCAGGTGAATTTAAATTCGCCAGAATTGTATTGCGGACAAATTTTACAGTACTTTGTAATTGTAAGCAGTATTTATTTTACACTATGCTATCGAAAAACATCTATTGTATCGGAGAATTGCTCATAGATTTCGTTGCGGAAAAACAGGGGGCCGATTTGGCAAAGGCCAACGAATTTGTTAAAAAGGCGGGTGGAGCTCCTGCAAATGTAGCGTGTGCCATCTCAAAATTGGGCGGTAAAAGCGCATTTATCGGATGTGTAGGAAAAGATCCGTTTGGCACATTTCTATTAGATACCTTAGAAAGATATGATGTAGATATATCTCTGGCTCAACGATCTGACACTTTTACAACACTTGCCTTTGTTTCCCTGGCGGAGAATGGGGAGCGCGACTTTGTATTTTCGAGAGGTGCAGATAAAGAGTTAACCTATGATTCTTCTGTAAAATCGGCCTTTAAGGATAATATGGTGCATCTGGGAGCGGCTACTGCCCTCTTAGGTGGATCCCTGGAAAAAGCCTATGGACATTATTTATTTGATGCCCTTACAGAAGGTGCCTTTATAAGCTTTGACCCAAATTTTAGAGGTGATCTTTGGAAAAATAAGGAATCAGAATTTGTAAAAAAATGTCTCCCTTATGTGGAAAAATCGCATTTGTGTAAATTTAGTTTAGAGGAAGCTCAGTTGTTATCCGGTACAACCGGGGTAAAAGATGCCTGTGCTGTATTGCACCAGATCGGTGCGCAAATTATAGCAGTGACCCTAGGTTCTGAGGGAACATTTGTGAGCACTAAAACTTCACAAAAAACAATTCCGAGTATTCCTGTAAGTCCGGTTGATACCACAGGGGCAGGTGATGCATTTATTGGTTGTTTGCTGCAACAGATTGCTACACTTCCAAAAAGCGTACAGATCTTGGATGATGATACCCTGCTTATGGAAATGGTAACAAAAGCCAATAAAGCCGGAGCTATCACAACCACCGGGTATGGCGCTATTGAATCGTTGCCAAGCCAACAGCAATTGGAGGGTGATAGTACCTCCAGGTAACAATTGTTAACTATATTTTACTTTTCGTAAGATTCTCAAAGATTCTTTGAGCGTTGTGTAGATTTTCTCGTGCTTCCTTTTTAATAACGCTCGCCCCTTTTCCATTTGTTCCCTCGCATCTTCAAACCCATTTAAATAACAGATAAGGTAGGTTGCGGGCAAATGTATCAGGTCATTTTTTTCTGCCCGAGTTAGCTCAATACTCTTCTCCAGTTTATGAATAAGTGCATTATTGGCGTTGTAAATATGATACAGGGTCTTGCGATCATATTGCGGGGGAACAAAAATAAGATTGCTTTTAATCTGGTATGTACCATTATCAGAAAAAGTGATTCCTACTTTTTCTAACGGATAGTATTTTTGTTCTCTCCCAAGGCCAAGTTGTACATACTCTATGATTGTAAATGACTCGTCATTTAGCTCGATAGAGATCTCGTCTAAGGTAGAATAGAATAATTTTACCTGCTCATTAATCAACTCAATATCTACACGAGAATAATACGTTTCGTTCTTGGTCTTCTTTGTATTACCTGCCCAACAGATCACAAATTGTTCTTTAAAAACTTTATAACTGCTCGTTAAATCTTTATGCCGGTTATTAATAAAGTCGATCACCCCATCGAGCGTGAGTTCTATGTTATTTCTGGCATGCTGTTCTATGGTCGCTACTATGGTTGAGTTTATATCATTTAATTGAATATCGTAGGCCTTAGGCATACTTATACTTCCCTCCCTAAAGAAGACAGCTCCTCCATAATACTTCCAGATATTCTTGCGCAGCGAACAGACTTTGCCATTCGATTTTATACTAACCAATCCTACCACCTTTCCCTCTGGTAAATGAGGAAAAGGGATATTCTCATAGGAAATTAAAGGGGGGTTGTCTAGGTAGGCGTTTACGAGGTTTTGAATCTTACTATCATCGAAGAAATCTACACCCACAATTTTATTGTCCTCATCTTCTACCCCAATAACAATAAACGAGTTGTTCTTTGGATTGCTGTTAGCTAACGCACAAACATGTTTTAAGAATTTTGCCTTCCCTTCTTTATGACCAATATTAATACATCGCTTCTTGTCATAAAAACTATTCTCGTCGTTATGAGCCAAAAGGTTTTTTACCAGAAGGCGTTTGTTGATCATAGGGTCTTTTTCACTAGAGTACTACTTGCCTGAGCTGTCGGCATTACTACTAAATCGGCAATGTTTACATGATATGGTCTGGTCACCACAAAATAAATAATGTCTGCTATGTCCTCTGGCGTTAGCGGTTGAAAACCCTGATAGACTTTTTTAGCACGTTTTTCATCCCCTTTAAATCGCACCTCGCTAAACTCGGTCTCAACTAATCCGGGATTTACGGCACCTACACGAATTCCATAGCTATTTAAATCTATCCGCATGCCCTGATTCAAAGCATCAACGGCATGTTTACTTGCACAATATACATTGCCATTTGGGTATACTTCTTTTCCAGCGGTGGAGCCAATATTAATAATATGTCCATTCTTCTTTTCCACCATACCAGGCAAGATGGCTCTTGAAACATATAACAAGCCTTTGACGTTAATATCGAGCATGGCATCCCAATCATCTAAGTTGCCGCTTTGTATGGGATCCATTCCATGGGCATTCCCAGCATTGTTCACAAGGATATCTATAGTAGAAAATTCGGCCGGAATAGAAGCAACTGCTGCCAAAACGGCTTCCCGGTTTCTAACATCAAAATTAAGTGTATGGACTTTTGTTTTGCGGCTCAATTCCTTGTACAAGGAATCGAGTCGGTCTTGCCTTCTTCCACATAGTACCAATGAAATTGCCTTTTCTGCGAAGAGTCTTGCGGTTGCTTCTCCAATACCACTGGTAGCGCCCGTTATAAATGCTGTTTTTTTCATATTTGTCGTAGTTATCTGTTTTTAAGGAACCTCGTGTCCCTGAGAAGCTGCCAGGAGTGTAAACCAATCCTCCAATTCCAAATCTATTTTTGTTGCGCTCATAGCATCTTTGAGGCGCTCCTTGCTAGTGGTCCCAACCACAGGGTGAATTATGGCGGGATGTCTTAATAACCATGCCAGGACCAGCTCGTTCTCATTTGCCCCATACTTTTGTTCAAAGGAGCGAATCACCTTTCTAATACGAGCGGTTTGTTCGTTCTCTTCTCTAAAATATGATCCCAAAGGGGACCAGGCCATGGCTGTTCTGTTATGTTCAATACAATCATCCAGGGTGCCATCGTAAAGTACCCCTTCTGCGGTAATGGAACATTCTACCTGATTTGCCGTTACGGGGATAGCAGTTTCTATCATCGCTATTTGCGAGGGCGTAAAATTAGAGACACCAAATTGCTTTATCTTCCCACTAGAAATTAACTGCTCTATCCCTTTCAAAATTTCATCGGGCTGCATAAGCGGGCTCGGTCTATGAAGCAAAAAAAGATCTAAATAGTCTGTCCCAAGCTTTTTTATGGAGCGCTCGGCAGACCAGACAATATAATCAGAGGTATAATTATAATGTTTGGTTACATTATCTCTTTCTTCACAAACATATTGAATCCCACATTTGCTTATGAGTTGAATTTTTTCTCTTTCAATATGACTTTCCTGATAGGCATTCCCAAACTCTTCTTCATTCCCATAGGCGCCGTAGATATCTGCATGGTCAAAGGTGGTAATTCCATGCTCCAGGCAATGATGCATTAAGTCGATCATTTCGTTTTTGGAAAGTTGCTTTCCCCAGCTACCCCAGGTCATTGTCCCTGCAATGATTCTTGAATATGATTTTGAGTTTTTCATAGGCTTGTGAAATTAATGAAAATCCCTTAAATACTTCATAAATCTTAGGGTTCAGGCTATTTTTTAACCAATCGTTAACAGGCATTGACTAAATAAATTTTCAATTTGCGGCCTACTACCAACCAATAGTTTGAAACACAGTTACTAAAAAAGGAATATGGAAGAAAACACTACTGTAGATATCAGCGCGGTGAACGAGAAAATAGCACAAGAAAGTGCTTTTATAGATTTGCTGATGCTCGAGATGAACAAGGTGATAGTGGGTCAGAAGCATATGATAGAACGCCTTATTATTGGTCTTTTAGGAGAAGGGCACATTTTACTCGAAGGAGTTCCTGGGCTTGCCAAAACTCTGGCCATAAATACGTTAGCCAAAGCTGTTAAAGGCAGTTTTAGCAGAATACAGTTTACTCCAGACCTGCTTCCTGCCGATGTAGTAGGGACGCTTATCTATAACATGAAAGAAAATGACTTTTCAATTAAGAAAGGTCCCATTTTTGCAAATTTTGTATTGGCCGATGAGATTAACCGAGCACCTGCCAAAGTACAATCCGCATTGCTCGAAGCTATGCAAGAACGCCAGGTAACCATTGGAGATGAGACCTTTCCTTTAGATGCGCCATTTTTAGTAATGGCCACTCAGAATCCGGTAGAACAAGAAGGCACTTATCCGTTACCTGAGGCCCAGGTAGACCGTTTTATGCTTAAAACGGTAATAGATTATCCTAAAATGAACGAAGAACAACGTATCATGAGGCAAAACCTGAAAGGGGCCTATGACAAAGTTCAACCCGTAATTTCTGTTAAACAGATCCTGAGTGCGCAAAAAGCTGTGCGTGAAGTGTACATGGATGAAAAGATTGAAAAATATATTTTGGATCTGGTTTTTGCTACCAGATATCCAGAAAAATACAATCTTGGCGATTTAAAGCCGCTCATTAGTTTTGGGGCATCCCCAAGAGGTAGTATCAATTTAGCCATTGCTGCAAAATGTTTCGCCTTTATTAAACGAAGAGGCTATGTGGTGCCAGAAGATGTGAGAGCCGTAATTCATGATGTATTGCGTCACAGAATAGGGATTACCTACGAGGCCGAAGCCGAAAATGTTACTTCCGAAGAGATTATCAACCGAATAGTTAACGAAATTGAAGTGCCCTAAACGTTCAACAATTGTACTATTTGTTCAAAACAGTTGCTTTTGAACTCCCCGGCTAAAAATTGGACTCAATGGATACGAAAGAACTACTCAAAAAAGTTCGTAAAATAGAGATAAAGACACGTCGACTTTCCGACCATATCTTTGGAGGGGAATACCACTCTACTTTCAAAGGACGCGGCATGACCTTTAGCGAAGTAAGGCAATACCAGTTTGGCGATGATGTTCGGTCTATCGATTGGAATGTTACAGCTCGTTATAATGAACCCTTTGTAAAGGTTTTTGAAGAAGAACGTGAGCTTACTATGATGCTCATGGTAGATATTAGTGGCTCCGAACTGTTTGGCACAGTAAACCAGTTTAAGAAATCCGTCATCACCGAAATTTCAGCGACACTTGCCTTTTCGGCCCTACAAAATAATGATAAGGCGGGGCTTATCCTTTTTTCTGATGAAGTGGAGTTGTTTATTCCTCCAAAAAAAGGAAAAATGCATGTATTGCGTATTATTCGGGAGCTTATAGAATATTCTCCAAAAAGCAAAAAGACAGACATCTCAGAAGCGTTGAAATACATGTCGAATGTAATGAAGAAAAAAGCAATCGTTTTTGTTTTATCAGACTTTATTGCAGAGGATTATGAGCGAACGGTAAAAATTATTGGGAATAAGCACGATGTAACTGGTATACGAGTCTACGATCCCAAAGAAGAACAAATGATAAACCTTGGAATGGTGCAAATGGAAGACGCAGAAACAGGCGCTACCCATTTAATAAACACACAATCCAAAACCGTGCGTGTTGCTTATGAAAAATATTATCAGGAGCGCATCGAATATTTTAAAAATACGTTTACCAAATCTGGAGCTGGCATTTTAAGCTGCAGGGTAGATGAAAGCTATGTCAAGAAATTATTAGGGTATTTTAAACAACGTGGATAGACTGTATGCACAATAGAAAACTAAAAACAAGAACTAATTTGTTACTAACCAGATATTGGTTATTAGTGGGTGTCCTCTGTTGTTTTGGATTTCAAAGTGCTGCACAAAAATCTCCTACTATTCGTTCGGAGGCAGATACAACCTACATCAAAATTGGGGAGCAGATCCAATTTAAGATCTCAGTGGATACAGACACTCTTGCTCAGGTTATTTTTCCGGAAGGACAAACCTTTTCTCCTTTAGAGACTGTAGAAGCCTATAAAACAGATACTACAAAGCGGTTAGATCGAATGACTTTGGAAAAGATTTATGCGCTTACCCAATTCGATTCCGGTTCCTATATACTTCCTGTACAAAGGATAGAAATTAATGGTCAGGGATACTTTACAGACTCTATTCGAATAAATGTTGCCACCGTGCCGGTAGATACTGTGAACCAGAAAATGTTTGACATAAAGCCATTAATGACGGTTCAAAAGAGCGGATCGGACATTTGGAAGATAGTGCTACTGATTCTAATTATTCTTGCCTTACTTGGAGCATTTTATTGGTTTTTTATTCGCAACAAAAAGATGACCGAAGCCGAAGCAGAGGCCATGCTTCCTGCCTATGACCGGGCTTTATTAGAACTAAAACGATTAGAGAATTCGCGGTATTTAATACAAGATGAATATAAAAAATACTATTCCGAACTTACTGCAATAGTTCGGTCATATCTAGAAGAAGATGTCCATATTTCTGCCCTGGAAAGTACTACGAATCAGTTAATAGATAAGATAGAACTCTTAAAAGACGCAGGGCAATTAAAAATAGAAGATGATACCATCGACCAATTTAAAAAGATCCTTGAGACGGCAGACCTTGTTAAATTTGCCCGGTCTAAACCAGAGACTTCTATTGCCGAACAAGACCGGAAAGCTATAGAACAAATCGTTATTAAAACAAAAGAGGCTATCCCTGAACCAACTGAGGAGGAACTCATGCAACAAGCAGAGTATCAACAAAGGCTGGTGCTTAGAAATAGGAAAAAAAGATTTGCATTTGTAGGAGCCGCTGCATTAATTGTTGTGCTTATTGCCAGTGCAACTTCAATTTATTACTACGGTTTTAAATCTGTTAAAGACACGGTATTAGGGCATCCTTCCAAGTCATTACTGGAAGGAGAATGGATCTCGAGTTCCTACGGCTATCCCCCCATAGATTTAGTCTCTCCCGAAGTATTAATTAGACAAGAGAGTACTATTCCTCCAGAATTAAAAGAAAATATAAAAGAAACTCAAACCTTTGCCTATTACAACCCGGATAACATGTTGCGCATTGGTACGTCATCTACTATGCTTACCCAGCCAGAGGATCCAAATTATGAAAAAAGCATCGATCTTATTCTAAAGGCTTTTGTAGATGAGGGTGCCAAAAATATTATTACTAAACAAGAGGAATTCACCTCTATTTCCGGAGTGCCGGGATTAAAAGTATACGGCAGTGGTACCTTTCCAACCAATAATGCAACAAAAGGTGTCAAAGGAAAATACACGATACTATTGTTCGGCGGAAAAGGCTTTCAACAACAAATTGTGCTGTCATGGGAAGATGGCGACACGTATGCAGAGGAGATAGTAGATAGAATTATAAACTCAGTAGATGTAAAAACCCAAGTGTAAATGTTAGAGAACGTCCAATTTGCAAATCCACAATTCTTTTGGTTGCTTTTAGCGCTTCCAGTGGCTTTGCTTTGGTACTTTTTTAGACGAAAAGACGAAACCGCCTCCCTCACAATTTCTAACATTAAAGGGTTTCCAACGAATGATTTGCTTCCAAAATTAAAACCACTACTTTTTATCCTGAGGGTATTAGCACTGGCCGCAATAATCACAGCCATGGCAAGGCCACAACTAGAGGAAATTTCTACCCGGACGAAAACTACCAAAGGGATCGATATTGTAATGGCAATCGACGTTTCTTCGAGTATGTTGGCCCGCGATCTAAAACCTAATAGATTATCTGCCTTAAAGGAAGTGGCCTCCGATTTTATACGACAGCGCCCTAATGACAGAATTGGATTAGTTGCTTATGCCGGGGAGAGTTATACAAAAACACCTATAACAAGTGATAAATCGATCGTACTAAATTCCTTGCGTGAAATTACTTATGGTGAATTAAATGATGGGACCGCTATTGGGATGGGGTTAGCCACTTCCGTGAACAGATTGAAAGAAAGCAAAGCAATTAGTAAGGTTATAATTTTACTAACCGATGGCGTGAATAATTCTGGCTTTATTGAACCAAAAACTGCTGCGAACCTGGCTATAGAATTCGGGATAAAGACTTATACCATTGGCCTTGGAACCAATGGAAATGCACTCTCGCCAATTGCATATAACGCAGATGGATCTTTCCGTTACGGCATGAGACAAGTGGAAATAGATGAACCTTTACTTCAAGAAATTGCCAATGTAACTGGCGGAAAATATTTTAGAGCTACAAATAATGAAAAACTCGAAGCCATCTATGATGAGATTAACAAGCTCGAAAAAACAGAAGTAGAAGAGTTTAAATATTATAATTATGAAGAAAAATTTCGACCATGGGTACTGCTTGCAGGAATACTTTTGTTGCTAGAATGGTTTTTTAGAAATACGCTTTTTAGAAGTTTTATATAACATATGATACAAATAGATCAAAACATATATTTCTATTTCTTTCTCATCTTTCCGGTGATGATCGTCTTGTATATAGCACTCCTCTACTGGAAAAAAAGGACACAACGAAAATTTGCTGAAGTACATTTGCTTAAGCGCTTAACCCCTAACAGGTCTAGTTTTAAAGGAACTGTAAAGTTACTGTTTCTCTTATCGGGGCTTGCAGGTTTAATTCTGGGATTGGTAAATCCTAAAATTGGAACAAAATTAGAGACCGTAAAACGTGAAGGCATAGACATTGTTTTCGCTATTGACGTTTCAAAAAGTATGCTGGCTGAGGATATTGCGCCAAACCGATTAGAAAAAGCAAAACGACTTGTTTCCGAAATTATTAATCAACTGGCCAGCGATAGAATAGGGATCATTGCCTACGCCGGCCAGGCCTATCCACAATTACCAATAACTACAGATTAC
>CBDUCK010000097.1:0-10598 GCA_965365635.1 uncultured Muriicola sp.
GCAGAAGAACATTGGCCGCATAGAACGGTTGTTTTCTATCTTTGTCGAATGGCGTTCCATCGTCGTGAGAAGTTAAATAATTAAGAACACTCTTTCCTTTAAATTTGCTGTTTAATAGGCGACTGTATTTCTTAAAAATTTGATCGTAAGGTAATTTGGCATCTTCTTTTAGTTCAAAATTGATTAAACTTTTAAAACCGTTGGAAAAGTAATCAACCTTTTTGTCGCCAAAGTCGAACTTTCTTCCGTCAGAAATCCTATAATTATAGACCTCACCAACCATATAAAATGGATTTTCATCTAACACTTGGTCCGGGTGTTTATTTTTCCATGTTTCAAAAGCATAAGAAGCTTCCGTATAGAGTTCCGCCCACGTTTTTTCATCTGCATGTTTTACGGTATCTACTCTAAATCCGTCGATTCCTAATTCATTTACATAATCTGTAAGCCATTTAATGATATAGTATCTGGGAGCTCTTGGATAGCCTGTTCTGTCAAAAAACAATTGCAATTCATCTAACTCAATGCTTAGTCGTCCTTCCTCTTTCCATTTGGCGAGTAACGTATCTGGTAATTCAACGGATGTATCCGAAGCGGTTTTAATATCTGGTAAATTGGCTACCAATGTGCAGGCCGTTGTATTTTCATAATTTGTAAAAGCGCATACAGGTTCTGTAATGACCCATTCTGAAGGCCAAACCGGATCTTTTTCTGTTATAGGCCCTGTATGATTTACAACTACATCCATTAGAATACGTATCCCTTTTGCATGCGCTGTTTTCACCAACTTTTCCAGATCTTTTTTGTTGCCAAAATTAGGATCCAGAGAAGTCCAGTCTTTTGCCCAGTAACCGTGATAAGCATAGGTGTTGCCGGTTCCTTCATCTGTATCACCGTGGATTTGCTCTACTACGGGAGTAAACCAAATGGCATTTATTCCTAAATCTGTGAAATAACCAGCTTCAATTTTTTGGGTAATACCTTCAATATCCCCTCCCATAAAACCACGTAACACCCCTGTTTCATTAGACCTATCATAGTTCAAATCATTTTCGGGATTGCCGTTGTTGAAGCGATCGGTCAATAAAAAATAAATGTTAGCACCTTCCCATAGAAAAGGGACAGTATCAGCAACTGGTGCAATAGAGTCATTTGCAACTAGTTGATTTACAGTAGTTTTATTAGTTGTTTCTTTGCAATGAACTAAAAGAGTGGCGATGACTAAGGTACATAGCAATTTTTTCATAGGATATTTTATTTGAGGAATCTAAATTACCCCTAAAGGGATTCTTCGTTCAATTCATTTGTGCGCCCTTGTTTCTTGGGTATTCCAAGAATCATAATATTTTTTAAAACTATAAAATGATCTTGGAATAAGAAAATTTATTTAGGCACCCCTATTAGACTCGAGATAGCGCGTTAGCAGTACGCAGGATACGTTTAATTTCTCCTATTCAATACCTTATACTCTTCATAACAGCTACTTACAGCATCTAGAATCTGTAAGTCATTTGCTGTTGTTATAAAAGACTTGGAAAAATTACAGTTAGACAAAATATCTTCAATGTCTACTTTTTCTATTTGAAGGAGTTCTGTTAGTGTCTCTCTATCGAATTTTGAGGCCAATAAGTCTCTTAAGTCATCATCTTCTTTAATGAGGCGCAGCTTCCGCATCTGGTTTGGGCGCTTCCCGAAAAGATTTCGCAATAGATCTGCAGGATTTAAGATGGCTCCTAATACTTTGGATACGGCACTAGGGCTCTTATTACCTGCTTCATAACTTTTAGAAAGTCCGGAAATACTGTATTGATATGCTGTATTTATGGGTAGATTCTTTACATCTATTTCTAAATATCCGGTTAACTGATAAGGACTCACAATAACCTCCTCCAACGCATAGGCCAATTCTGTCAATGCAATTTGCGTTTCTTTAAATTTGAACATATCATTGGTTACCCTAATTTTCTGGGACTTAAATCCCAGATAAGAGAAGTATAAGGTGTCATTCACCGCAGCGCGGATCGAAAACTTCCCATCCTCATTGGTAATGGTTCCAATTACCTGGTTTAGATTTACCACATGAACGCTTTCTAAGGGCTCATCGGTTTGAGCGTTAATAACAATGGCTCTAAAATCTTCTAAAACAGGTGGCTTCTCATTCTCTTGAGCTATGATAAGCGTTGTGGAAAATAAAATAAAAGCAGTTATAAAAATCCTCATCCACTCAGGGTTGTAATTGATGCAAGAAACCAAAAAAATATAGTTCAGGATAATTTTTAATATAGAATTAACTAAAAGAAACCATCTCGTTTTTTACTTCTTCTTTTCCCGGTTCTCTGTGAGCCACCTTTAGAATACGAACGATCTTTACCTCTTTCTTTCCCACCGTCATTAGATCTTCTGCGACCTTTAGCGCCGTCGTTAGATCTTCTGCGGCCTCCACCGCCACCTTCTGGGCTTTTTGAGACTTCTACATTTACAAACCGACCATCTACTTTAAAATCTTGAAAAGTATTAAGGATAGTATCTCTGTGTTCTGCATCTGTATTAAAGAATGAGAAACTGTCTTTTACATCAACCCTGTAAAGATCATCTCTACCGACATTAACTGTTTCTCTTAAAAAATCTTTCAGAGACATCCAGTCGTATCCGTCTTTCTCTCCAACATTTATAAAATAACGCACAGAACCATTAGAGTCGGACCTTTCACCTCTTGAAGATCTACCACTATCTCTTCTATCCGAACCTTCAGAAGAATTTAAGTCTTTCACTCTGCTGTAATAAGCGAAGAACCTTGTAAATTCCACAGATATGATCTTCTTGATGAGTTCTTCGCGATCTAAACCTTCTAAGACATCATGAATAGCGGGCAGATAATTATTTACCGCTTCGTTTATCTCTGTATTCTTAATTTTATTGGCAAGATGGTATAATTGAATTTCACATATTTCAATCCCGGTGGGGATTTTTTTGGAAATAAATTTTTGCTTAATAATATTCTCTATTGTTTTAATTTTTCGCTGCTCACTACGCGTAATAATAACCATAGAGATTCCAGACTTGCCAGCTCTCCCCGTACGTCCACTTCGGTGGGTATACGTTTCAATCTCATCGGGAAGCTGATAATTAATTACGTGGGTGATATCATCCACATCAATTCCCCTAGCCGCAACATCGGTTGCCACGAGCATTTGGATTTGCTTTTTTCGAAAAGAATTCATTACCAAATCTCGTTGGATCTGACTAAGATCACCATGCAGTGCACCTGCACTGTATCCGTCTTCTATCAATTTTTCAGCTACTCTTTGTGTATCGCGTTTTGTTCTGCAAAATACCACGGAGAAAATACCCGGATTGGCATCTGCCATTCTTTTTAGTGCCTCATACCGGTCGCGTCCACCAACTACATAATATTCGTGTTGCACGGTATCTACTCCTGAATTTTTAGCACCCACAGTTACTTCCTGAGGATGATTCATGAATTTTTTGGCAATAATAGATACTTCTTTGGGCATGGTAGCAGAAAATAACCATGTAGATTTTTCTTTGGGAGTATTAGACAATATATCTTTAATGTCTTCAAAAAATCCCATGTTGAGCATTTCATCGGCTTCATCCAGGATACAGTAGTCGATCTTGCTGATATTGATCATTCCACGACCAATCATATCTTTCATTCTCCCAGGAGTAGCAACAATAATTTGCGCTCCTTTTTTGATCTGCTTAGCTTGATCAACAATGCTGGCGCCCCCATAGATTGCAACAATGTTAAGACCTTTTACGTACTTTGCGTACTGCTTCATTTCGTTAGTGATCTGTAAACATAATTCTCTCGTAGGAGATAGAATAAGTCCTTGAGTAGTTCTACTCTCACTTTCGATCTTTTGAATTAAAGGAAATCCAAAAGCGGCTGTTTTACCAGTTCCGGTTTGGGCTAGTGCTACCAAATCGGTTTCTTCTTGTAATAAAATTGGGATGGTTTTCTCTTGAACCTCAGAAGGTGTTTCGAATCCAAGATCACTCACTGCATCTAACAAGGCCTTATTAAGGCCAAGCGCTTTAAATTTTGTCATAATAAGTTATTTTACGTAATCGCAAATATGAATGTTACATAGAGCGATTATCGTTATAACCTTTAAGACTCAGCGCAACACATGCTATACCAGCGGCGTTAATTAAGCGGCAAAGGTACTGCTAATAATTAACACAAGCAGTATTTGACGTAAAATTCTATTTTTCAAGGATTTAGAAATAAGGAAGTTATGCTAAATGTGCTAAGAGTTTTCCAAAGGCAATAGCACGATGGCTTATTTTGTTTTTGGTGTTGAGTGGTAGCTCTGCAAACGTCTGTTTAAAGCCTTCAGGCTGGAATACCGGATCATATCCAAAGCCATTTTCTCCTTTGGCCTCTTGTGTTATGGTGCCCTTAATAACTCCTGTAAACAGCGTGGTTTCTTTTTTTGTACACAATGCAATAACAGTAGTGAATTGAGCCATTCTATTTGTGCAGTTCCCCATGGTTTTTAGAAGTTTTTGTAGGTTGGTGTTGTCATCGCTACCGGGTCCGGCATAACGTGCAGAATGCACTCCGGGGGCTCCATTTAGAATATGTACTTCCAAACCAGAGTCATCCGCAAAACATGGATACCCGTAGTGTTCTAAAACGTGGCTCGCTTTAAGAATAGCGTTTCCTTCAAAGGTGTTTTTGGTTTCGGGAATCTCATCAAAGCACCCTATGTCTGCCAGAGATAATAAGGTGATGTTTTCAGGTAATAAAGATTGAATTTCCTTGATTTTATTTTTATTATTCGTCGCAAATACCAATTCCATAACTTTTTTCAGAGTGCGTTTAATTAGATCGCTTAAAAGTACTAATTTTAGATGCACATAGATGTATGCCAATGACACTGAAAATTCCCCCATTCATAGTTTTTTTAAGTACGGCTATTCTTATGTATTTGCTCGCAACTTTTTTGCCTGTTGGTTATTTTGATTTTTTCGGAAGATATTATGTAGTAGCGGCACTTCTTTTACTCGCTTTAATTCTTGGTATAGTGTCTTTGGTACAGTTTTTTAGTGCTAAAACAACAATAGACCCAAGAAAACCCGATAATTCAACTCAGTTGGTAACCAGTGGTGTTTATTCTGTTACCAGAAACCCCATGTATCTGTCTCTTTTACTAATTTTATTGGCCTTGGGGCTATATTTTGGAAATGCATTTAATACTTTACTGGCTGCCGGCTTTGTAATGTATATGAACAGTTTTCAAATAATTCCTGAAGAAGTGGCTCTGAGGAAACACTTCGGTAAGGAATACGAGCAGTATTGTGTTCGTATTCGCAGATGGTTTTGATTATTTGGAACAAAAAAAATAGGGAAGAATATAATTTTTGAAGTAACTTATAGTTATGTATATTAGCGTTTAAACTAATATTAGTATATATTAGCTAAATAACTTATATTAATGCTAGCAGTCATTACAGGAGACATTATTAATTCCGAAAATTATTCTTCTTCGGTATGGATGCCTTTATTAAAAAATTGCCTGAGCAATTGGGGAACTCAACCGCTAGATTGGGATATTTACAGAGGGGATGAATTTCAATTAAAAATTGCTCCTGAAGAAGCCTTAAAAGCGGCGATACACTTAAAAGC
The DNA here is from genome assembly GCA_965365635.1 of uncultured Muriicola sp. Taxonomy (GTDB): domain Bacteria; phylum Bacteroidota; class Bacteroidia; order Flavobacteriales; family Flavobacteriaceae; genus Muriicola. The sequence continues at coordinate 5,657 of CBDUCK010000097.1, forward strand.
TGTAATTAAAACAATACAAAATTTAGACATCCGGCTTGGGATTGGATTAGGCGAGGAAACCTATAAAGGACAGCGTATAACCGAATCGAACGGATCCGCCTACCAAAGATCTGGAAGAATATTCGAATCGCTTAAAGAACAAAAGCTAACACTAGCCATGGCTACAGGTTTTGAAGAGCAAGATAAGGTGTTAAACCTGATGATTAGGTTGGCATTAAATTTCATGGATGATTGGAGTAGGGTATCTGCGGAGATAATTGCCTGGGAACTGGAGTATCCAAATACGTCCCAAAAGGATATTGCGAAACATTTTAAAATTCAACAATCGGCAGTGAGTCAGCGGCAAAAAAGAGCCCGACTCGAACTGGTCCTAGAGCTTCTGTCCTTTTATAAACAATACGTAACCCAACTAATGGTATGATCTTATTTATAAAAATTTTATTGGCGCATTTATTAGGGGATTTTTTATTACAACCAACCCGGTGGGTGATTCACAAAGAAGCCCACAAGATAACATCTAAGTTTGTATACCTGCATATTATTATACACTTTGGACTTATTCTTCTGCTGCTATGGGATCTTTCCTATTGGAAAATTGCGTTGATCATTGCAGGATCTCATTTGGTAATAGATCTGGGAAAAATGTATTCGGAATCCTGGTTTAAAAACAAAGCAATTCCTTTTTTTATAGACCAGCTATTTCACGTGGTGGTACTGTATCTATGCGCTTATTATGGGAATGTTTTTGGCCAAACAACCTATTTGCTCGAAAATATAGATTGGGGTCTGGTAACGGCAGTATTTTTTCTAACTACGCCCAGTGCCATTATTATGAGTAAATTATTAGATGGGATGTCCAAGCAAATTCAGTTCGATCATAAATCATTGCCTAATGCCGGGAAGTATATAGGGATGATAGAACGACTTTTTGTACTAATATTCGTAATTACAGGACGTTGGGAGGGGATAGGCCTTCTGATCACCGCTAAATCGGTCTTTAGATTTAACGATTTAAAAGAAAGTAACAGCCGTAAACTCACCGAGTATATTCTAATTGGAACATTACTCAGTTTTGGAATGGCAATAATTGCCGGCCTGGTGTACACGGTCTACTAATAGGGCACTATTTATGGGCTTGTTAGTGCCTCAAACCATGCTCAAAGGCGTACAAAGGATCTATGCAAACCCCTCGGGAACACAGCAATCTTTAGAGGAAGATGTTAAAACCAGGTATTTTTATTTGCTTGGAAAAACAAATGACCAGAGCGTCTAATAAGGCTCCTTATTTGTATAGTTTTGATAAGCCTGAATACAAGGCAATACATAAGAAGGAAATAGGCTTTGCCAATTACTGGTCCCATAAAATAATTGCAGGGTCGGCCGGAATATTCGTGCATATGTACTTCATTGCGACGAATAAATGCCATTGCATAAATATCATATTTCCAATTAAACAGGATCAATAAAATCAATTTCGCATTAAAACTGATGTAATCCTGAATCCAATTCAATTTTCAATTGAAAACAAAGATTCCGAGAGAATTAATATTTACATTTATGGCCTAATTTTTTAAGAATGACTGAGGTGGCAACAAAGTATGTTTTTGATTTCAACAGCACATTGACCAGGGTAGAAGCCTTGGATGTTTTGGCCGAAATGACACTTGAGGGACGTCATAACAGGGAAGAAGTAATACGGGAGATTCAGCATATAACTAATTTGGGGATCGATGGGGATATATCCTTTACAGAATCCCTGGAAAGACGAATTCGATTGCTGAAAGCAAACAAACGACATCTGGATCCGCTTGTTAGGGAACTGAGAGAAAAAATTTCCAAATCGATCGCTTCTAACAAAGAATTTTTTGAAAAGTTCTCTGAGGATATTTATGTGATCTCCTGTGGTTTTAAAGAGTTTATAGACCCTATTGTTGAGGAATACAATATTCCCTCGGACAGGGTGTATGCCAATACCTTTACATTTGATAAGGATGGTAATATAGTTGGCTTCGATGAAACCAACGTATTGGCTAGCCATAATGGGAAAATAGAATGTTTGAGGCAATTAGATCTAGAAGGAGAAGTACAGGTAATTGGGGATGGCTATAGCGACTATGTAATGCGTGAAGCAGGGATTGCTCATAAATTCTTTGCCTATACGGAAAATGTGCATCGCGATAAAGCTGCAGATAATGCGGACCATGTTGCACCCAATTTGGATGAATTTTTATTTGTAAATGACCTGCCCAGAAATTTATCCTACCCAAAAAACAGAATAAAAATTCTTTTATTAGAAAATGTACATCCCATTGCCTTTGACAATTTATCGGAGGACGGTTTTTCTGTGGAAATAATAGATAGGAGTTTAACAGAAGAAGAGCTGATAGAGAAAATTAAGGGAGTTCATGTTCTGGGAATTCGCTCTAAAACACAATTAACAGCAAAAGTACTAGACGCTGCTAATAAATTACTTGTGGTTGGGGCGTTCTGTATTGGCACCACACAAATAGATTTAGATTATTGTAAGAAAAAAGGGGTTGTTGTTTTTAATGCACCCTATAGTAATACAAGATCTGTAGTAGAACTTGCCATAGGTCAGATAATTATGTTGATGAGGAATATTTTCCCTCGTAGTGTGGAGATTCACAATGGTCAGTGGAACAAAACAGCTGCAAATTCCAGGGAAGTTAGGGGTAAAAACCTGGGAATCATTGGTTATGGCAACATTGGGAAACAATTATCGATTTTAGCAGAAGCCATTGGGATGCGTGTGTATTATTACGATATAGAAGACCGTCTGGCTCTGGGTAATGCTATCAAATGTAATACATTAGAAGATTTACTTAATGTGTCGGATGTGGTTTCTCTGCATGTAGACGATAGCAAGAGTAATAAGGATTTTATAGGTGAGCGCGAAATAAATCAAATGCGGCAAGGAAGCATCCTCCTTAACCTCTCAAGAGGATTTGTGGTAGCTATTCCTGCCTTGGTTAAAGCCTTGAAATCTGGGAAATTAGCAGGGGCTGCTATTGACGTATTTCCGAGTGAGCCGATAAGTAATGGACCCTATGAAACAGCACTTCAAGGACTGCCAAATGTAATACTAACGCCACATATTGGAGGTAGCACGGAAGAAGCCCAGCGTAATATTGCTGACTTTGTACCAAACAAACTGATGCATTATATAAATTCTGGGAATACCGTAGATGCTTTGAACTTTCCAAATATTAGATTGCCAAAGCAAGTTAATTCGCATAGATTCTTACATATTCATAGAAATGTTCCTGGGATTATGGCCAGGATCAATGAAGTGCTGGCGCAATACGAAATGAATATTACCGGACAATATTTATCTACAGACAGTGAACTGGGGTATGTGATAACGGATCTGGATAAGGATTATAATACAGACGTTCTGAAAGCACTGAAAAAGATAGAAAACACCATTAAGTTCAGGGTGCTTTATTGATGATGGTACGGTTCATTCCGCAGTATTGTGCAAGCCCTATATAACTGTTCAACAAAGAATAACCGCACCATTTGATGGGAAAAGGTCATTTTAGACAGGCTCATGCGTTCGGCAGATCTTTTGTATACAGCATCACTAAAACCGTATGGACCCCCTACAATATAGACAACCTGTTTAACACCGGAATTTAATTTTTTTTGAATGTTGGAGGAAAAGTTAAGGGAACTAAATTGTTTCCCATTTTCGTCTAATAAGACAACAAGGTCAGTAGGCTGTAATTTCCCCATAATGGTAGCCCCTTCCTTTTCTTTTTGTTCTTTCTCAGACAAATTCTTAGTAGATTTAATGGCAGGAATTACTTCCAATTCAAATTTTAAATAGTGTTGTAGTCGTTTATCGTATTCAGAAATAAGACTTTCGAGTCCTTTGTGGTCTGTTTTTCCAATAACAAGCAGTTTAATCTTCATGGTTCAAAGGTAAAATAATCGGGAAATTCCAATTCTTAATTGGTATTTGTTTTTAGTAATTTTATACAGAATATTTTAAGCATATGATTTCAGAAGCCCAATTCCAAAAAGAACTAGAGTTAATAATAGAGAATGCTATTAGAGAGGATGTGGGTGACGGGGATCATAGTTCTTTATCGTGCATACCTGCAGATGCCATAGGTAAGGCTAAACTATTGGTTAAGGACCAGGGGATCATTGCAGGGGTTTTGTTCGCAGAAAAAGTATTCTCGAAGGTAGATCCCGAATTAAAGATGGAAATTCTCATTGAAGATGGTAGCTCGGTTAACTATGGCGATGTGGTTTTTTATGTTAGTGGCTCCTCCCAAAGTATCTTAAAGGCGGAACGTCTGGTTTTAAATGCCATGCAACGAATGAGTGCTATTGCCACAAAAACCAACCATTATGTCAACTTGTTGGCAGGAACCAACACAAAAATTCTCGACACAAGAAAGACAACCCCTGGAATTAGGGCATTAGAAAAATGGGCGGTAAAAATAGGGGGGGGAGAAAACCATCGCTTTGCCTTGTATGACATGATTATGCTCAAGGATAATCACATCGATTTTGCAGGTGGCATTACCATGGCTATAAACAAAGCCAAGAAGTATTTAAAGGACAATAACAAAGACCTCAAAATCATTGTAGAGGCCAGAAACTTAGATGAAGTTGACGAGATTTTAAAATCGGATGGGATATATAGAATCCTTATAGATAATTTTAACTTTGAGGATACCAGAAAGGCAGTAGAACGTATCGGTAATAGATGCTTAACGGAGTCTTCGGGCGGTATTAATGAAAAAACCATTCGCAAGTATGCAGAATGCGGGGTAGATTATATTTCTTCAGGGGCTCTCACACATTCTGTTTACAATATGGATCTAAGTCTTAAGGCCGATTAGATGACAAAAGCAATAGAAGAACGAATAAGCAAAATACCTATTCTTAATTGGGTAGCTGCCTTATT
>CBDUCK010000098.1:0-10569 GCA_965365635.1 uncultured Muriicola sp.
TGGAAGGTACTGTGGTGAACGTTCCACCTAAAGGGGGTAGAAAGCATCCGGATCAGAAATTTATTGAAGTAAACACAGAAAACATTTTATTTATCGCAGGAGGCGCTTTCGATGGTGTTGAGCGAATTATCACCAAACGTCTGAATATGCAGGCAATTGGGTACAGCGCTGCAAGAATTGAAGAAAGCATAGATAACGAAAACGTATTACAATACGTTATCCCTAAAGATCTGAAAGAATTTGGGCTCATCCCTGAGATTATTGGAAGGTTACCGGTACTAACGCATATGAATCCTTTAGATAAGAAGACACTTAGGGCTATTCTTACAGAACCTAAGAATGCCATCATTAAACAGTATGAAAAGCTGTTTGCTATGGATGACATTACCTTCGAAATAACGGAACAGGCGTTAGACTATATTGTGGAAAAAGCCTTAGAATATAAACTTGGAGCCAGGGGCCTTCGTTCATTGTGCGAAGCCGTATTTACAGATGCCATGTTTGAGTTACCCAGTAGTGACGAAAAAGAATTTAAGGTTACTAAACCTTATGCGGAAGCTAAATTATCATTTGAGACCATTAAGAAATTGAAAGCGGTCTCTTAAGATCGAACTGTTTCCTGATAAGCGATTCTAATAAGAATAAGCTTACTTTTTGAATAATCACCTCATCGGAGTATAGGCCCTCCCCAAAATTTGGAATAACCTCACTAGAGACATCCATTTGCTGAATCCATTCGTCTGAAGGAATGCCCTTATGATACTCCCCAAAAACTAAATTTGTTGTACATGATAGCTTACCCTCCACTGTATTCAGGCCTTTAGGTGCAATCGCAAACAACGATTTCATTGGGAGTCCTTTTAAGCCGGCATGCCAGGCAATAGTTCCTCCGGAGCAAAAAGTAAGATAATGACTAGGAATCGATTCTTTCTTGAGCAAGTGGGCAACGGCAGTTTCTAACCCCTCCTGAATGAATTGTTGGCACTTATCATCCGATGTTAGTGCAACAAAATCAATATTAGATAATTGTTGTATATCGTAGAATACAATATCGAAATGTTGCTGCAAATACCCTAGGTATGAGGTGATCCAAAGGCCTTTCTTTGCACCCCACATATCCGATAGTATTACGAGTCTTTCTGCCATGATAATCGCTTTTCGGTTAAGTTTGGAAGCTCAAGATGTACAATAATGGAGGAATTCCACAATTTATTTGATGACAGGAGGCAATTCATCGATATAGTAGCACACACAGGGCGATCTAGAGGCGGTGTAGTTGGTTCATTTGAAGTAATTCATCTACATATTCGCGTTGATTGGATAATCGCGGAATTTTATGTTGTCCGCCCAGTTTATCCTTAGATTTTAACCAGTCATAAAAAAGATTGGGACGCGCTATATGAACTTTTGGCATGGTAAGCGTCATGTTGTTATATCGCTTGGCTTCGTAATCAGAATTCAACGATTGTAAGGCATTATCCAACGATTCCGTAAAGAATGCTAATTCTTTTGGTTCCTTCCGAAATTCGATGATCCATTCATGGGCCCCTTTTTCTTTATTCACCATAAATACGGGTGCAACGGTATAATCTTTTATTTCCGCTCCTGTTTTTAGACAAATCTGTTTTAGCGCTTCTTCTGTGTTCTCAATAATGAGCTCTTCTCCAAACACATTAATGTGATGCTTTGTTCTACCTGTAACTCTGATCCGATAAGGATTAGTGGAAGTAAAGCGCACTGTATCCCCTATTTTATAGCGCCAGAGACCGGCATTTGTCGTAATGATAATAGCGTAGTTAATATGGGTTTCTACTTCCCACAAAGGGACCGTTTTTTGTTGTAATGTGCCGTAGGTATCCATAGGAATAAACTCGTAGAAAATCCCATAATCTAACATCAGTAATAAATCGTCCGCATTATTCCTGTCCTGAATTGCAAAGAAACCTTCCGACGCATTATAAATTTCATAATACTTAAAGCTCTTTCGCGGTAACAACTTTGCATACTGGTCTGCATATGGATTAAAACTAACTCCCCCATGAAAATAAACCTCTAAATTTTCCCAGATTTCAAATAAATGGGATTTCCCGGTTTCTTCTAAGGCATTGTTTAGGAGTACCAGCATCCAGGAAGGAACCCCGGCCAAACTCGTAACATTTTCATGAATACTCTCCTGTATAATGGCATTCATTTTTGTTTCCCATTCGCTCATTAGCGATACTTTGTTACTTGGGGTACTGCTTAACTCCGCCCAGAAAGGCATGTTGTCTATTAAAATGGCAGAAAGATCCCCAAAAAAAGTACCGTTATCCTCATATAATTCTTTGCTTCCCCCAAGGCGAAGGCTTTTTCCTGTAAAGAGTTGTGAATTCTCGTTATTATTGAGATACAAGCAAAGGAGATCTTTACCAGATTTGTAATGACAGTCTTCCAGAGCTTCACTACTAACGGGAATAAATTTACTTTGGGCATTGGTGGTTCCACTGCTCTTTGCAAACCACTTTATGTTAGTAGGCCAAAATATATTTTGTTCACCTCTTCTGGTGCGCTCAATCATAGGCTCTACTTCCTCATAAGAAGTTATGGGCACCCTGCTTGCAAATTCGGAATAGGTGTTTATAGATTCAAATCCGTATTTCTTGCCAATCTCCGTATCCTCAGCGATCTCTAGCAACTGATGCAATACTTCTTCCTGTACCTCTGCCGGATATTTCAAGAACAGTTCTATCTGATGATAGCGTTTTTTCAAAAGCCATGAAGCAATAGAGTTGAATAAGGGTATGGGCATTTTTAGGTATCTTTGGCTTGCTAAAAATAGCTCTAAAAGTTATCATTTTAAAATAGATACGGAACATAATCTTTGGCTCATGCAATACGAAGGGGTATTACGGAAAATGAAAAGCGAATTAGGGCATCCTATTCAGTATTTTTTGATTTTTGAAAACGACTTTTTAAACGTTAATCAGGTACTCGATAAAGAAATTCGAATTCGGTTCCTGAAGTACGAGTGTTTAAGCTGTGGAAGAGACCTGCCTATCTTTCGCCAGGGTTTTTGCCGAAACTGTTTTTTTGAGACTCCCTCAGCTGGTGACTGGATCATGAGACCGGAGCTTAGTACCGCCCACCTCAACAAAGAAGATCGCGATTTAGAATATGAGAAAAAAGTACAGTTACAACCCCATATCGTGTATTTGGCCAATTCGAGTAATGTAAAGGTAGGAGTCACCAGAAAATCTCAGGTACCCACGCGATGGATAGACCAGGGTGCTCACGAGGCAATAGAAATTGTAGAAGTTCCGAACAGGTATTTGGCCGGAATTACAGAGGTAGCCTTAAAAGAATTTGTTGGTGATAAAACCAATTGGCGAAAAATGCTTACGAATACTGTGGATGATGAAGATCTGGTTGCATGGCGAAATAAACTACATCAGCATATCCCTGAGGAGGCCCTGTCGTATTACATAGCCAATAATACCGAAACAAATTTAGAATTTCCTGTCCTGAAATACCCCGAAAAGGTTAAAAGCCTTAATTTAGAAAAAACACCAGATTTCAGAGGGAAACTAAAAGGGATTAAAGGGCAATACCTCATTTTTGAGGATAATACCGTCTTTAACATCCGTGGAAGTGAAGGCTATTACGTGTCTCTTACTGTTAATTAATCGTATCCTTAAGCATCGTATCTTTCTTCTTTTTACGCAAGAGACCTCCTAGAATAGATTTTGCCGATTCCTTTACAACATCTTTCTTTACTGTTGTGGTGGTATCTTTTGTGGTCGTGTCTTGTTTCTGAGTGTTTTTATCCAATATAGAACCCAATACTCCTTGCACCGCATTCTTAGACTCTGTTTGCGATCCAAGTGTGTCGGATGATTTTGACTTTCCGGACAAAACACTACCTATTAAATCGGAGGCTTTTTCTTTGCCTTTCGAAAGCATTTTCTGCTTCTGAATAGCAACCAACTGAGTAGTTAGGCTTTTAATTCCCGAGGTTAGATCGGTTTTTACTTCAGGGCTGGCATACTTCCCGCCAATAGTAGCAGTAATTGGTATGGTGAGGTTTTCGAGCTCCTTTTCGTCAATTTTTGCTATGAGTGTAGTTACCTCCGAGCCCAAGTATTTGGCTGGCACGTCTAAGGTAGCCGTGTAATTTAACTGCTGATCGAAAGAGTGCGATCCGTTGACGGTAATAGCAATATCTTGATAGTTTACCGTAAACGGTTTCACCTGTACCCGGCCATTTTCAAATGATAATGCCGTTTTTAAACCGTTCAGCTTTATATTTTCCGGTTTTATAAATTGCAATTGATTACTTAGGGCAGACACTATTTGTGCACGTTCCGGATTAAGTTCGGTTCCAAAAAGTTCTGCCAAGACGTTGCCTGTTATGGTTGCGAAATCTAGGGTAAAATCGTTCCTGAGGTCTCCCGCAATTTTTATTTCTGTATTCATGGTCCCACGAAGCGCCTTAGCCGCCGGTGCCAGCAATTGAAAAAGCTCTAGCGAGGCAAACGCCTCTCCTATTTTAAATTCGCTTGCCCCCAGATTCATTTCAAAAGAAGGGTGTTCGTTTTTCGTAGATACAGTGCCATTTACTGCCAGTTTCCCCTGAAATAAGGAAGAAGTTAAATCACTTACCACGACCGTTTCATCGGCAATAGTTAGGAGTCCTTTTACCTCTTGCAGGGTAAGATTATCGTATAGTACCTTAGTCGCCTGTGCCTGGATGGTGCACTCTAAAAAGGAGGGTATTTTTATGGCTTCAGAAGTTTCTGAAGAAGGGTCATCCAAACTCTCATCTACCATAAAATCATTTACAGCAAACGTATTAGATACCATGGTAAAATTACCTTCTACATTTTCCTTGTTAAAAAGAAATCCCAAAAGGTTATGAAGGGCCCCAGTTATTGTAAAGTCGGTATCCCCCATTTTCCCATTCATTTCCCTTACAGAAACACGGGCTGGTTTAAAATCCATTGCCAAAGAATTCAGTACAATAGGATACTTAAATTGTTCTGTGGTAATTTCAAAATTACTTACTGTGAGTTGCCCGGAGGTTTGTGTATTTTGATACTGCTTCTTTTCAATGGAGGCCATGTCGAACTGGGTGCGTATATTGCCTTTGAGAATGCCCTTAAGGTTGGAAGCACCTTCCATGGGGTACGCTTTGGCTATATTGGCAAGGTTCATTTGTGCCTGCATAGTTGCATTCACCTGTGTATTTCCAAGCAAGTCTGCTATTTTCGCATCTACTGAAAATTGGTCATCATCGATACTAAATGCTCCTTTATTAATTACTACATATGTATCTTTCGCCAAACCACTGGTATTTATTACCGCGGCATTAATCACAATATTGTCTATTGTTTTTGGCATAGACGCATACTTCACAGATGCATTTTCTGACTGCATGGTAATATTCAACATAGGGATGTGCGTATCATCTAAAACTCCTTCAATTGTACCTTCAACCATGAAATTACCGGAAGTGGTTATCTCGGTCATTTCCCGGGCATAGGCTTCAGGAAGTACTGCCAAAAAGTTCTTGAAATCCGAGGAAGGGGTCGCAAAATGAATGGCCATTTCCTGATTCTCTTCATTTATTTTTACAAAACCATCAAAGACCAGGGGAAGCTGATTAATCTTTCCTTCATTCTTTAAAAAGGTGTACGTACTTTCTTCGAGATTCATTCCCAGGGTAGCTTGCAACACCACTGCACTCTCGTTTATGTATTGGGTATTGTTCACTGTAAGAGACACCAAGGCACTTGTGGTAGTCTCCAATTCAGATGCTGCTAAAGACAGGTCACCAGAGCCCGTATGATTAATATCTGACACTGCTAACAGGGTGCCCGAAGTAAGGTCCTGATAAGTAATTCTTGTATTGGTTACCGAGTACTCCTGTAAGTCGAACGAAAATGCATTCTCCGATACTGTACCCGCCGATGCTCCTTCCTCCGTAATGGCGATGTCATAATTCGCATTATCTTCAGCATCTACCTTAACGGAAATAGTCCCCTTATCTATAGCCAGTCTTTTAATTTGCAAGGGGTCTTTGGGCCCTTTAAACAGCTCTAAAACAGACATCGTAAGGGATATCTCCCCCGCGCCAAACAGCGTATCCCCTTTAAAAGGAGCTTCATTAATTAAATACGCATCCTGTATCCTTAATTCGGCGTTGGGAAAACTTCGAATAAGACTTAGTTTGGCTTCAGAAAAATCGAAAGTTCCGTTGATAGACAGATTCACTTTATCTTTTAAGAGATCACCAATCTTGCTTTCAAGAAACAAAGGCACCGCTACTAGAATTGCAGCTATCAATACCAGTAACAGGGCCGTAATTTTTACAACTTTCTTTTTCATAGGTTAGATTTGAGGGGGTGGGATTTGCACTAGATTTCGAGGTCTAATTCTTCACCCATTTTTAAGTTAAACCGTTTTCTTAGGATATATACGAAGAAATAGAGCAAAGGGGTGTCGAGAAATGCAATAAAGACCTTAAAAATAAAACCGCTAATAACAAGTCCACTAAAAAGACTCCAGGGTAATACACCAAAAATACACAACAATCCTACCACAGTAAACGTATCTATAAACTGAGATGAAAACGTAGAAAAGTTGTTTCGTAACCAAAGGTGCGTGCAGTTGGTTACCCGCTTCCAAAAATGATAAATTGCAATATCTACATACTGGGCAGAAAGGTACGCCAACATAGACGCTAAAACAGCAATAGGTGATAAGGCAAATACACTATTAAATAAGTCATCATCAACGGGAGATGTTGGTAGCGCTGGCACCGTGTTGGCTAATAGAATAATTCCCATAGAAAAGAACGAAGCAAAAATACCCGCAGTAACAATCTGGTTCGCTTTCTTTTTTCCATAGATCTCAGAAATAAGATCGGTGATAAGAAAGGTAATGGGATAAGGCAACACGCCTACAGAAATTTCAAACAAAGAGGCGCCAAACACCGTGACGTCACCAAAGGGATGCCAGTAAAAAAACTTTTGAAATATGAGGTTAGATACTACAAGCGATGTAATAAATAAGGCCCCAAGGTACAAGTAAATTTTGTACGCTAATTTTTTGTCTTTAGGGGTCATATTACCTATTTGATGTGCAACGTAAAGGGCATTCTAGCCTGAATTCCCTTTTGTTCCATAGCCGATTTTACTTCTTTTAGAACATCGAATACCTCCCCGCCTAATTCGTTTTCAATAAAGAATTCTTTCGTACGCACCTTGGCTCCTGACAGATCTTCCATAAACAGCTCAAAATTAGATTTGTACTTAGGATATTTTCGAATTCCATAGGTACTTATTCCGGCCATGGCAGCAGCCTCTGCAACAGCTTTATCTAATCCCCCGATCTCATCAACCAGTCCAAGGCGCATAGCCTCTGCCCCACTCCATACCCTTCCCTGAGCAAGACTGTCTGCTTTAGCTAAACTGATGTTACGCCCTGCAGCAACACGCGATAGAAATGTTTCATACGTTGTCTCTATACTCTCTGTAATGACCCCTCTAAAACTCGTACTCATGGGTTCGAAAATTGAATAATCCACAGAGTTTTTATTGGTCCCTACCTGCTCGGCGTTAATGCCAATATTTTTAGCTAATTGGCTCATATTAGGGATGGTGCCAAACACTCCGATAGATCCTGTGATCGTTGTAGGTTCCGCAAATATTTTGTCTGCACCAGCTGCGATGTAATAGCCGCCGGAAGCTGCTACATCCCCCATAGAGACAATAACTGGTTTTTCTTTTTTGGTTAGTTCAACTTCGCGCCAGATAATATCTGAGGTTAGCGCACTCCCTCCTGGGGAATTTACCCGTAACACAATTGCTTTTACATTGTCATCTTCCCTGGCCCTAGCCAGTGCCCTGTTAATTAGTCCCTGGCCAATATAATTGGGGCCTCCTTCTCCATATAATATTTCCCCCTGGGCATAAATAATAGCAATTTTATCTTTTCCTTTAAAACGTTGTTTCTTGTTGGCTTCTTTTACATAATCTAATAGTCCTATATACTTCAGATTGTCATCCTCCCCAATACCTGAAGCTTTTTTTAACAAGGCCTCGTATTCATCTTGGTAGATAACACCATCTACGAGACCAGATGCCTGTGCATAGGACGGATTCCTGCCTCCCAGGGTATCTGCGATTATATTAAGGTCTGCCGTTTCAAGATTCCTGTCCAAGGCAATATCTTCTACCATAGAGCCCCAAATAGAGGATAGTAATTCCTTAATCTGTGTTCTGTTGGCATTACTCATCTCATTTTCTAAATAGGGTTCCACGGCACTCTTGTACTTGCCATGGCGTATTACCTCCATCTTTACCCCTGTTTTTTCCTGCAGACTTTTATAGTACAACACCTCCGCGGCCAATCCTTTAAAATCGAGACTGCCTACCGGGTTTATAAATATGCTATCCGCCACACTTGCCAGATAATAATCTTTTTGCAGAAAAATATCCCCATAGGCATAGATAAACTTCCCATTAGACTTAAATTCTTGTAGGGCATTGCGAATGGCCTGTGTCTGTGAAATACCTGCAAGGATAAAATTGCTGTTGATGCTAATTCCTTTAATACGGTCGTCTGTTTGGGCAACGGCAATGGCATTCAGAATCTCATCTAAACCCTGTGCATTTTCAAAGAGACCGGCAAACGGATCTGCATCGGTAGTTCCCGTATAATCATTAATAGGGTACTTTGTCTCTAATTCTAATATGGAGTTATTTTTTACAATAACACCTTCTTCCGCATTGGCAAGGCTTATAAAAATCAGAAACATAAAAAACAGCATTCCAAAAGCAACCAGTGTGCCTAAAATTGCTGCAAGAAGATTTCTCAGAAAATTCATACGTATTTAATATCTAGTTGCGCTCAAAGATAACGAATGTGCCGTGGTTGGTAATGGGTTTAAGTATTTTTTAAGGAAATGTTACCATAGCAAACCCCTTTAATACAGGACGTCCCATTTATTCTATTTTTTTACGGAAATGGAGCATAAATAGGTAGTATTCATATCCGTTTCTTTTACTTACTTTGCTCTACTTTTATGGAACAACGTTCGACCGTATATTTATCGCTTGGCAGTAATCTGGAAAATAGGGCCTATTTTTTACAGAAGGCGATCTTTATGATTGGAAAATCTATTGGAGCAATAACTCAACTATCTTCCGTTTATGAGTCGCCTTCATGGGGTTTTTCATCCAACGAATTTTTGAACGTTTGCATTGAGATAGAAACAACCCTTTTGCCCGAGGAGCTATTAACCTCGTTATTAGCCATTGAGTCAAAGCTTGGGCGTCAGCGTTCTTCCCCCGGGGAGTATGCTGACCGTACGATCGATATAGATATCTTGTATTACGATGGGCTTATAGTGCAAACCGACACCCTGCAACTACCTCATCCACAGATTCATACCCGTAGATTTGTATTAAGGCCTCTTGCGGACATTGCCCCTCAGTTCTATCATCCTATTCTAAAAAAAGACACTCGGAATCTGCTACAAGAATGTAAAGATCCCAGCGTGCTAAAAAAATCTCCGGTGGTGCTTTACAAAGATCTTGCGGCCCTGTTTACTGCCTTAAATTTTGTAGCGATCGAGGGAAATATTGGCGCCGGAAAGACAACATTAGCCCATAAGATTTCTGAAGATTATAATGCGAAATTGGTGCTCGAACGATTTGCCGATAACCCATTCTTGCCAAAATTTTATAAAGATCAGAACAGGTATGCGTTCCCTTTAGAAATGTCGTTCCTGGCAGATCGATATCAGCAATATACGGACGATACCACCCAGTTTGATCTCTTTAAAAAATTCATGATCAGCGATTATGACATTTATAAGTCGCTCATCTTTGCCAAGATCACCTTACAGTCCGATGAGTTTTTACTTTACAGAAAGGTATTTACGTTTATGTACCGGGAAGTAAAAAAACCACAACTTTATGTGTATCTCTATCAAACAACCGAACGTTTGTTAGAGAATATTAAGAAACGAGGCAGAGACTATGAGCAACAGATCGCCCCAGACTATTTAGAAAAAATAAACAGGGGATATTTCGATTTTATAAAAAGCTACCCGGAGCAAAATAACCTGATTATCGATGTGACGGATTTAGATTTTGTAAATAGTCAAAAAGATTATGAGACTATCTTAGATAAAATAACGGCCTATGCCGTTCAAATGCAGCATAAAGATATTATTGGCTAATTCCTTGCCTAGTTTGCCAAGATTTCATTAATTGCAACGCTTTTAAAAGCAAACTAACTAACTCAAACAATAGTAAAACCCCGGCAACCATGTCGGGGTTTTATGTTTCTATTTCTTCTTTGTCTTCCAATTATTAGCAAAACCGTAGTGCCTCTACAATAAGAATTACTGGGACAACTTACTCCAAAAATCCCATATAACAACCCCTGCGCTTACCGCGATATTCAACGAATGTTTTGTGCCAAACTGTGGGATTTCTATTACCCCATGGCAGGCATTTACCGCGTCCTGAGAAACGCCCTTTACTTCATTTCCAAAAATCACCACATACGATTCTGATGGGT
>CBDUCK010000099.1:0-10412 GCA_965365635.1 uncultured Muriicola sp.
AACCTATATATTGCAGACCCAGATAGAAGGGAGGGTACTGAACGAACTGATAAACAATTATATCCTTCCTGCGACCATTTCCTTCCAAAATAAGGTGTTGGAAAATGTACGTGGCTTAAAAGAGGTGTATGGAGCGTCGTACAAAAAAATGGCGGAAGGTCAGCTTGCGATCATCGATGAAATTTCGAAGCATTTCGGGGCTACCCGGGAAAAAACGGTCGCCATGACAGAGGCCCGCAAGAAAGCAAATGTCATACAAGATGTTCACAAGAAGGCGGATGCTTACTGCTACGATGTACGGCCCTTCTTTGATGATATAAGATACCACTGTGATAAATTAGAGCAGCTAATAGAAAATGAATCATGGCCTATAGTGAAGTATCGGGAGCTGTTGTTTATTAAATAAGATAAATTGTCGATAGAAAGGGTTGCTTTAGTGCGGCTTTTTTTAAACAATCCGTTAATTTTGACCCAAACCATCATTCATGAGTTCACCTGCCAGTAAGAGATATAGTCAAAGAGGGGTTTCGGCTTCGAAAGAAGACGTGCATAATGCCATCAAAAACATCGATAAAGGGCTGTTCCCAAAAGCATTTTGTAAAATAGTCCCGGATTATCTTACCAATGACAATGACTACTGCCTGGTAATGCACGCCGATGGCGCGGGAACAAAATCGTCGCTGGCCTATATGTATTGGAAGGAAACAGGAGATCTCTCGGTATGGAAGGGCATTGCGCAAGATGCCCTGGTGATGAACCTGGATGATTTGCTATGCGTGGGGGTAACAGACAATATCTTGCTTTCCTCTACTATAGGTAGAAATAAAAACCTGATTCCCGGAGAAGTTATAAAGGCGATCATCACCGGAACTGAGGAATTAATAAAGGAGATGGCCGGCTTTGGAGTACATATTCATTCTACCGGAGGGGAAACAGCCGATGTGGGGGATTTGGTCAGAACCATTATTGTAGATTCTACCGTAACGGCACGGATTAAAAGAGAAAAGGTCATAGATAATGCCAACATAGCCGCGGGAGATGTCATTGTGGGGCTGTCTTCATATGGCCAGGCAACCTATGAAAAAGAATATAATGGTGGGATGGGAAGCAACGGGCTTACCTCTGCCAGACACGATGTGTTCTCAAAATACCTGGCTCAGAAATTCCCGGAAAGTTATGATGCTGCAGTTCCTGAAGATCTGGTGTATTCCGGACAGGTGCAACTAACAGATGAGGTTAAAGGCGCGCCCTTAAATGCCGGTAAATTAGTATTATCTCCTACCAGAACGTATGCCCCCATTATTAAACAGCTGCTGGAGAAGTATACGTCAGCCGATATACACGGGATGGTACATTGTAGTGGAGGGGCACAAACAAAGATTCTTCATTTTATAGATCAGTTCCATGTTGTAAAAGATGCCATGTTTCCTGTACCTCCGTTATTTAGGTTAATACAGGAACAATCAGGGACCGATTGGAAAGAAATGTACCAGGTATTTAATTGTGGTCATCGGATGGAAATCTATGTAAATGAGGCAGTAGCGGCCGATATAATTGCTATTTCTAAAAGCTTTGGGGTCGCAGCGCAGATCATAGGCAGGGTACTTCCCAGTGAGGCTAAAAAACTTACCATTTCCAGCGAATTCGGAACCTTCGAATATTAGTATATACGAATCTGCTCATTAGCACGTTCTTTTAATACTAAAAATTGTTGTTATGGAAAGAAAAGAATTTCTCAGAAGTTTAGGTGCCGGAGCTGCTTTTGCCATCATATTTCCTTGTGTGCAAGGATGTTCTGACGATGGGGATACTCCAAATGAAATTCCCACAGGAATAGATTTCACCATTGATCTTACCTCCAGTGAAGGCGCTGGTTTGCAGAACAACGGCGATTTCATTTTAAAGAATGAAGTGGTAGTTGTAAAGAATCTTGTTGGTAACTTTATCGCAGCTAGCCAGATTTGCAGCCATCAGCAAACAGATCAGGTTCGGTTTATTGAAGATGACGGCGGAATTTTTTACTGTTCTACCCATGGTTCCAGATTTTCTCAAACAGGCTCTCCATTAAATACGATCACCAGCAATCCGCTGAAAATTTTTAACACGGAATTAAACGGGGATATCCTTCGGGTTTTTGAGTCGTAATATTTGATTCTTACGGTTCATTCTCTTTATTTTCGAACTACATTCCAGCCAAATCTTTACCTGCCTTTTTGTGTGGGTTTTCTTCGTTATTGCTAAATTAGTTGCAGGCAATTGCCCTTAAAAGTTGTAAATTCGCAATGAAAGTGAGGAAAGAGCATGATAGATAAATTAAATATAATAAAGCAGCGATTTGATGAAGTTTCGGACTTAATCATACAGCCCGATATTATTACGGATCAAAAACGCTATGTACAACTTAATAAGGAATACAAAGATCTCAAACTACTTGTAGATAAGCGAGACGAATATATTGAGTTGACCAATAATTTAGCTGAAGCCGAAGAGATTTTATCCTCAGGAGGGGATCCTGAAATGGCTGAAATGGCAAAAATGCAGTTTGAGGAGGCGAAAGCAGCCTTGCCAAAATTAGAAGATGAAATTAAGGTCTTATTAATTCCAAAAGATCCGGAAGATGCTAAGGATGTGGTCATGGAGATCCGGGCAGGTACCGGTGGAGATGAGGCAAGTATTTTTGTAGGGGATCTATACAGGATGTACGCAAAATACTGCGAATCTAAGGGTTGGAGAACGAACATAATCGACTTAAACGAAGGAACCAGTGGCGGATATAAAGAAATTCATTTTGAGGTAACCGGTGAAGATGTGTACGGAACCTTAAAGTTTGAGGCCGGGGTGCATCGTGTGCAGCGTGTACCACAAACGGAAACGCAGGGCCGGGTGCATACCAGTGCGGCAACGGTGATGGTGTTGCCCGAGGCAGAGGATTTTGATGTTCAGATAGAACCTAAAGATGTTCGGGTCGATTTTTTCTGTTCCTCTGGTCCTGGTGGTCAATCTGTAAATACCACTTACTCAGCTGTAAGGCTTACCCATATTCCTACCGGGATTGTTGCACAGTGTCAGGATCAGAAATCCCAACACAAGAACAAGGAAAAGGCTTTTAAAGTGCTGCGTTCTCGCCTGTACGATATGGAATTACAAAAAAGGCAGGAGCAAGATGCCGCAAAAAGAAACTCACAAGTAAGTAGTGGGGACCGTTCCGCAAAGATCAGAACCTATAATTATCCTCAGGGCAGGGTCACCGATCATAGAATTGGCTTAACATTATATGACCTTCAGAACATTATTAACGGGGACATACAAAAGATTATTGATGAACTGGCACTGGTGGATAATACCGAAAAGTTAAAAGAAGCCTCCGAAATATTTTAAAACTTCTATGACCACCCAAGACCTCGTTGCTCAAATTCATAAAAAGAGCTCTTTTTTGTGTATAGGATTAGATACCGATCTGGAAAAAATACCGGTACACCTGTTAGAACACCCCGATCCTATATTCGAATTTAACAAGGCAATTATTGATGCCACGCATCATTTATGTGTGGCCTATAAACCTAATACAGCATTCTATGAGGCATATGGCACAAAGGGCTGGGAAGCGCTTCAAAAAACAATACGCTATTTAAACAGGAAATATCCTGAAATATTCACGATCGCCGATGCCAAAAGAGGCGATATCGGAAATACGTCTACCAGATATGCCAGGGCATTTTTTAAAGAATTAGATTTTGATTCTATTACAGTGGCCCCATATATGGGGAGAGATTCTGTGGAGCCTTTTTTGGAGTTTACAGATAAACACACCATTCTTTTAGCATTAACCTCCAATGCTGGTGCCTTTGACTTTCAAACTAAAGCAGTAGGAAATCAGGAATTGTTTAAGGAAGTGATTACCACTTCTAAAACCTACAAAAATGCTGAAAACCTTATGTATGTAATAGGGGCAACAAAGGCGACCTATCTGAGTGAGATTCGCTCTATTGTTCCCGATAGTTTTTTACTGGTACCTGGCGTTGGTGCCCAGGGAGGTAGTTTGCAAGAAGTATGTGCCCATGGACTTAATAGAAATGTAGGCTTATTAATTAATTCTTCACGGGGAATAATTTACGCTTCGTCTGGTGAAGACTTTGCCGAGCAGGCCGCTTTAAAAGCTGAGGATTTGCAACGCGCCATGGCCTTTGAATTAGAACGAATGTCCTGAAAGTTCTAGGATACGAATTCTTCCAGTGTTTTCTTAAATTTTATAGCCTTCTTTTCAAAAAACTCTCCCAATTGAGTACCGGTATATTTGGTGTCGGCGGCCATTGTACTAAAGGTTTCGTAATAACTTTCTAATACGGAAGTGCCTATGGAGCCGCTTTCCATTGTTTTGGTAGAACCAACTTTGCAGTATTGATTTTCCATAAAATTTTCTTTTTCTCAAAGATACGGCGCAATCAAAAGAAGGCAACAATGCTAGGAGGTGACTACAACTAAAATATAGACGATAGGTCTAATTTTAGTAAAATAGTTGCACAAAGTCACACTTAAAACTGTGTTAACCTCCTCTTTATTAAGAAGAGAAAACGAAGTTTTGTACCTTTAAATACCTGTAAATATATAATTATGAAGCCATTATTTCTTTTGTTTGGGATGTTATTGATTATTCAAAGCACTAGGGCCCAAGTAGCTGATTGTGCTTGTTGTACAACAGATCATGCTGCATTCGATTTTTGGTTAGGAAGCTGGGAGGTTACTACCGTCAATGGTGCTTTTGCCGGCACTAATAAGATTGTAAAAGAGCAAGACGGCTGTTTGCTTCGGGAAAATTGGACAGGTGCCAACGGGCAGTTTACCGGTACCAGCATAAATTTTTATAACTCATATACCTCACAGTGGGAACAATTATGGATAGACAACTCCGGCAATCCCTTGAAACTAAAAGGGAATAGAATAGCCAATCAAATGATTCTTAGTTCAGATCCTTTTAAGCAAGCGGACGGGAAGGAATATAAGAACCGGATTACATGGACATTAAATAAGGAAGGAACCGTGAGACAGCTCTGGGAAGTCCTGGATTCAACGGAAACACCGGTAAAAATACTTTTTGATGGGTTATACTCAAGAATGGAATGAACTCTAAAAGGGGTGTACTCTTAAAAAATAGGGTATAAAAAAACCGGCCACTACACCGGTTTTTTAAACTAACTAACTCAAAAATACTAACTCAAATAATTCGGGTATAAATTTTTTATTTATGTCTTTCTAATGTAATCTTACTAGCAATAGAAATTTATATTTAGTCTACTTAAATAGCTAACGGAAATAAAAATTAATTATTGTAATTAAATTTAACAAACGTTTCTGCCGTATTTAATTCCGTATCATTTCCTATAAATGAAGGAGTTAGATTGTTAATAGAGCGCTACAGTTTATGATTGTAAGAAGGATGTTATGACCCGTAGTATTCAGCAATTAAAGCTTCTGTATCTTCTTTGGATTTAAAAACGTCAAAAGTCTTGCCTTGTGTGCGAAGAGCACCCAGTGCATTGGCAAACTGTGCGGCTTTAATGGGATCCTGGTGAATTGCAAAACCGTACGCCAGTCCACCGGCAAAAGAATCTCCACATCCCGTGGTATCTACCACATGATCTACGTACACAGATTTAACAAACTGTTTCTTAATCTCGTTCCCTTCCATGTGATAAAAAACACATCCTTTGGCATCTAAGGTTACATAGAAGTATTTTACGCCTTTATCCAGGACGTGGACGGCCATTTCATCCAAATGATCCGTTCTGTCCTCATCATAACTGGTCATCTCGTCCGCGGAATATTCTTTTTTAAGCCAACATGCCTGAGATTCTTCCAGGTTCATTTTAAGGATATCTATATAGGGCAACCATTGGTCTATGTCTACCCAGAATTTCCGATATCTATCCCCGGTAATACCCATGGAAGTTGTAGGGCCATGTGCATCAAAAACAATAAGCCCTTTTTTATTCTTTTTAATATATTTTAAAGTCTTTAAGGAAATTTCGAAATCTGTAATCGGGACAAAAACATAGGCATCCATATCGTCCAAAGGTTTAATATCAGCTGGTACTATGGGTTTCATGCATGCTGTCTGCCTCTCTAATCGATTGTTTTGGTCTATGAATTTAAGTTCAATGACGGTGCCGCGATCGTCCTCACAGGAAATATATGAGGTATTTATGTTCTCATATGGCCTAAAAACCTCAAGTATATTGTCATAATCTATCTTGTGGACATTCGATACAGGATAGACTTGCCCGTTGGAGCCCAATAGTTTGGCCAATGCAATGACCGGATGCGTTACACATCCGTATTTCTTAATTTTTTCGTTATGATGTGTGTAAATCGTATCTCTTGGGATGGGACCTAAAACGGCAATTTTCGTCATAAACTTCCAATTCTGGTAATACAATCAATGATAAGTGCAATCTTGCTTTTATGCAAGGGGTAATTTAATAAAAATAAACGTAGGAACACCACTTTGGCGACACCGGAAATAAATCTTTGTTGATTGGGGACAAGGTTATGAGAAAATTACTGTCTTATTATTGTATACCATCGTCTTTCTTTGAACATGCAACTGTACAGCTCTGGAGAGTACAATTTTTTCCAGATCGCGCCCTTTTTCAACAAAGTCGTGCACCTTGTGCGAATGCGATACCCTGCAGGTATCTTGTTCAATGATGGGCCCGGCATCTAATTCTTCAGTAACGTAATGGCTCGTAGCTCCAATGATCTTAACACCTCTTTCAAACGCTGCATGGTAGGGCTTTGCCCCGGCAAAGGCAGGAAGAAAAGAATGATGAATATTAATGATCTTATTGGGGTATTCTTCTATCAACTTTGAGGTGACGATTTGCATGTATCTGGCCAAAACAATGAAGTCTATTTGATGCTCTTTCAACAATTGTAATTGTTGCTCTTCAGCACCAGCTTTCGATTCTTTAGTTACAGGAATATGATAAAAGGGGATATTAAATTGCTCCCCTATATAATTCAAATCATTATGGTTGCTTAGAATAAAAGGTATTTCTACGTGTATTTCCCCCGAATGAAATCTGCTAAGCAGATCGTACAGGCAATGGTTGTATTTTGATACAAATAGGGCCATTTTAGGTTTCTCTTTCCCCAGATACAGGCTCCAATGCATGTCATAAGGCTCGGCGAGTTGTGTATTAAATTCACTTTTTAAACTTTTGGAAGACATGGCGGATTCGGAAAATTCGCTTTCCAAGCGCATAAAGAAGACGCCTTCTTCCTTATCCACATGCTGATCTAAGTAAATAATGTTGCCGCCTTTTCCATGAATAAAACCTGTAACCGCGCTGATGATTCCCGATTGATCGGGGCAATTTATAAGGATGGTTGTTTTCAAATGACCAGATTTACATGTGTAAAATTAGCATATTAGTACAGCTGCAAGAGTGCCCACCCGAAATATTATAAAATTCCAATTATAAATCAATATTTTTTGCATTTATCGTAAATTGCACCCTATAAATAGACTGTTTTTTAATAATGGAGCAAAAAAAACCCTACCTACCCAAGAACAAGATCCGCATTGTTACAGCTGCTTCACTTTTTGACGGCCACGATGCTGCAATTAATATCATGCGCAGAATTATTCAGTCTACAGGAGTAGAAGTCATTCATTTAGGGCATGATCGGAGTGTAGCCGAAGTGGTGAATTGTGCAATTCAGGAAGATGCCAATGCCATTGCCATTACTTCCTATCAGGGCGGACACAATGAATATTTTAGATATATGTATGATTTGCTTCAGGAAAATGGCGCAGGGCACATTAAAATATTCGGAGGCGGAGGTGGCGTAATTTTACCGAAGGAGATAGAAGCCCTAATGTCTTATGGCATTACGCGTATTTATGCTCCTGATGATGGCAGAACTATGGGGCTGCAGGGAATGATCAACGATTTGGTAAGGCAATCGGATTGCAAAGTTCCTGAGTTGCAATTACCCAAAGGCAAGAACTTAGAACAATCTATTAAAGACAAGGATGTTACAACGATTGCTCGCATGATAAGTTTGGCGGAGAACGATCATAAAACTTTTGAAACTCATTTTAATACGTTACAACCTTCCACTAAAAAAGTACCCGTTCTGGGAATTACGGGAACCGGAGGGGCTGGGAAGTCGAGTTTGGTAGATGAATTGGTTCGTCGGTTTTTATATGATTTTCCGGATAAAACCATTGGTTTAGTATCCGTAGATCCTTCCAAGCGAAAAACAGGAGGGGCGCTATTAGGCGATCGGATCCGAATGAATGCTATTAATAACGATCGTGTGTACATGCGTTCTTTGGCAACAAGGCAGTCTAATCTGGCACTCTCCAAGCACGTAAATGAAACATTAGATATTTTAAAATATGCAGAATACGATCTGCTTATTTTGGAAACGTCGGGTATCGGTCAATCCGATACAGAAATTATTGAGCATAGTGATGTTTCGCTCTATGTAATGACCCCGGAATTTGGAGCCGCTACGCAACTGGAAAAAATAGACATGCTCGATTTTGCCGACCTGGTGGCAATTAATAAGTTCGATAAACGCGGGGCATTAGATGCATTGCGGGATGTGAGAAAACAATATGTACGCAACAATAATCTCTGGGATGCAGATCAGGAGGCACTCCCCATTTTTGGGACCATGGCCTCTCAGTTTAATGATCCCGGAATGAACAAGTTGTATACGGCCGTGATGACCCAGCTGGTAGCTAAGGCGAATGCCCAGTTGTTATCTACCTTTAAGGCGGTGAATGAAGAACCAGACAAACGATTTGTAATTCCACCAGCCAGGACGAGATACTTGTCTGAAATTGCCGAAAGTAACAGGGCCTATGACGCAAGGGTGCAAAGTCAAAGCGATGTAGCACAAACACTGTACGGAATAGTGCAAACAATCACTGCTGTAGCTACAGAAGTTAATAACAATAGTGCATTAGGTACTGTTGCACAATATGTTACGGAACAGGGGTTGCAGGAGGAATTTATTGTAGGTTCGGTAAAAGAAGATCGTGTAGACTTTGTAAAATTATTGATCGAAGAATTCAATAGAATCAAATTAAATCTGGATCCACATTTATGGCAGACCATCATTTCCTGGCAGGGGAAAGTGCAGCGATATAAAGATCCGGTTTATACCTTTAAGGTGCGCGACAAGAAAATTGAAATAAAGACGCATTCCGAGTCGCTATCTCATCTTTCTATTCCAAAAGTGGCGTTGCCAAAATACAAAGCATGGGGAGATCTTCTTCGCTGGAATCTGCAGGAAAATGTACCTGGAGAATTTCCATACACGGCGGGGTTATATCCTTTTAAAAGAACCGGAGAAGACCCAACAAGAATGTTTGCAGGGGAAGGCGGACCGGAACGCACCAACAGGCGTTTTCATTATGTAAGTTTTGAGACCCCGGCAAAGCGCTTATCTACTGCTTTTGATTCTGTTACCCTATATGGTCATGACCCGGGAGAACGACCAGATATTTATGGTAAAATAGGTAATGCAGGGGTTTCTATATGTTGCTTGGACGATGCTAAGAAATTATATTCAGGGTTCGATCTTACAAACCCGATGACGTCTGTAAGTATGACCATTAATGGCCCGGCGCCTATGTTGCTGGCTTTCTTTATGAATGCCGCTATTGATCAGAATTGTGAGAAATATATTATAGAAAAGGGTCTCGAAAAACAGGTCGCCACTACCATCCAAAAGATCTTCAAAAAAACCGGCCTTAAGCAACCTGCTTATGAGGGTGCTCTTCCAAAAGGGAACAACGGGCTTGGACTTATGCTATTGGGAGTAACGGGGGATCAGGTGTTACCTGTAGAAGAATATGAAGCTATAAAACATAAAACACTGCAGGAGGTGAGGGGTACCGTACAAGCAGATATTTTAAAGGAAGATCAGGCACAGAACACCTGTATATTTTCTACAGAGTTTGCACTGCGTTTAATGGGAGATGTTCAGGAATATTTTATAGAGAACAAGGTCCGGAATTTTTACTCGGTGTCTATATCTGGCTATCATATAGCAGAAGCAGGGGCGAACCCCATAACACAATTGGCTTTCACCTTATCTAATGGTTTTACGTACGTAGAGTACTATTTAAGCAGGGGTATGGATATCAATAAATTTGGACCTAATTTGTCGTTCTTCTTTTCCAACGGAATTGATCCTGAATACGCGGTAATCGGCAGAGTGGCCAGAAGAATATGGGCTAAAGCAATGAAGGAAAAATATGGAGCAGATCCAAGAGCCCAAATGCTAAAATATCATATTCAGACTTCCGGGCGCAGTTTGCATGCACAGGAAATAGACTTTAACGATATACGAACAACCTTACAAGCACTCTACGCCATTTACGATAATTGTAA
>CBDUCK010000100.1:0-10276 GCA_965365635.1 uncultured Muriicola sp.
ACGAAAGGTGATCCAATTTATGACATCGAAGCGCTCAATTTAAAAACCAATGAGCGTATAGAAATATCAAATCAAAAGGATGCAAGCGAAGGAGCGGCTGTATTTTCTCCAGATGGAAAGTGGATTGCTTTTACTGTTACATTTTATGATTTAGAAAAAAATAAAGGAGGATAATTATATGGCAAAGCAACGGACCATAGCAAAAGAAATTCAACTTACAGGAGTAGGTTTGCATACAGGACAAGATGTAAACATGAAATTTGTTCCTGCAGGTATTAATAGTGGATATGCTTTCAAGAGAGTAGATCTGGAAGGAGAACCTATTATTGAAGCCGATGCCAATTATGTAGTAAATACACAAAGAGGCACCAATCTGGAAAAGCGAGGGGTTAAAATACAAACGTCGGAGCACGTGTTGGCTGCCCTGGTGGGGCTGGAAATAGATAATGTGACTATAGAACTCGATGCCCCCGAGCCACCAATAATGGATGGTTCCTCCAAATTTTTTGTAGAAGCTCTAGAGAAGGCCGGTATCGTAGAACAAGAAGCCGATAGAGAAGAATATATTGTAAAAGAAGTAATCTCCTACAGAGATGAGGCAACGGGTAGCGATATTACGGTGATACCCTCTGATGAATATCAGGTAACCACTATGGTAGATTTTGGAACCAAAGTGTTAGGGACCCAAAATGCTACGTTAGAACATATTTCAGATTTCAAAAAAGAAATAGCAGATGCCAGAACGTTCAGCTTTTTGCATGAACTGGAAATGCTGCTCGAAAACGGACTTATCAAAGGAGGAGATCTTAATAATGCCATTGTTTATGTGGATAAAGAGATCTCTGCTTCTACCATGAAAAAATTAGAGAAAGCATTTAACAAAAAGAAGCTTTCTGTGAAACCTAATGGCATATTAGACAACCTTACACTGCATCAACCCAACGAGGCAGCACGTCATAAATTATTAGATGTAATTGGAGATCTGGCCCTTGCAGGTTCACGAATCAGGGGTAAGGTTATAGCTAATAAACCTGGGCATTATGTGAATACCATGTTCGCCAAAAAACTTTCTAAAATAATTAAGTTAGAAAAGCGGAACAATGTTCCTAAGTACGATTTAAGCATTCCGCCTTTGATGGATATTCATCAGATTATGGCCATGTTGCCTCACCGACCACCTTTTTTATTGATCGACCGTATCTTGGAACTATCAGATCAGCACGTAGTGGGAATGAAGAATGTAACAATGAATGAGCCTTTTTTTATGGGTCACTTTCCTGTTGCACCAGTAATGCCCGGGGTTTTACATGTAGAGGCAATGGCACAGACAGGAGGTATCTTAGTGTTGAGCACGGTTCCAGATCCTGAGAATTATCTCACTTTTTTTATGAAGATAGATAATGTGAAGTTTAAGCAAAAAGTGCTGCCAGGAGATACACTTATATTCCATTGTAGTTTAATAACCCCAATAAGAAGGGGAATTTGTCATATGCAGGCATATGCATATGCCAATAACAAACTTGTTTGTGAAGCTGAAATGATGGCTCAAATAGCAAAAAAGAAATAGCATGAATCAACCACTGGCATATATACATCCAGGCGCTAAAATTGCAAAGAATGTTGTAGTAGAACCTTTTACTACCATTCATAACAACGTTACCATAGGAGAAGGCACATGGATAGGCTCTAATGTTACGATCATGGAAGGAGCTCGTATTGGTAAAAATTGCAACATATTCCCGGGATGTGTTATTTCGGCTCCCCCTCAGGATCTTAAGTACGACGGAGAAGAAACAACGGTAGTAATAGGCAATAACACCACCATACGTGAATGCGCTACCATTAATAAAGGAACCTCAGACCGAATGAAAACGGTGATAGGTAAAAATTGTTTAATTATGGCGTATTGCCATGTAGCTCATGACTGTTTTATTGGGAATAACTGTATTTTCTCTAACAATTCTACCCTGGCAGGACATGTTACCATCGGAGATAATGTGGTTTTAGCCGGACTCGTTGCCGTTCATCAATTTGTGTCTATTGGGAACCATGCTTTTGTTACCGGGGGATCCCTGGTAAGAAAAGATGTACCTCCTTATGTAAAAGGGGCAAGAGAACCTATGTCTTATGTCGGAATTAATTCTGTAGGTTTGCGTAGAAGGGGCTTTACATCGGATAAAATCAGAGAAATTCAGAATATTTATCGCATTCTCTATCAAAAAAATTATAATAATTCCCAGGCAGTACAAATCATTGAAGCGGAAATGGAAGCCACTCCGGAACGAGATGGAATTCTTCAGTTTATAAGGGATTCGCAACGTGGAATAATGAAAGGATATTTTAGCACCAATTAATATATATGGCAAATACATCAGATATTCGTAAAGGTTTATGCATTAAGTACAACAATGATATTTATAAGATTATAGAATTCTTACACGTTAAACCAGGCAAGGGTCCGGCTTTCGTAAGAACAAAACTCAAAAGTGTAACTACTGGGAAGGTATTAGATAATACCTTTTCTTCTGGTCATAAAATTGAAGATGTTCGTGTAGAAACCAGAACATACCAGTTCTTGTATGCCGATGGTGAAACATATCATTTTATGAATACCGATGATTACAATCAAATAACGCTTCAAGAAAATAGCTTGGATGCCGCAGATCTGTTAAAAGAAGGAGAAGTGGTTACCATATTGTTTAATACGGAAGATAGCATGCCATTATCTGTGGATATGCCCGCAAGTGTCATCTTGGAAGTAACTCATACCGAACCTGGAGTTAAGGGCAATACGGCGACCAATGCCACTAAACCGGCTACAGTAGAAACAGGTGCAAAAATAAATGTGCCACTTTTCATCAATGAAGGAGACAAAATAAAAATTGATACTGAAAAGGGAAGTTACATGGAGAGGGCTAAAGAATAATTCTTAACTCATGAAATTCGCTACACCACAAACACTTAAGTCTATTGCTACGTTACTTCAACTAGAGTACGTGGGAGCGGATGATTTCCCAGTTCTGGGGATGAACGAAATTCATGTAGTAACTCCGGGAGATATTGTTTTTGTAGATCATCCTAAATATTATGATAAGGCGTTACAATCTAAAGCTACAATAGTTCTTATCAATAAAAAGGTGCCTTGCCCAGACGGGAAAGCACTTTTATTGTCTGAAGATCCTTTTAAAGATTTTAATAAGTTAACAAATCATTTTAGTCCATATAGAGCAGCTGCTGCTACAATTTCGCCATCTGCAAAAATTGGGGAGAATACCATTATCCAACCCCAAGTATTTATAGGTAATAATGTAACCATAGGTGCGAATTGTTTAATTCACCCTAATGTGACAATTTATGATAATTGTATCATTGGTAATAATGTTCAAATACATGCAGGGACCATTTTAGGTTCGGACGCGTTCTACTACAAAAACAGGCCTGAAGGATTTGATAAGTTATTGTCGGGAGGTAGGGTGGTCATAGAAGATAATGTAGAAATTGGGTCACTTTGCACTATAGATAAAGGGGTTACCGGAGACACTACGATTAAACAAGGGAGCAAATTAGACAACCAGGTGCAAGTAGGTCATGATACGGTGATAGGTAAAAAATGCCTTATTGCTTCTCAAACCGGTATTGCCGGCTGCGTGGTGATAGAGGATGAAGTAACTCTCTGGGGTCAGGTAGGGGTTACGAGTGCCGCTACCATTGGTGCCAAAGCTGTAGTGCTAGCTCAAACAGGGGTATCTAAATCCTTGGCAGGAGGTAAAACCTATTTTGGAAGTCCGGTTGAAGAAGCAAGAGAAAAATTAAAACAACTGGCCAATGTTAAACGAATTCCTGCTATTATAAAGCAGATAAATGAACAATAAAAGCGCGATTGTTTTACAAATCGTTTTCAAACCTATATTTTTGTCCTGCGAAATAAATCGATGAACAATGAGTGTATTAGTGAATAAGAATTCCAAGATTATAGTACAGGGTTTTACCGGTAGTGAAGGAACTTTTCATGCCGAACAAATGATAGATTACGGAACCAATGTAGTTGGAGGGGTAACCCCAGGTAAAGGGGGACAAACACATCTTGGGAAACCAGTTTTTAATACGGTAGAAGAAGCAGTTTTAAAAGCAGGTGCTGATACGAGCATCATATTTGTTCCACCAGCATTTGCTGCTGACGCAATTATGGAGGCTGCCAGTGCAGGTATCAAAGTAATCATAACTATTACAGAAGGAATCCCAATAGAGGATATGGTGAAAGCCTATGATTATATAAAGGATAAAGACTGTACGCTCGTTGGGCCTAATTGTCCTGGAGTAATTACACCGGGTGAAGCCAAAGTTGGTATTATGCCTGGTTTCGTCTTTAAGACAGGTAAGATAGGAATTGTTTCAAAGTCGGGCACATTAACCTATGAAGCAGCAGATCAGGTGGTACGTCAAGGACTGGGCATTACTACAGCGATAGGTATTGGTGGTGACCCAATTATTGGAACTACAACAAAAGAAGCCGTAGAACTACTAATAAATGATCCAGAAACAGAATGTGTGGTTATGATTGGTGAAATAGGCGGACAATTAGAAGCAGATGCCGCTAATTGGTATAAGAACAGTGGCAGTAAAAAACCAATTGTTGGATTTATAGCCGGGGAAACGGCACCAGCAGGTAGAACCATGGGACACGCCGGAGCAATTGTTGGAGGCAGCGATGATACTGCCCAGGCTAAAAAGGAAATTATGCGGAAGTGCGGTATTCATGTGGTGGATTCTCCTGCAGAAATTGGACTAAAAGTTAAAGAGCTCGTTAAATAACGGGATTAGAGATATAATAATTAATCCCGATGACTTCGGGATTTTTTTTCGCCTTATCTGGAACAACACTTATATTTGAATAGAAACTTATTTAATACACCATTCATATGAAACTTTTAGAAGGTAAAAATGTCATAATTACAGGAGCCAGCAGGGGTATTGGTACTGGTATTGCCAGAGTATTTGCGAACCACGGGGCAAACGTAGCTTTCACTTTTAGTTCTAGCGAGGCGCCGGCATTAGAACTGGAAAAGGAACTTTCTGCTATGGGAGTGAAGGCCAAAGCCTATAAAAGCAATGCAGCAAGTTTTCAGGATTCCGAAAAGTTGATTGCAGACGTTTTGGAAGATTTCGGAGGAATAGATGTGCTGATTAATAATGCCGGGATTACAAAGGATAATCTTTTGATGAGAATGAATGAAGAAGATTTTGATTCGGTCATCGAAATAAATTTAAAATCGGTATTCAACATGACCAAGGCCGTACAACGTACCTTTTTGAAGCAACGCAATGGGTCTATTATAAATATGAGTAGTGTTGTAGGGGTAAAAGGAAATGCAGGTCAAACAAATTATGCGGCTTCAAAAGCCGGGATCATTGGTTTCACTAAATCCGTAGCTCTGGAATTAGGATCGAGAAATATTAGGTGTAACGCGATAGCTCCTGGATTCATAGAAACTGAAATGACTGGAAAATTAGATGAAAAAACCGTGCAGAGCTGGCGCGATGCCATTCCTCTAAAACGAGGAGGGTCCCCGGAAGATGTAGCGAACGCGTGTTTATTTCTGGCGTCCGACTTGTCATCCTATGTTACGGGCCAGGTTTTACATGTAGATGGCGGAATGTTAACGTAAAAGCTACTAGATTTACCGTAAGACCATCTTCAAAATGGAGTTCACTCCCATGTGTTAGAGACTCCATAACCAGTAGTTCTTAATTGTTATTATGTGTAGGATTAAAAAGTAGTCCTTCATGAGATTTTAGATACATGCAGACAAACACCATATTCTTACTTGTGTTAGCGGTATTACTATCGTCTGCTTTGTCCTTCTATCAGTATTATTTTAAGACCAATAGAAATTCCCGACTACAATTGCCTTTGTCATTCTTGCGATTTCTTGCCTTCCTGGGGGTTTGCATATTGCTTATTAATCCTAAAATAACAAAAACAGCTTATACAGAAGAAAAGCATAATCTGGTATTCTTATGGGATAATTCGAGCTCTATAAAAAACTCAAATGCAGATGTAACTATGTTAGCGTTGCAGGAGCAATTCACTAAGAATGAAAATCTTGGCAGGCGATTTAATCTAAGTAGTTTTAGTTTTGGAAATGAATTAAGTACCAATGACACACTTACTTTTTCAAAAAGCACCACAAATATTGCTAAAGCCTTAACCACGTTAAGTGCGCTCTATAGAAATAGTAACACCACGGCCATAGTTGTTACCGATGGGAATCAAACCATTGGAGAGGATTACGAGTTTTTAACTTCAACCTTGGCATTCCCTATTTACCCTATTGTTGTTGGGGATACTACCAGGTATAAAGACCTAAAGATCAATAGGATTAACCTCAATAAATATGCGTTCCTCAATAATACTTTTCCGGTTGAAGTGTTTATTTCCTATGAGGGGAAGGATGCTATTACATCTTCCCTTTCTATACAATTAGATGGAAAACGTGTTTATAGCAAGACATTTTCTTTGGACGCAACTACAGATTCGAAAAAAATTACTGCACAGATTGAAGCAACTTCGGTTGGGTTTAAACCATTAAAATTTAGTTTGGAACTATTGGAAGGAGAGCGTAATCAACAGAATAACAGCAAGACAGAAAGTATAGAGGTAATCGATGAAAAAACCAATGTAGGTATAGTTACTAATGTAATGCACCCGGATATTGGGGCATTAATTAAAACAATTGAGAGCAATGAACAACGGTCGGCCAAAATTTTAAAACCAAATGTGCCCGAGAACGAGTTAGCGGATATCGATCTTTTTATTCTGTATCAGCCCACACAAGAATTTGCCCCTGTTTACAAATTTATTAATAGGTATGAGCGAAATACATTTACCATTACGGGACCTAAAACAGATTGGCGATTCTTAAATACCGTTCAAAATAGTTTAGAACGCAGTAACTACGATCAAACAGAAGAAATATATCCTGTCTTAAATGAGGGTTTTGGATTATTTGATGTTACTGCATTTTCAGTAGAAGATTTTCCTCCCCTCGAAGGTACTTTGGGAGAATTGCTGGTCACAAAAACTTCTGAGAATATTTTGGAACAACGCATTAAAGGAGTAGATATTAATGAGCCCCTGTTAGCTATTATGTATGACGATACGCAAAGACAAGCATTTCTTTTTGGTGAAAATTTATGGAGGTGGAGGATGCAAAATTTTCGAAACGATCAGAATTTCGAAAGTTTCGATGACCTTTTCGGGAAACTATTTTTATATCTGGCTTCTAGTGAAAAAAGGGAACGTCTTGTTGTTGACCATGAATTATCTAATGAGGGCGCCAGTGCTCAGCGCATATTTGCTACTTATTTTGATGCCACTTACGCATTCGACAGTAAAGCAGAATTAAATGTAATCATCAGAAATATAGATAACGGCACCTCCAAAAACCTGCCAATGGTACTAGGCAATAATCTTTATGAAGCAGATATAAGTGATTTACCTTCAGGGGCCTATACTTTTACCGTTTCGGTTTCTAATGAATCTATTTCCAAATCTGGTGGTTTTACAATAAGCGATTTTAGTTTGGAACAACAAATTCTTAGGAGCGATTCCGAAAAGCTCAATAGGCTTGCTGAAACTACTTCCGGGAAATTAATGTACCCGCAAAACAGTCAATTATTGGTGGAGGATTTAATGAATAATACGCAATACATTCCTACGCAGAAAAGCGTACAAAATGTCGTATCTTTGATCGATTTTAAAGTAGTACTTGCAATCATCATTACTGCATTAACAGCAGAATGGTTAATCAGAAAATATAACGGATTAATTTAAAAAAAAGAACAAATGGACAAACTTCCAAAAATTGCATTACCTGTCATCTTTGTGGTTATCGTATTGGTAATCCTAATTTCTAAATCGGCTATCACCATAGGATCTGGGGAAGCTGGTGTGCTCTACCGTACTTTTAGTGGCGGTGTAGTTACCGATGAACCGCCTTTAGGGGAAGGGTTTCATATTGTAGCACCATGGAACAAAGTTTATGTTTATGAGGTTAGACAACAAGAAGTATTTGAAAAAATGCAAGTACTATCTTCAAACGGACTGGAAATTAAATTGGATGCTTCCGCTTGGTTTGAACCTAAACGTGAATTCCTTGGTAAACTTCATCAAGAAAAAGGTGAGGCCTATGTTCAACGAGTTTTGTTGCCTACCATTAGATCTGCAGCAAGAAGTGTAGTTGGTAGATATACACCTGAACAATTGTACTCAAGTAAAAGGGATGCGATTCAGGTAGAGATTTATGAAGAAACTCACAAGATTGTTGACCAGCAATATATTCAACTAAATCAAATATTAATACGGGATGTTACCTTACCCGCTACAATAAAAGAGGCAATTGAACGAAAATTAAAGCAAGAACAAGAGTCGTTGGAATATGAGTTTCGTTTGGTAACCGCAAAAAAAGAAGCGGAAAAAGTAACCATTGAAGCACAAGGGAAGGCAGATGCCAACCGTATCCTAAGCGCCTCCTTAACGGATAAGATTCTTCAGGACAAAGGGATTGATGCTACATTAGAGCTTGCAAAATCACCGAATGCTAAAGTGGTTGTTGTTGGTTCAGGTGATTCTGGATTACCATTGATTTTAGGAAATAATTAGTAAGTTCAAATTTTTGTAGAATCAAAATATATTTTACATTTGTCCCATAATGAGGAATAACAATACACATCATCATTCTTTACCTTGCACTCAGGCGAGCTAGGAATGTATTGTTGTATTCAAATATATTCGGACCCGTTTGAGAAATCAAACGGGTTTTGTTTTTGTATAAATAATTGCTTTTAGAATATTAGAACATGAAAATTAAAATTGCAATACAGAAATCTGGTCGTCTTAATGAAGATTCTCTGAAGATGCTTAAAGACTGTGGTATTTCTATAGATAACGGTAAAGATCAACTAAAGGCCTCCGCAAGAAATTTCCCTATGGAGGTGTTTTATCTGAGAAATGGGGATATCCCACAATATTTAAAAGATGGGGTAGTGGATATAGCCATTATTGGCAATAACGTACTCATAGAAAAGGGAGCCGATATTAAGGTGGTAGAAAAACTAGGATTTTCGAAGTGCAGGGTATCTTTGGCTGTCCCAAAATCGGTGGAATATGGTTCCGTAAGCTATTTTCAGGACAAGCGGATCGCAACATCATATCCTAACACAGTTGAGAAGTATTTAGAGAGTAAGGGAATAAAAGCAGAATTACACATCATTAATGGTTCAGTGGAAATAGCCCCAAATATAGGATTGGCAGACGCCATTTGCGATATTGTATCTAGTGGAAGTACGCTGTTTAAAAATAACTTAAAAGAAGTTGAAGAAATCTTAACCAGTGAAGCTGTACTTGCGGTTTCACCGAGTATAGGTAAAGAAGAGGAAGAGATTTTAAATAAGCTGCAGTTTCGAATTAAATCGGTACTAGTGGCCAGACAGTCAAAATATGTCCTGATGAATGTTCCCAACGACAAATTGGGCAATATTTTAAAACTATTGCCGGGAATGAGAAGTCCTACGGTGCTTCCTTTGGCAGAGGAAGGCTGGAGTTCTGTTCATTCGGTGATTAAGAAGAACAAATTTTGGGAAGTTATAGATGATTTAAGAGAAGCGGGTGCAGAAGGAATTTTAGTCTGCCCAATAGAAAAAATGGTTCTATAATCTAGTGCTATGAAAAAGATATATAACCCGAAGCGTAGTGATTGGAAAGAACTACTTCTTAGACCTACACAATCCGTGGAAGCAATCGAAGGCACGGTAGAAAATGTCTTTACAGATGTAAGGAAACACGGAGATGCGGCGATAAAAAAATATACAACCCAATTCGACGCAGTTGAATTGGAAGTAATGAAGGTAGAGCAACAGGAATTTAGTAAAGCGGAAAAGAACCTGTCTAAAAAACTTCAGGTAGCCATTCAGAAGGCTTACGATAATATTAAAAGATTTCATGAAGCACAACGAACGCAGGTAGTTTCATTAGAGACTACGCCAGGAGTACAATGCTGGCAAGAAAAACGTCCTATCCAAAAAGTAGGATTGTATATCCCCGGGGGTACCGCACCGTTGTTTTCAACAATTCTAATGCTGGCCATACCAGCGCAAATTGCTGGCTGTAAAGAAATTATCTTATGCTCTCCACCGAATAAGGAAGGAAACCTTCCCGATGCAGTGCTTTACACAGCTAAATTATGTGGTGTTACGAAAGTATTTAAAGTGGGTGGTA
>CBDUCK010000101.1:0-10194 GCA_965365635.1 uncultured Muriicola sp.
TGTGGGATTAAATGTGGTGCCCTTCCCATGGCCAGTGCATCATCATAAGAAGTTGCCTCATAGATAATGGCCAGGATATTCCCATTGGGTTTTACTGCAATATCGTGGTGCAATATGTGTTGCTCATCAGCAAGCTCAAAGTCCCAAAGGATCTTCCCATCCCAGCTTATTTTCTGGATACGCCCATAAGGTCCTCCTCCTCCGAAAACAGGATAGTCAACATCATTTTCTCCTACCACAATAGATCCGTCGTCCATAATATAGGGGTTAAATGCCCCATAGGTTCCTTTCCATTCGTGGACTACCTCTCCTTGGCGATTGATAAGAAAAGTAGACCCGGAATTAGGCATTGAAAACATCACATAACCCGGGGTAAGCCCTTCTGTGGTAATGGTAAGTCCACGCGGGATGTTATGACCGAACATGTTTCTGTCTGGCTTTTCCCCTTCGGATTTTTCATCAGAACAATTAAGTGCCAGTCCCAGTATTAGTACTGAGGCAACGTAATAAAATAATTTTTTCATGGTTTGGTTTTAAGGTTGATTAATATAATGTATTGATAATCAATTGGTTACTAAATTACTTTTTGAGAGCTATCCAGTCTTTGGCAGGCCCAAGCCATGCGCTGATGGGCCGGTATAAAAAGCCGTGCCCCAGGCCGGTATTAATTTTTAATTGTTGAAATTCTTTGGCTTCGGAAGAACGATCTATCCAATAAGAATAGTCTTTGCCTGCAACGGTATCCGATTGTTCATATATCCCCAGTATGCGCCCATGTAATTTCCAATCAAAATTTTTCTCTGTACGGTCGCTATTGGCCCCTAAAAGGATGTAATTAACAGGATGTGTTGTACTACTCGATATTTGCATAGCCATCATGGCGCCTTTAGATGCTCCAATGACCGAAATATCGCTGGGTGCGACCCCATCGTTAATTAGCTGGTTGATCTGTTGGGATATTTTTTGACAAAAAACATTAAAATCGGTCTTTGTGGTGCGCACTTCACTATGAACCTGATACCCGGTAGATTTCAAAGAATCTATGATGTCCTCGTATTTATAGGGCCCGAAAACATCGCTAACCGCATTCACTCCCTGAACTTCAATGATCATCCCGTGTAAATAAAAGACATGTTTCACAGCCTTTGTTTTTTGAGCGTTTAAAGAAATGCTAACCAGTAAAACAATGAAAAAGAGGATGGTGCGATGCATAAAGAACAAAAACTATTCTGTTAAGATACTAAATAAAAAAGTTCAGTATCGCACGAGCGATCCAATTTTCTATACAGTTATACTTTATGATCTTTATTTATTTGGGAAGCTGTAGTCGCATCTCATTAGAAAAAGTATTCCACTCTATAAGGAGCTCCCGGTATTTTTCAGGGTTTATATTTTTCAAATCATGACGTTCCCCGAGGTCATTGGAAAGATCGTAGAGTTCAAAGTTAGCCTCACTAAAAGGCCGCATACTATTGGTAATTTTCCAATTCCCCTTGCGAAGCATCGTATAGCCGGCATGTTCCAACGCAAAAACATGATCATCTGGATGAATGGTATTGGTTGAGCCAGATATCATTGGTAACAAGGAGGCCCCCCGTAATGGATACACATAATTTTCTTTCCATTCTTTGGGGTATGTAGTGCCACTCAGGTCATAAATAGTGGGGGCAATATCCATTAATGATACAAATGCATCATTTTCGACACCCGTTTTTTTAACCAAGGGCCCAGAAACAATCATTGGGGCTATAATGCCCCCATTGGTAGTATATTCCTTATAATACCGAAAGGCAGCCGACCCTGCCTCTGCCCATTGTGGGCCATAGGAAATGAAAGATTCCGGCTTGCCCATATCCTCGTAATCGTCATTGAAATAATTGTTGATATAGGGCCGTATTTCAGCATCGCTGTAATAATCTTCACCAGCCGCTCCATTATCTGAGATAAAGAATATAAGCGTGTTTTCATAGACTCCAATTTCTTTCAAATGACTAATAATACGACCAATATTTGCGTCTAAGTTGTCTATCATGCCGGCATAAAGTTCCATTTTCCGGGATTCTTTTTTCTTTTCTTCGTCAGTAAGAGTTTCCCATGGTTTTATGGAGGGGTGCAGTGGCGGCAATACGGATTGCTCTGGTATAAACCCTATTTTTTTGAGTTGCTGAAACCGTTGTTCCCTCAGCTGCTCATATCCGTTGTCATAGCGCCCTTCATATTTTTTGGAATGTTTCTCGGCAACCTGTAGGGGCCAGTGTGGCGCAGTGTAAGCAGCATAGGCAAAAAACGGCTGCTGGTCTTCTTTGTTTTTAGTTATAAAATTGAGTAATTTATTTGTATAGACATCGGTGGAAAATTCACCATCTGGCCATTGAGCACTGTTTCCATCTTCGGTATAATGAGATTGTGAATTATCCCCAAAAATTCCTTGTGCGTTGAAATGATTTCCCACCCCCTCTAAAAGCACAAAAGAATTCTCAAAGCCCAATTGGTGGGGATTATATGAAGGGTTAACGCCAAGGTGCCATTTGCCAGCCATGTAGGTATGGTAGCCATCATTTCTGAGAAGGGCCGGAATAGTGGCGACTCGTTTGGTAATGTGGCCTTCGTAACCAAAAACATTCGCCTGCACCGCCTGCCTTCCTACTCCGGCTATATGGTGATCGTTCCCGGTTAGGAGCATAGCTCTGCTTGGAGCACACATGGGAGCTGTATGAAAACGGGTAAAGCGTATTCCATTATGGGCAAGACTGTCTATGTTAGGGGTGCTAATTTCCCCCCCGAAACTCCCGAGATCTGAATAGCCCAAATCGTCTGCGACCAGAACCAATATATTGGGACGATCATTATTTAGTGGTTTTTTTTGGCTTCCACTACAGGAAATTAAGCCTAAAAACAATAGTAGCGCTAACCGGAATGGTACATCCCTGCAGATACCTTTTATAGTTTGTGGTACAAGTTGGCATGTTCTCATAAATGTATTATTTTGATCATGATAGTTAGCTGATACCTGCCCTTTTAAAGAATAGTGTTAACGTAAAGTAAGCCTTACGTTATGCAGCGCGTTTTGAAAAAGATGGGAGTAACGATTTTAGGCCATAATACATGCGGCCTCGCAATCCTGCTTTTACAATATGATTATAAGTGCTTATTGGAAGCTGAGTGATAATCTGGTGTGCCAGTTTCACTTTTTTTCCCGGTCCTCTAAGACGGAACTGTGTTGCCTGAGTTGGACCATACATCAAATGAAGCCACATTTTTGGATTCTTGAAAAAATAAGCAACTAATGGTGGATTACACCCTATGATTTTTGCCAATCCGTTCATGTAGCGATGGTAATCCACCAAACTCCGAATGCGGGTGGCATTTTCCTCAAATTGTTCTATATACATGCCCTCATCTTTTTGGGCTTGTTGTATCATATCTTCTTTTGAAGGCAACTTTTGATCCCCATTAAAAATCATAGCACAGTAACGGGCTTGCATTTCCATGATGGGGAATTGACTTCCAAATCCAGGTCTTGCCCACCCAATCCAGGCCAATTTATCCCCTAATTCCGGATGGAAAATATGCTTGTACATTTGTCGGGGATCACATGTTTTTAGTTCTTCGGGCATAAAATCTGCCTTGTTGGTATAACCGGTGCTAAAAACAATGGCATCTATATCTTCCAGAATTTTATTGTCGGCAGTTGCTACTATTTTGCCACCATCTTTCACGCTTGTAATATTGCCAACCACTTCGCAACCATAATGGGCAATAGCCTTGGGTAGCGCCAGGGTTTTAGTGCCGAAAATTCCCCAGATCCCATTACGCGAGGTCACTTTTTCATTTAAATCGGCCAAGGCATCAAAAACCGGATCTTGCCTGGCCCGTTCCAGTTTTAACACAAAAGGACTTAATTTACGCCCATATTCTCGTGGCAAATCCCAGATTCC
This sequence comes from uncultured Muriicola sp., assembly GCA_965365635.1. Lineage (GTDB taxonomy): Bacteria > Bacteroidota > Bacteroidia > Flavobacteriales > Flavobacteriaceae > Muriicola. The sequence continues at coordinate 3,939 of CBDUCK010000101.1, forward strand.
ACGGTGTGTTGAGACATCGGCCGCATGGCCTCCCCTCTTTCTGGGAACTATCCATCCGGTAGTTTCCCGAAGGCTTACCCAGCATTTGTTTGCTACCTGAGAAATTTCATGTGCAACATCCGAACCAGATTCTCCCCCACCTACTACCAATACATTTTTTCCTTTGAAGGGCTCGGCATTTTTATAATCTTTGGAATGGGAAAAAGGCACCTGTGAAATCTCATTTTTCCAATCCGGAAACTTAGGAATGTTATTGTTGCCTATCGCCATAACAAGATGCTGGCATTGCAGCTGTTCGTTTGAGGAAAGGGTAATATTCCAGGTACCATCTTTATTTTGCTGTACTTTTTCTACTTTGCTTTCAAAACGGATATGGTCCATTACCTTAAAATGTGTAGCATACGCCGTCCAATAGTCAACGGCTTCGCTCTTGGTCCAGAAATGGTGACTTTTTCCTTCGCCAACCCAAAAATCGGAAAACATACTAAAAGTTACAGAAGAAGTTAGAACCAGGTTATCGTACGTATTGGAAAAAACTCCACCAATTTCAGAAGCCTGCTCCAGGCATACGACGTCTTCAAATCCTTTTTCGAGCAGTTCTTTGGTGGCTGCAATTCCTCCAGGCCCCGCACCTATAACGATACATTTCATCATAAATTTTTATCAATAAGTACTGCGGTTATATCTGCATAACCCAGCAGTGTTTTCATTTCTTTATCAATTATTTCCGGATTAGAATGGGTATTTGGTATTAAATGTATGATATCCGGCGGAATTATCTCAAATAATTCAGCGTATAAAATTGCCTTATTAGAATCCAAGTCAAGTAAGGTAATATGAGAATAAATGGCTGGTGAGGTGGTATGTGTTGTTTTGAAATCTTTTTTGAGCCAATCTGGCAAATAAACAGGAATGGTTGATTTGTATGATTTTTTATACGGGATACCCGACTCTATTAATGTTTTGCCCAATAATTCGCCTGTTATTATTTTGTTATGTGTTTCTTTAATTGTTGGGGTATCAAAATTTCTAAATCGTACAACACCCAAAGTTCTGGAAATATCCTTGCCATCGTATAAATGAACAATTCGCAATTCATTTTCCTGCTTTATAATATGAAGCCGGATAAGGCCAAATAAATTCTCTAAAAGTGCCGTATGTGATCTGTTTCCGTTCATCGATGTCAAAGAAAGATAAAAAATTAGAGACTAGCTGTAATCATTTATAACTAATTGGCAGATATAAGAATTCCTAATGAGATACCCCTATTAATTTTTCCCTGAAATTATGTCTTTAAATTTAGTATATAAAAAGGAAACGATAAGAAGAAGCACTCCTAATGATATTAGCACCACTGTTTTGGAAATCGTATTCAGGTGTGAAATATCATAGAAAAATAACTTAATAAGAGTGAAGGAAAATAACACGATAGCGCCGATACGCAGGTGTTTTTTCTTTTTCCATATCCCTATACTTACCAATCCTACTGCAAATAGGCCCCACAGGATAGATAATCCTAGTTTATAAGAATTGGAGGACCCGGACATATCTAACCAGTGGATAAGTTCACTGCTGGCAATCCAACATAAGGAGATCGCAAGAATAATGTCGAACGGAATTTTAGCAGCCGCGGAAATATATGCTCGTTTTATGTATTTATGGCTAACAAATAAGAGTATGGCTACAAATAAAAAGGAAATGTATCGTATGCTTATATTGTATATGCCTGGTTCATGGGATTGGTATTTGTTTAAGCCCAAGTAGCTCTCCCGAAGTTCGCTGAGTGCATATAGACCTACAGTTAAAAAAACAAAGAGTACCAAGGCGTTTAAAGCAATACTTACAATGGATAACTGACTATTTTTAAGCTTACTAATATTCACAAAAGACAGGGCTGTCATAAACAGCACAGAATAATTAAGTAACCAGATGGTTTTAAAATATTTTAGATCACCATTGTAAGTAGCAGCATCTATAATGATCTGATCCCAATAATTAGAAATCTCTGTAGCGAACGTTCCATAAAGGACCACTAAAAAAACACCTGAAATACCATAGGAAATAAGATGTAGAAGGTCTTCCTTAGTTGGCCATGGCGTCGCATATTTTTTGCTATAGTGTAAAAAGTTGATGTACCCGAATAACCCAGCACATAGCAGTGAGGTTAAGAAAGTACTATTAAAGAATGGGATAAAACTTTCAGATCCTTCAATAAAGTTAATCCCCTCATAAGCACTATTCCAATCCTGGGTAATACTAAAAAAGGACAACAATAGTAAGGGGTATGATAGCTTTTCATAGACAGGCATCTCCTTTGTTCTTCCAATCCAGAATAATAGAGCAGCTTCACCGGCCCATAATAGGGTCACCCAATTTCCATCTAATTGAACCGGAATGGTAATCGTAATAAAGACCAGTACAAGACCCGAAATAAGGTAGAATATGTTTTTGTCTGCAAGCTTTTGACGATAAATTACAAAGCTCACCAATAAATGCAGCAGTGCATTAAAGAGGGTGAATACTCCTAAGTAGGAAGCCCAATCTGGATGACCGTCTAAAATACTATACCCCAGCCCATAAAATATAAATGAATTAGACAAGACCATAAATATATCGAGCATCTCAAAAGCTTCATTTTTAAAAATCTTATACGCAAGGAACGTGAGATAAAACGTCACAAAAAATACTAACAGAAAGGACAGTGCCATTACAAAATGTTCGCCCGATTCATAACTTGAGAAATACCAAGTAGCAAATAGGAACCAGGTAATGAAAAATGCCGCCATATAAAGTGGCTTCCAGTATTTTTTAAAAGCAATAAACAGAATTCCTACATTAATAATGGCCATATAACTCAGTAGAACAAAAGCTTCTCCTTTGCCCTCACTTAGTAGAAATGGGATACAATAAGCTCCTACCAGACCAATATGCGCAATAATTTGCTTGTTGTAATTTAGGGCCGCCATTACAGTGGTGATTGTAAATAGCACCATTAAAACAAATGCTAACCACTGTGGCATCAGTCCGTAAAAGGCATAGGCCGCAAAAGTCATAAAATACAGTATGGCCATGGCGCCACTTACCAGGATGGCGCTAAAATTTTCATATTTCTTTTTGAGCTTTAACCCAATAAGAAAAAGCGATATACCTACCAAATACCCTAATAGAATCCTCACTAACGGGCTAATTAAATTGTTGTCGATAGAATATTTTGCACCTATAGCAACTCCAATGACTAAAATGGCAATTCCTATTTTGCTGATAAGGTTTTCCCCTATGTACTTTTCCAGGTTAAATGGCACTCTTTTAGTCGGGATGGGCTCATTATGAGCAGGTTCCTTTTTAGGCGATGTTGACGTACTTAGCACCGGTTCTTTTGCTGGTTCTGGAGGAATATTTTCAGGAGTATATGCGGAGACACCTCTATTGTATTCTAATTTTGGGATCACAATCCAAAGCACCACGTATATAAGGACGCCAATACAAAATAAAACGGATACCAATACCCAAATGAAACGCACCAACAGAACATTCATACCCACGTATTGAGCAAATCCGGAACAAACACCTCCTAAAATTTTATTTTTAGGATCTCTATAGAATTTGGACGTATCCCGCACCGATTCTACCGGTTGGGGGGTAGGAATTTCCTCCTCTTGGGGGGCTGGTTCTTCTTCTACAAAGGGCACCTTCTCTTCTTGCTCCTCAATTGGTTCCGGAATAGGCTCTTCAGTTACGGTTGAGGATTGCAATGCAATGATGGCTTTCTTAAGGTCATCAATTTCTTTTGAAAATTCCTCTTGCCGCTGTAATAAAGAGTTTAATTTTTCGGTAAGCTTGGATAATTGATTCTGATGGTCTTGCATTGGCAGTTATTTGGTTCTAAAGAGACACTCCTTGAGGTATTAATTTTCTAAAGATAATTTAATTTAGTTAAGTTCAAAATGAATTTATACGGCATACTGGCTCCGCAATCAGGGTCTTTCGGCATAGGGTTATCGAGGGCTTTTGTTAGGATCCAAAGCAGGTGAAAACTTCTCTAGTAAGATCTGCAACTTGGGGGTAATGACATTTTTACAGAAAGGCTTATCTGGATTGCTTAAATAATAATTTAAGTAGTCAGGGGTATTCAATTTAAAGGATTCAAATTTGAGAACTTTTGTTATTACAGGGCCGTCAAAATCTTTTTGAAGTAGTTGAATGCTATTTTCTGCTTCTTGTTTTTGGGTTTCTGAATACACGTAAATTGCCGACCTGTATTTTTGTCGCATGCTATGAATTGAGGTACAGCTGTGGGTATGTAAATGGATCTCAATGAGTTTTGGGAGGGCAATTTTGATGGGATCATAATATACAATGATGGCCTCAGAAAAAAATGGGTCATCATGTGCCGCAATCCATCCCTGTTCCACTTTCGTCACCCCTAGAAGGCTCTGAAAGATTGCCTCGGTACACCAATGGCAACTACCGCCTAAACCTATTTTGTTATGGATCTTATTTACAGCCATTAAGGAGGTTAAATTTTTATACGTAGACCGGTACTGATATATCCCCCATTGCTATCATCTATCAAGTAAATGTCATTCTTCTTTGTATCTCTCAGCTGTACATTTCTATTCAGGATGTAGGAAGTGCGGAAATAAAATTCAAAATGATCTTTAAAATGGAATTCGTATTGAATTCCTGCTAAAATTAATGACATATTTATACTTTGGGCAATGTCTTGTTCTACTGGTGTGCCGCTATTGATATTCGCCGTAAAACCATCTAATTGGGCATAAAGCTTTAGCCTGTTTCTATCAGAAAAATAATATTGCAGGTTTGTCTTTGGAATTCCCAGATTATACGACCAGTTTGAATGAAACTTCCGATAATAACTAAGAAAGGGCAATGGAAATGGAAAGCCCCTATTTCCGGAATAGGACACTCCTATTATTAACCTGTAAGGGGTTGTTGTACTTTGATCTTTCATGTCTTTGATGAAAACTAAATCCCCGGAGAACACAATATCTTCTGTAGAGCTATCGAATAATTTAAGATTAGAGCTGATACCGGGAGTAAATCTGGCCCCGAGTAGCCAATCGTTCTTTAATTTTACGGCGTATCCTATATTCAAATCTATAATTTGAAACTCGGTAATTACTTCGGTATCAAAGGACAATTCTGCCTGGTTGTATACAAAGTTTATGTTGCTGTAATCTAATCCCAGGAACAAAAATCCTTTTTCATTTTTAAGCTTAACAGGGTAATTAAAATAGCCTCTAATTCTACTGAACTCAAAATTAGAAGAACCGGAAGGAAGAATAGTAAAATCTACACGAGCCAGATCTGCTAATTGTGCCGAAAGAACCAGTGGAAAAAGAAAATAGAGAATAGCACTAACGCAGAGTAATTTCCATTTCATAGGGGAACAATAAGAACCTTTTAAAACAAACCAAGTGTTTGAAGCATAGGTATAAATGAAAGTACAATTTAAACAAAATAGTAATTGCATAACATTCCTTTAATGACGTTAGCCATGCCATTAGCCAATGTTTCTGTCTATCAAAGAGGCAACCAGCCCTCATATTCCCAGAATTATAAACGCATTGATAAATAAATTACTTCATCCGGACAGTTTTAAAGGGAGTTCATCCCTTAATGGAGGTAGTAAATGGCACCAATAACGTATTATTATTTACCTGACTTTAAAGGATAAAGGAGGGTCTAACCAAAAATAAACGATTATGAAACGTATGTTAACAACATTAGCAATTCTATTACTAGCGTTGCCAATTAGTGCACAAATGAATCCCAATTTGGAATATTACCGAACCATGCGATGGAAGGCTAAGGATGGTAAAACGGCTAACTTTATTGAGAATGCCGGTAAAAAAACAAAAATGTACAATAACACCCCAGAAAATGCGATGGTTACCTATCGGATTACCACAGGCCCGGATCAAGGTATGTTTGAACGTGTATTGGTGGCCAAATCATTAGATTATTTGTACAACAATAATGACCAGCAGGGATTAGATTATTGGTCTAAAAATGTGGTCCAGTATGCGGAAAATCCAAAAGGTGCTAAAATTTGGTGGCGGATAAAAGGTTGGAGTGTAAACTGGGAAGAATCGGCAACACCAAGTAAGTATATGGATGTTCATATTCTTACACTAAGATCAGATAATGGGGGCCACTTTAGGCGTCATATGAACCGCTACATGGAAATTTTAAAAGAGAAAGGCCAGAAGCCGGCGACCTACACGGGTTCAGA
>CBDUCK010000102.1:0-10102 GCA_965365635.1 uncultured Muriicola sp.
CTCTTGATTTTTGATAAATGATATATTTGATGATTACAAGGATTGGTTTGACAAAAACAATAATTTTTGGGGTAAAAAATTTGAAATATCTAAACTATTCCTATCTAATACCCGTGGTATATATTACTGTGGCCTATGTATTGATTTGGTTGTTTGGCTTAGGCAATGTTTATAACCAGAGCACAATTCTTGACTGGAGCAATGAGTTAGGAATTAACAATTCTAATAAATCTATCGTTGCAGTAGTCATGATCTTTTTACTTGCAACAGTTGGCGTTGTAAAGAATATAGGTTCAACCTTAGGTGAAGAAATTGGATGGCGTGGATTTTTCATTTTTGAACTTAAAAAGATCTTTTCATTTAAGGGAGTATCTATCGTTAGTGGGTTGATTTGGGCCATATGGCACTGGCCAATTATTTTCCTAATGTATAATGGAAGTAACAATGTAATTTTCCATATCGCTGCTTTCACCATAATGATTATGGGGATATCTATAATTTTGGCTTATTATACGTTTAGATCTAATAGTTTATGGCCTGCAGCACTGTATCACTCTGTACATAACATTTATATTCAGAAAATTTTTACACCGTTAACTATAACCAATGAACAATCAACTTTTTGGATAGATGAATACGGTTTAATGATACCAATTATCACAACAATTTTTGGGATTTATTTTTGGAGAAAAGCAAAGATTGAAAACCTGTAGAGGACACAAGAGAGCATACCAATGCACACCACTGGTGGCAACCAACGTTGACCTGAAGAACTTCTTAATTATTTTAGAAAGGAATCCATTCCAGGAATGTTAGGCATGCCTTCCTTGGCAACAGCCGCTAACTCCGCTTCGTTAACCTCCGTTGCTTTCTTGATGGCCTTGTTTAAGGTGATGATTAAAAAGTCCTCTAACTGATCCTTATCTTTTAGCAGATCGTCTGCGATGGAAATCGACTTTATTTCCCGATTTGCTGTAAGACATACCGAAATTGAACCATCTGGAGAATTTTCATCAATTAATACGGTATTCAACCGTTCTTTCGTGGCTTTAACCTTTTCCTGGGTTTCCTTCAGTTTACCCATCATTCCCATTAGATCTCCGAACATATTTTTAATTATTAGCGTTACCGATTCAAATTTACTATTTTGCTGGCTTAAACCAATTTTAATCCTATGCATATATCGAAAAAATCTTACGTTGTTTTATTTAGTCTTATTTTTGCCCTTTCTTGCCAAAAACAACCCAAGGATATGATAGCCGTAAGTGCCCCCATTGCGAATAAAATTCCTAAAACCCTCGAAAAGCATAATGATGTTCGGGTAGATGATTATTATTGGTTAAATGACCGGGAAGACCCCAAAGTAATAGAGTATTTAGAACAAGAGAACAACTATTATGAGGCAGTAACAGCGCATACAAAGATATTTCAGGAAGAACTTTATAAGGAAATGAAAGCCCGATACAAGGAGGATGATTCTTCTGTACCATACAAGCGCAATGGATACTGGTACATTACCCGATATGAAACGGGTAAGGAATACCCTATCTATTCTAGAAAGAAAGGCGATTTAAATGCAGAGGAGGAAATTGTATTTGATTGCAATGTACTAGCCGAAGGACACGAATTTTTTAACCTGAACGGGCTAAATGTAAGTCCGGATAATAAAATGGCAGCCTTTGGGACCGACACTATTTCAAGAAGGCAATATCATATACAAATTAAGAATCTCGAATCTGGGGAGCTTTATACAGATAAAATAGATAACACCACAGGAGGTTCCGTTTGGGCCAGTGATAATAAAACGCTTTTTTACACTAAGAAAGACCCTGTTACCCTGCGTTCGGATAAGATATATAAACATGTTTTGGGTTCCAATGTTGCTGAAGACGAGTTGGTATTTCATGAAACCGATGAGACCTATAACACTTTTGTGTATAAATCCAAATCAAAAAAGTATATCATCATTGGTTCTTCCAGCACATTAACCAGCGAATTCCGAATATTAAGTGCTGACAACCCCGAGGGTTCTTTTCAAATATTTTCTCCAAGGGAGCGCGGAGTTGAGTATTCTATTTATCATTTTGATGATAAGTTTTATGTGCTTACCAATAAAGATGGGGCCACTAATTTTAAATTAATGAGCACTTTGGAAAATGCTACCGATTCTGATAATTGGGTAGATTTTATAGAGCACAGGGAGAATGTTCTTTTGCAGGATATCGAGATATTTAAGGACTATCTGGTAATTTCTGAACGAGACAATGGACTCAACAAGATGAAGATTACCCGTTGGGATGGTACGGAATCGTACTATTTGCCTTTCGATAATGAAACCTACATCGCCTTTCCATATATAAATCTTGATTATGATACTGAAACCTTGCGGTATATGTACAACGCCATGACCTCACCTTATGCGATCATAGATTTCAATATGAGAACTAGAGAGAAAGAGGTGAAAAAGGAACAAGAGGTTCTGGGAGGGGGTTTTAATAAAGAGAATTACCGTTCCGAAAGAATCTGGGCGACCGCAAGAGATGGAAAAAAGGTTCCAATGTCGGTGGTCTATCATAAAGACACTAAGTTAGATGGGAACAGCCCGCTTCTTCAATACGCCTATGGTTCTTATGGAAGTACCTCCGACCCGTATTTTTCTTTGGTTAGGTTAAGTCTTTTAGACCGGGGATTTATCTATGTTATTGCACATGTGCGGGGGGGAGAGTATTTAGGCAGAAGCTGGTATGATGATGGTAAGCTGCTGAAAAAGAAAAATACGTTCACAGATTTTGTGGACTGTTCTAACTATTTAATTGAAAATAAATACACCAGTCCGGAACATCTGTATGCAATGGGTGGTTCTGCAGGAGGGTTATTAATGGGGGCTATAGTAAATATGGCACCAGAACTGTATCATGGGGTTATTGCGGCCGTTCCATTTGTAGATGTGGTAACCACCATGTTAGATGACTCAATTCCATTAACCACAGGAGAATATGACGAATGGGGAAATCCTAACAATAAGGAGTATTATGACTATATGAAGTCGTATTCGCCATATGATAATGTAACCGCACAGGCATATCCAAATATCTATGTAACTACCGGCTTACACGATTCGCAAGTACAATATTGGGAACCTGCTAAATGGGTGGCTAAACTGCGTGACTATAAAACCGATTCGAATCTACTTCTGTTAGATACCAATATGGATGCGGGCCACGGAGGCGCTTCGGGTCGTTTTGAGGCTTTAAAGGAAAATGCCAAAGAGTATGCTTTTTTGTTAGATTTAGAGGGAAAAATAGCCCAATAAAAAAAAAGTAGTAATTTTGCCCTCGAAACGTGTTCTTGCGGACACGATTCCATAACCTAACCATATGGAACAAAGAATAAACGCGCACAACAATATCCTAGAGCTTATAGGCAATACGCCGTTGGTAAAACTAAATAAAGTTGCCGAGCAACTTACCGGGAATTTTTATGCCAAGGTGGAGGGATTTAATCCCGGACATTCTTCCAAAGACAGAATTGCCATACACATAATTGAAGAGGCAGAAAGGAAGGGTATTTTAAAAAAAGGGGATACCATCGTAGAGACCACTTCCGGTAATACCGGTTTTAGTATTGCTATGGTGAGTATTGTGAAGGGTTATAACTGTATTCTTGCAGTAAGTTCCAAATCTTCACAGGATAAAATAGATATGCTCCGGTCTATGGGAGCAAAAGTATACGTTTGCCCGGCGCATGTAAGTGCTGATGATCCAAGATCGTATTACGAGGTGGCTAAACGTTTGCATGAAGAAACAGAAGGGTCTATATATATTAACCAGTATTTTAATGAGTTGAATATCGATGCGCATTACAGTACTACAGGTCCTGAAATATGGAAGCAGACGAACGGTCATATTACCCATCTCATTGCTTGCAGTGGAACTGGAGGAACTATTTCCGGAACTGCCAGATTCCTCAAAGAACAAAACCCTGGTATAAAAGTTGTTGGGGTAGACGCGTATGGCTCTGTAATAAAAAAATACCACGAAACCGGGAAAGTGGATTCAAAGGAAATTTATCCGTATCGAATTGAGGGATTAGGAAAGAATTTGATTCCGGAGGCAACAGATTTTAAAATAATCGACGAATTCATAAAGGTAACCGATGAAGAAAGTGCCCATATGGCCAGAGAAATATCTAGGTCTGAGGGTATTTTTGTGGGATATACCAGTGGTGCTGCTTTACAGGCTGTGAAGCAATTAGATGCATTGGGTGAATTTACAGAAAATAGTAATGTAGTGATTATTTTTCCAGATCACGGATCGAGATATATGAGCAAGGTTTACAGTGACGAATGGATGGAAGCTCAGGGATTTGTTAGTACCGCTGATACAGTCAAAGATCAGAAAGCTGAGGTAGTTAAGTAATAAATTATCAAAATAACTAAAAGGCAACGGGTAATCTTAATTCGTTGCCTTTTTTGTTACCTGAAATTAATTATGAATCGTGCGCAAAAATCCATAGTTTTGCATCAAATCAAAATAGGTTAAATGAGAGATTTATTTGACAGAATACTCGAGAATAAAGGACCATTAGGTCGCTGGGCATCACAAGCAGAAGGATATTTTGTGTTCCCTAAATTAGAAGGTCCTATTTCTAACAGGATGAAGTTTCAGGGGAAGGATGTGATCACCTGGAGTATTAACGATTATTTAGGTCTTGCTAACCGTCCGGAAATTAAAAAAGTAGACGGAGAAGCTGCATTAGAATATGGCGCGGCATTTCCTATGGGCGCTCGTATGATGAGTGGGCATACAGAATTCCATGAGCAATTGGAAAACGAACTCGCTGCGTTTGTAAGTAAAGAGTCTGCCTATCTTTTAAATTTTGGATATCAGGGAGTTATGTCGGCTATCGATGCCTTGGTGTCAAAAGATGATATTATTGTTTACGATGTGGATTCACATGCGTGCATTATAGACGGCGTTCGATTGCACATGGGTAAAAGATTCACTTTTAAGCATAATGATATAGAAAGCCTCGAAAAGAATCTTGAGCGTGCTACGAAAATGGCGCAACAGACTGGCGGAGGTATCCTGGTCATATCTGAAGGGGTATTTGGAATGCGTGGTGAACAAGGTAAACTAAAGGAAATTGTTGCCTTAAAGAAAAAATTTAGCTTCAGACTTTTGGTAGATGATGCCCACGGTTTCGGAACTTTAGGTAAAACAGGAGCCGGTGCAGGAGAAGAACAAGGAATACAGGATGATATAGACGTCTATTTTGCCACTTTTGCAAAATCTATGGCAGGTATTGGGGCTTTTTTAGCAGCCGATAAAGGAATTATAGATTATTTGAAGTATAATTTACGCTCTCAGATGTTCGCTAAGTCGTTGCCCATGATATACGTAAAAGGAGCTTTAAAACGCCTCGATATGTTGCGGACTATGCCCGAGTTAAAGGCGAAGCTTTGGGAGAATGTAGATGCCTTGCAAAACGGTCTGAAAGAACGGGGTTTTGATATTGGAAACACTACTAGTTGTGTTACTCCTGTGTATCTAAACGGTAGTATCCCGGAAGCCATGGCTTTGGTAAGAGATTTACGCGAAAATTATGGAATCTTTTGTTCTATTGTGGTATATCCCGTAATTCCAAAAGGACTCATCTTGTTACGTATGATTCCTACAGCAACACATACGCTGGAAGACGTTGCAATTACATTAGAGGCTTTTTCGGCAATTAGAGAGCGATTGCAAAATGGCACCTACAAACGATTGTCTGCGGCAGTAGCAGCAGCAATGGGAGAGTAAATAAGGGTGCTATTTCGTAAACAAAACCATATAGCGTACTGAGAATGCAAGTATTACAAGTCTTTCTTGTAAGTACTTCTTCTTTTGTAGATAACAGGATTAAAATGTTTCCAGATTTGACGTATCGCTATGTTTTCTTCTAATTCAGGGGTCCTGTAACAGGTTTCTACTCCACGCTCTTTAAAGCTGAGGTAATATTCATTAAATATAATAGCGGTAATTCCTTTGTTTTGATATTCAGGATGTACACCAATTAAATAGAAGGTAACGTCTTTGCTATACTTTCGGGCATGTAAAAGTCGAAAAATACCAAATGGAAACAAGGTGCCTTTTGCTTTCTGAAGTGCTTTGGAGAAAGAAGGCATTACAATGGCAAAGGCCACTAATTCATCGGAACTATCTACTACGAATTTAATATACTCCGGATTTATAAAACTTATATACTTCTTTTTAAAATAGGCTTTTTGCACATCGGTAATAGGAACAAATGACGATAGAGAAGCGTACGATTCATTAAAAAGATCGAACATTTTATCTGCCCAGGGCATTATATCTGAAGTTTTCGTAAAGTTCATCGCACGAAGATTGTAGCGCTTTTTTAAAAGTTCCTGAATACGTTCGAAGAGTTTTGGATTCACATTACTGAATGGAAATTTATTTTCCATATATTCCTTTTCCTTGGCAAAACCGAGGCTTTCGTAATGAGCCTGGTAATACGGGTGATTGTACCAGGTGATCATAGTGCCAATATGGTCAAATCCTTCTGTTAAAACCCCTACCTTATCTAAATTAGAGAACCCTACGGGCCCTTCCATAAAATCTAATTGGTGCTTAACAGCCAGTTCTTGCACCTTATCTAGTAAGGCCTTGGAAACCGCTATGTCGTCAACAAAATCGAACCAACCAAAACGCATTTTCTTTAGTTTTTGCTGGTTAACTTCTATCCAGTTGATCATAGCAACTACTCTACCCACTACAACCCCTTCTTTATAGGCAAGAAAGAACCAGGCATCGGCATTTTCAAAGACAGGATTTTTTGTTCTGTCAAAAACTTCCATTTCATCCTTTATTATAGGAGGTACCCAATAAGGTGAATCCTTGTACAGATCAAACGGAAACGTTACAAATTTTTTGAGATCGGATTTTTTAACAGCTTGTTTTATGGTAACCATACATAATTCTTTGTATGGCCAATATTAGGAATTATTGGTAACAGTATAAAACTTGTTCCCAATTTTATATGTAAAGTAATGATGTAATGAAACCAATTGGCAATACTGAGGCTAGTTAGCACCTTTTTTACGTTTTGCTTTTTTTTCCAACTTACGCATCTTTTTCTTAGAAATACCAGGCAACGGTTTAATGGATCCTTTTTTCATGGCGTTTTTGCGTATTGGACCACCATTTTGACCTGCCTTTTGATCTACAATAGGAATTGCTTCATCCTCATGAAGGTCCAAACGATATGAGAACCCGAGGGTTCCGAACAAACGGCTAGGGGTAGTCTTCATACTGGCTCCAAACTGAATATCGGCTTGAAAGTTTTTACCAAACAGATGTGCAATACCTGTTCTTAATAGAATATCAGCATACCGGTCACTTTTAATCCCCTGGTTTTCTACAAAAACGCTCCATTTAGGATTTTTTAAAGCATGCGATATGGATACTAAATATTCCATCTCAGGAAAGTCGGTTCCAATTTTATCATAAATTAAATTAGAAATTAAAACCAGTCTGGGGGTAACACTGCTTTGTGTAGCAATCATGGCTCGTGGCGACACCATAGGATCTTCCGGATAAAACGGATTATCGCCCAAAACGAAACTTGCCCCGGCATACACAGAAACTGCCGGAACCAGATTTTTTAACTGAAATTTATTGTTCGCCCGCCAACTGTATAAGTTAGGTTTTGAACGCTCCGGATTCTTGAATGGATCGTAAATAAGATATTTCAGGCCTATACGATTCCTTGAAAAATCGGTTCTGCTTTCATTTAATCCCAATGCGGTAAATGTTATATCCTCATTTACATAGGTGCCTTCGTAGCTGAGTTCTAATGTTTCAAAAACTAACCCATATCGAAGCGCCACATCTGCTCCCATAAGCGTAGCCTCCCTGGATAAATCTATATGATCTCGCTGTTCATACAATACACCAAATTCGGCTTGTATAACTCCTTTGCCTAGTGCGTAGGCACTTACCGATAGTCCTGGCCGGTTAGAATTTATAACTTCAGTATACTGGGAACTCCCTAAAATTGGGAATAATAACAGGAGGGAGAAAAGCAAGAATTTCATATTTCTGATTTCAATAGATACGACCATCAGGGCTATTTTATTAATATTTTAAGACATTTGTGCTGATTATACAACGTTGGAATTGTATTTTTGATATATATAGCTAAGAAAATATGGGTTTTTTAAAAACACTCTTAATCATACTTCTAGTCTATTACCTTTTTAAAGTAATGGCTAGATTGTTCGCGCCAAAAATTATTAACTATGCAGCTAAAAGAACAGAGAAGCACTTTAGGGAGGCCTTTGGGAAAGCCGCAAACGAATCTCAGCCCGAGAAAGAAGAAATAGGAGACGTTTCTGTTGATAAAAGCACGGTAAAGCAAACCAAGTCCTCTAATTCTGTAGGTGAGTACATAGATTTTGAGGAAATAGAGTAATAAAAAAAGTACCCAACTCCATATGAAGGGAAGCATCAAGGCCTTGTTTTTTCATTTTTTTGCGATCACGTTTTTTATTGTTGCGGCATTGGCATATTTCCATCCTGTTTTGCAAGGTAAAGTTATTCAGCAGTCCGATATTATTCAGTATACCGGGATGGCTAAAGAGCAAAACAACTTTAGGGAAAAGAACCAAGAAGAGCCCTACTGGACCAATGGTGCTTTTGGGGGCATGCCAACCTATCAATTAGGAGCAAATTATCCCCATAATTACATTAAACAATTAGATAAGTTTTCGCGGTTCTTGCCAAGACCCGCAGATTATTTATTCCTGTATTTCATAGGGTTTTACATACTGCTTTGTTGCATGAAAGTAGACCATAGATTAGCTATTTTGGGAGCAATTGCTTTTGGTTTTTCTACCTATTTGGTCATAATACTGGGGGTTGGTCACAATGCCAAAGCCCATGCAATTGCCTATCTGCCAATGATCCTAGGGGGTATTTTATTAACCTTCAGAAAAAAGTATTTCTGGGGTTTTATACTTACAGCTCTAGCCATGGCACTCGAAATAAATGCGAATCATTATCAGATGACCTATTACTTTATGTTATTGGTCCTAATACTGGGAGCTGTGGTGCTTTTTGATGCCATTAAGAAGAAAGAATTGAAGCACTTTTTTGGATCTGTAGGATTACTGATCCTTGCCGTTGTGCTAGGCGTAGCTGTAAATGCAACAGCACTTATGGCAACCAAGGAATATGCAGACTGGAGTACACGGGGTAAATCATCACTAACTATTAACCCAGACGGCTCAGTAAAAGAACAGCTGCAGGGTCTGGATAAGGAATACATCACCCAGTATAGTTACGGTATAACCGAGTCATTAAACCTATTTGTGCCCAGACTTTTTGGGGGCTCTAATAGTGAAGACCTGGGGCAGGATTCTAAGGCCTATGAGTTTTTAACAGATCAGGGATTAACAAGAACCAAAGCCTTGGATTTTTCTAGAAGCTTACCTTTATATTGGGGAAATCAGCCTATAGTAGCTGCACCGGCCTATGTTGGAGCCGTAATTTTCTTTCTTTGTATTCTTGGGCTCTTCATTGTTAAAGGGAAAACAAAATGGTGGCTACTGGGCGGTATGGTACTTTCTCTTATATTATCATGGGGGAAGAACTTTGGGATAGTAACAGATTTTATGATCGATTATTTTCCGATGTACAACAAGTTTAGGGCAGTTTCTTCTATCCAAATAGTTTTGGAGCTTTGTATGCCCATTCTGGCAATACTTGCGTTAAGTAATTTAATTAAGGAAAAAATAACACCCTCGAAGAAGGAAAAGGCACTCAAAACCTCTTTTTTTATTGTGATAGGCCTGGGAGTTGCCATTTTCCTGATGAAAGGTTTCTTCGATTTCGTTGGGCTAAATGATGGCACCTACCAAAGGTACTTTGGCGATGAGTTAATGACGATGATAAAAAGAGATCGGGAGGCGGTCTACATTAATGATACCATTAGATCTTTGGTGTATGTTCTCCTGGCAGCGCTTACTTTGTGGTTCTTTCT
Organism: uncultured Muriicola sp.; assembly: GCA_965365635.1. Lineage (GTDB taxonomy): Bacteria > Bacteroidota > Bacteroidia > Flavobacteriales > Flavobacteriaceae > Muriicola. The sequence continues at coordinate 10,045 of CBDUCK010000102.1, forward strand.
TAAAGGAAAATTAAAGAAAATCTCACCGAAAGGAGAATTTGATGAAGACCAATCCTGG
>CBDUCK010000103.1:0-10077 GCA_965365635.1 uncultured Muriicola sp.
CTTTAAAACCTCACTTACCTGATCGCCGGGAACAGTAATTGGCTGACCTATCCGAAGACCGGTATATGTCTTTACAGTTTGTTCGTTGTAACTTTGCAGGCCTGTTACCTCTAAGCCTTTTAATATGTACTTCTTGCCGTCTTCATAAGGTATATCCTGTGAGCTGACAGTACTAGTTAAAAAAAGGAGTAAAAAAGTGGTAAGTATATTGAGAGTTATGAAACCTTTCATACCTCTAGTTGAGTTGTTCGCTTGTTTTTCCAAATCTTCGTTCTCTGTTCTGGTAATTCTTTATAGCTTCTGCCAAATGCTCCAACCTAAAATCGGGCCAAAATACTTCAACAAAATACAATTCTGCATAGGCTATCTGCCAAAGCAAAAAATTGCTGATTCGTTGTTCTCCACTGGTTCGAATTAGCAAGTCTACATCTGGCAAATTGTGCGTGTAAAGATGGTTATTTATAATGGCTTCATCAATATTTTCGGGAGAAATTATATTATTTTTAACTTTACTACATATTTCCTGTACGGCATGTTTTATCTCTTCTCTGGCACCATAACTTAGCGCAAGTGTTAAGGTCATCCCGCTATTATTTTTGGTAATTTGAATAACCTCATGCAATTCTCTATAGGCTTTTTCAGGCAACGAATCAATATTGCCAATGGCATTCAATTTTATATTATTCTTTTGAAGTGTGGGAAGTTCTTTCTTTAATGAGGAAACTAAAAGATTCATTAAGGTATCTACTTCTCTTTTAGGTCTTTTCCAATTCTCTGTTGAAAAAGCATAGAGTGTTAGATATTCAATACCAATTTTTGCAGCACTTTCAACAGTCTCCCTAACAGCCTTTACGCCATTTTCGTGTCCAAAAATTCGCAGTTTTCCACGTTGTTTGGCCCACCTGCCATTGCCATCCATAATAATAGCGAGATGAGCGGGTAACCTACCCTCTTTTAATTCTTCAATAGTGTTCATTCTATTTGCTACTCAAAACAATCGGAACAGGGTTTTCTCCCAAATGTGTAGGTAAGGGTTACCCCAGAAAAAACGTACCAATCGTTACTTAATATGTTCCCAAATCTAAATTGTTCAAAATTAGACCCTTCCGGATTACTAGCATCCAAATTGTCTGTAAATGTATATCGTGCGCCAATTTCGCCCCCTAAAATCAAAAAATTATTAATTCTCATTTTTGCTCCAACGGTCATAGGAATAGCGAACGACCCTTCTTTCTGATTGGTGTTTTGCAATAATCCTGCATCAAAATAATTATAATCATACCTAAAATAAGTAATACCCGTGTATAAATAGGGGGTAAAGGCTGGACCTAACTTATGCAAATTGTACTCTACAAAATTAAATTCCAGTCCCAACGAGGTTTCCAAAATTGAATTATCGAGTTCATATCCCCGCTGTTGTCTGGAAGCAAGACTCGATTTTGAATCGTCTGCTGTAAAATTACCATAAATTACACTAGCTCTCCAGGCATACCTCTTACTTATATTCCACTTAAAAAGCCCCCCAACAGCTAGTCCTGAAGGTGCAATAAAATTCATTTTCCCTACATCACCAATATTATTTGTGCCGCCTGCGTACAAGCCTATTTCATAGGTTTGTGCACTTAGCGTTCCCAAACAAAAAAACAATACAACGGCAATAAATATTTTCATCAACTTAAAAAGTTTGCAAATATAACCCTTTTAGAATTTTACTTCCTTTACTATCAGGTTGTTTCTCTTTCTTGATTAACAAGTTTTAAAGATATTTATTGTTTTTTATGATCAATTGCGTTTATCATGACCCCATAAAAGCTTATTTCTAATTGTTTTAAGAAAACTTTCGGAGGCATATTCGATCATTTTAATTGTGAAATCGGCCTTCTTAATTACAATTTCTTTCCCATTTTTAATACTAGCCAATCTCGAATCCAGAGACAACATATGCTGTTCTTCTCTTCCCGAAACCTTTAACCTAATTATGGTATCATCGGATATAACCAGAGGTCTTGCATTTAAATTATGTGGAGCAATAGGAGTAATTACGAGCGATTGGGCCGTGGGTGTAATTACAGGGCCCCCACAACTTAGAGAATACCCGGTAGAACCTGTGGGGGTAGCCACTATGAGTCCGTCTGCCCAGTACGAAGTTAGATATTCATCATTTAAATGGGTCTCTACGGTGATCATAGAGGTCGTATCTTTTCTGCTAACAGTTACTTCATTCAGGGCAAAATTTAGTGCTCCAAATTCGGGTATATCCAAATCTGATTTTATAGATATCAAACTTCTTTCCACCACAGTATATGCTCCGGTAACGAATTCCTGAACCATATTTCTAACTTCCTCTTTTTTATAGGTAGATAAAAATCCGAGTCTGCCGGTATTCACCCCCACAATTGGGATTCCTAAATTCCCTACAAAAGTAACAGCACGTAATATGGTACCATCTCCTCCAAAACTTACAAAAAGGTCAAAAGAAGCATCGAGTCCGGAAGTATGCGTAAAAGTCGGAAAGCTACTATGTGGTCTGGTCCTGGCGAAAAGTTGATGAAATTCTTCTTCTACAGCGATTTCTGCATCCACTTTGTTCAATTCTTCTAGCAACTCAAATACATACTCGAGCGCATTATCTTGATAGGATTGACCATAAATGGCTACCTTCATACGTTGAGAAATTTATCCAAATAATCGGAACGTTCTTTTAGGTCTTCCAAAAACTGATCGTCTTTATTACCAAAAAGAATATTATAGTCATACCTCCTGAATGTCTGTACAACTTCATTAAAATTATCGATCCCTATTTTTAATGTAATCTCTATCACTTCACTTCTCGAATCGGTAATAAATGCCCCAATAAGCTTGGTATTATTGCTTTCAACAATTTGAGCAATCTCACTAAAAGAATAATCTTTTATTCCTTTAGCTACCACTAAAATAGCGCCAGGCTCCTTAAAGAAGGGCGTATCTATAAATACACCAACTATGTCTGTTAGGTCATAATATCCCAAAACGTGGGCCTCATCGTCTAAAACGGGCACTATGTTGGCATCATTTCTCGCAAATATTTCTAATACATCGAGCCAGGAAGTTTCTTTTTTGACAAAAAATAACTCCAGATTATGCCGGAAATTTTCAATTTTATGATGCTCTTCAATAGCTACTAAATCATTTTCAGCAAGTAGTCCCAGAAATTTTTGGTCTTCGAGAATCGCCACATGAGAATACGTACTATTCATGAAGAAATGAATAGTTTCTTCCATGGTATCCTTTATGTCGAATACCGGGATTGTCTGAATTATGTGCGATACGATCTGCATGGCTTATTAAATTAATGCAAATTAGTAATTTAAAATATCAAAAGGCATGCCTAATTTGTATTTTTGTGCCTATTTTAAAAGGAATACATAAAAATGACACAACTTAGTGTAAACATTAATAAACTGGCAACTCTTAGAAATGCACGCGGAGGAAACGTTCCGGATATAATACAGGCAGCTACCGATATTGAGGATTTTGGAGCCAAAGGCATTACCGTACATCCGAGGCCAGACGAACGCCATATTCGTTACCAGGATGTTTTCGATCTAAAAAAAGTACTTCGAACAGAATTTAATATTGAAGGAAATCCGATTCCAAAATTCGTAGATATGGTCCTGGCTGTGAAGCCTACACAGGTTACCCTTGTGCCAGATGCAATAGATGCCATTACGTCTAATGCGGGCTGGGATACTTTAAAGAATTATGATTTTTTAAAGGAGGTAATTTCAACGTTTAAAGCCAGTGGCATAAGAACATCCATTTTTGTGGACCCAGATGCTGCTATGATAGAAGGGGCTGCTAAAATTGGAACAGACCGTATTGAGCTCTATACAGAAAGCTTTGCCAAGGGCTATGAAACGAATCCGGATGCTGCTATAGCTCCTTTTACAAATGCCGCTCAGGTAGCGCATGCTGCCGGACTAGGTGTTAATGCGGGTCATGATCTGAGCTTGGATAACATCGCCTATTTTAGACAAGGGGTTCCCCATTTATTAGAAGTATCTATAGGACATGCATTAATTTGTGAAGCTATTTACCTGGGGTTAGAGAATGTGGTAAATATGTACCTACACCGATTAAAGTAATGGATATGCTACATTCTACCATCATCGGAGAAGGTGATCCGTTAGTTATTTTGCACGGCTTTCTTGGCATGTCGGACAATTGGAAAACACTGGGAACCCAATATGCAAAAAACGGCTATGAGGTGCATCTCATAGACCAAAGGAATCATGGAAGGAGCTTTTGGTCCGAAGATTTTAACTATACCATTTTAGCTGAAGATTTAAAAAGGTATTTGGAGCATTATGAGTTGTCAGAGGTACGTATTCTTGGACATTCTATGGGCGGTAAAACGGCCATGACTTTTGCCTGCGCATATCCGGAACATGTGACGCATTTACTAGTTGCAGATATCGCCCCTAAATTTTATCCTCCTCATCATCAGTATATCATTGATGCGCTAACGTCGCTTCCAATAGACGAAATAACTTCCAGGAGTCAGGCCGACTTTCTCTTGGCAGCGGATCTACACGATTGGGGAATACGACAATTCTTGTTGAAAAATTTACACTGGGTGGAAAAAGGCCGATTGGCATTTCGTTTTAATTTAAATGTATTATCCGAAAAAATGGAAGAAATTGGGGAATCTTTAGGGAGTACAGATACCTATCCGGGACCCACGCTTTTTTTGCGCGGAAGCAGATCCGAATATATTACTAAGGAAGATTTCCCTGAGATTAAAAGACACTTTCCCAAAGCACAGTTAGATACCATTGATGATGCCGGACATTGGCTGCACGCCGAAAATCCTGTTCAATTTTTAGAAAAATCGGTGCAATTCATGAATTCTTAAAAAACATAGTAATTTTCTGATAAATTGATGTTTTTACAGGCTTCATAGTGCGTGTGTCATAATTTTATTTAATTTTGGTTGCATTACAAATTCAAGATTTTATATCAATTCAAACTATACCAAATGAAAAAGCTTTTAGCGTTGATGACGTTTTTTGGATTATTCTTATTATCCTGTTCCGATGACGATACCGCAACCATTACGATTCCACCACCAGATACTGTAGATTACACTAGTGGAACGGCCGATTTTTCGAACTATGTAGCCGTAGGAAATTCGATCACAGCAGGATATTCCGATAATGCATTGTTTATTGATGGCCAAACAAATTCCTATCCCAATATGATAGCTTCTAATTTTGCCCTTGCAGGTGGCGGGGATTTTACGATTCCTTTTATGGCCGATAATTTAGGAGGAGCCACATTGGACGGGCAATCTTTCCTTGGCAACAGGCTAATATTATCTTTTGCTTCCGGTTCTCCCGCTCCGATCCCAGTGAGTGGACAAGGAGCCACAGAGATCAGTAATACACTTACGGGAACGTTCAATAACATGGGAGTTCCTGGGGCTAAAAGCTTTCATTTGGCAGCACCAGGTTACGGCAATATTGTAGGAGTGGCTACAGTACAGGCTAATCCGTATTACGCACTTTTTGCAAGCTCCCCTTCGGCAACTGTGATTGGCGATGCAGCAGCTCAAAACCCTACCTTTTTCTCCCTTTGGATAGGAAATAACGATGTGTTAGGCTTTGCCGCTTCAGGTGGTGACGGTGAAGACCAAACCGGAAATCTAGATCCAACCTCTTATGGAGGAAATGATATTACAGACCCAAATGTTTTTGCGAGTGTGTATGATGGGCTACTCCAAGCGTTAACAGCCAATGGGGCCGATGGTGTAGTAATTAATCTACCCGATGTAAGTGCTTTACCCTATTTCACAACCGTTCCTTTTAAACCTTTAGACCCAACAAATCCTGCTTTCGGACCTCAAATACCATTGCTAAACAGCATATTTGGTTCCTTAAATCAAATATATACCGCTGTTGGGCAACCAGAGCGAATTGTAATATTTTCAGAATCAGAAGCGAGTGCCGTAATCATTAGAGATGAAAATTTAGCAGATCTCTCTGCCACAATCGCCGGAGCCTTGTTATCGGATCTACCAACCTTTGAAGCTTTTATAGCCCAATTTGGATTGCCACCTCAGGCTGCCCCACTGGTAGCCAATTTATTAGGTTCTACGTATGGCCAGTCGAGACAAGCAACAGAAGCCGATCTAATTGTATTAACAAGTAGTTCAGTTATTGGAACTGTAAATACTGAGACTTTGCAAAATTTAGTTAATCAAGGATTATCGCCAGAACTGGCGGGTCAATTTTCAGTTGAAGGTGTATCATTGCCTTTAGAAGATAAATGGGTACTTACACCTGAAGAACAAAGTTCGATTGCAGTGGCTACTGCAGCCTATAATCAAACAATTGAAGCTTTGGCGACCCAGTACAATCTCGGTTTCGTAGATGTGAATTCGTACCAAAATGTCATAGCAAATGAAGGTGCACCTTTAAGTGATGGCAGTATCGTTACGGACGCCTTTGCAACCGGAGGTGGTTTTTCTTTGGATGGGGTACACCCTGCCCCCAGGGGAGCTGCTTTGTTGGCAAATTTTATTATCCAAACTATCAACACTAAATATGGTTCTAACCTACCAGGCGTAGATCCATTGGATTATACAGGTCTTTACTTACAATAAATAAAATAATTATGTATTTTAAAGGCAGCCAACAGGCTGCCTTTTTTATGTTTTAAAAATTAGTGACCTATGAAAATTATTCTTAGAATTTTACTGAGTGCGCTGGCCGTTGTTATACTTTCCAAGCTTTTGAACGGGATCTTTGTGGATTCATATATTACGGCTATCATCGTAGCCATAGTACTAAGTCTCCTTAATTTTATTGTAAAGCCAATTCTGGTAATCTTTACATTACCAGTTACTATTTTAACGCTGGGGCTTTTTCTATTGATTATCAATGCCATTATTATTCTTTTGGCAGACTCCTTAGTAACCGGTTTTGAAGTGAGAAATATCTGGTGGGCCTTGCTTTTTAGCCTGCTCCTCTCTTTTTTCCAATCGGTTTTATTCTCCCTGTTTAAGGAAACCAAAAAACATTAAGATTTCCTTAAGGATACAAGCGTCCAAAAACTTGGTCAACTTTACAAATTATACTATTTTTGCATCCCGTTTTAAAGGAGTAAATACAAGAATAGATGAACATCACAAAGGAGCAAATAGACGATTTAAATGCCGTTGTTAAGGTGGCTATTTCAAAAGAGGATTATCAGGATAAAGTTGAGAAGATCCTAAAAGACTACAGAAAACAAGCCAATATTCCCGGATTCAGAAAGGGCCAGGTACCTATGGGGCTTATTAAAAAGCAATATGGAAAGGCTGTTTTGGTTGATGAAGTAAATAAATTAATTCAGGACAACCTCAACAAATATCTTACAGAAGAAAAATTAGACGTTCTTGGAAATCCGTTGCCAAAACAACAAGATAACTTTGATTGGGATAGAGACGAATTTGATTTTGAGTTCGAATTAGGTCTTGCTCCGAATTTTGAAGCTTCGTTAAAGACCAGAAAATCGGTAACACAGTATAAAATTGTTGCGGACAAAAAGATGGTTGATGAACAAGTAGAGCGTATTCAAAAGCAATACGGGAAGCTTATCAATAAATCAGAAGTAGGAAAAAAAGATGAGATTACAGGGACCTTCCGAAATGAGGCTGAAGAAATAGATAACAAGTCTACGCTAGAGGTCGACAAAATAAAAAGCAAAAAAGCCGTAGAAGCTTTACTTGGCAAAAAAGTAGGCGATGTGGTTACTCTTAAAACAAAGGGATTATTTAAAGAGGATTATTTATTATCGGGAGCTTTGGGAATTAATAGAGAAAAAGTAGACAAACTGGCTATAGAAGTGTCGTTTACTATTGAAGAAATAAATGAGCGGGAGCCAGCAGAATTAAATCAAGAGCTATTCGATAAGGTATTCGGGAAGGACGCAGTAAGTTCTGTTAAAGAGCTAAAAGACAAGATCAAAGAAGATTCCGAGAAACAATTTGAGCAACAGTCAGATCAGAAGTTGCTGAATGATGTTACCGAGCGACTTATAGATACTACCAAATTTGATTTGCCCACTGGCTTCTTAAAGAAGTGGATTCAGATGACAGGAGAAAAGCCGTTAACAGAAGAAGAGGCCAATGACGAATACGAAAAATCTGAAAAAGGGCTTCGTTACCAGTTAATAGAAGGAAAGCTCATAAAAGAAAATAATATTGAGATTCAGTTTGATGAACTAAAAGAATTTGCCAAAGGATTTATTAAATCCCAGATGGCCCAATATGGACAGATGAATCCGCAAGAGGAAGAACTAGAAGCCATAGCGGGGAGAATAATGAGTAACCAGGAGGAAGTTAAGCGTTTGTCTGAACAATTAATGAGTCAGAAATTATTAACGCTGTACAAAGAGAAAGCCAACCTGAAGGTTAAGGAAGTTACCTACGAAAACTTCGTTAAAGAAGTCTACGGATAAATTATCGCACCATGCGGGAAGTATTTTCCCATATTGTAGTGTCGTGCTCCGAATTTTTAGGATTATATTTTCAATTTGCAAGTTAATCCTTCCTCCGAACACGAATCAATTTTGATGAAATTTAAGTATCTTTACGGGGCTGAAAGCAGATTTTTCGGCCCCTTTTTTTATAATAAAATTGAGTGACCTTATGGATTACGGAAAAGAGTTTAAAGAATACGCAATTAAAGATCAAGGCATAAGCAGCATGTACTACGATAATATACTTCGAAGTATGTACCCTGTGAATATGACACCTAATATTATTGAGGAGCGGCAGCTAAATGCCATCGCCATGGATGTGTTCTCGAGACTAATGATGGACAGAATCATATTTCTTGGGACTGGAATTAACGATCAGGTTGCAAATATTGTGCAGGCGCAACTCTTATTTTTAGCAAGTGCTGATTCAAGCAAAGACATACAGATCTATATTAATTCACCCGGAGGCAGTGTTTATGCCGGACTAGGTATCTATGACACTATGCAATTTATAAAGCCCGATGTGGCTACCATATGTACCGGTATGGCGGCATCTATGGCGGCTGTACTATTATGTGCCGGCGAAAAAGGAAAACGCAGTGGGTTAACGCATTCCAGGGTTATGATCCATCAGCCTATGTCCGGAGCACAGGGGCAGGCTAGTGATATTGAGATCGCTGCTAAAGAGGTGCTCAAATTAAAAGACGAACTGTATGAGATCATTGCAAAGCATTCCGGACAGTCTTTCGAAAAAGTGTACGAAGACAGTGATCGTGACTACTGGATGAAAGCTCAGGAAGCCAAGAAATACGGAATGATCGATGAAATTCTGGAAAGAGATAAGGAATAAGGATTCGTCTGTGAGATGGCGCAGATTTCATTTCATAAAGTAAGGATAAACCAAAACAGCATTAATTTCGTTATAGTATTCGAAAGTAAACAGATATATGGCCAAGGAAAATTTAGAATGTTCTTTTTGTGGTAGAAAAAAACCAGAGACCAATCTCCTGATTGCAGGGTTAGATGCGCACATTTGTGATCGTTGTATAGAACAAGCTCATGGTATTGTTGCAGAGGAATCAAAGCAATCTAAAACAGATGACCTGTCGTCCGAATTAATTTTAAAAAAGCCAATAGAAATCAAAGGATTTCTAGACACTTTCATTATAGGACAAACCCGTACTAAAAAGGTATTGTCCGTAGCCGTGTATAACCACTACAAGCGCTTGCTACAACCAAGTTCCAAGGAAGATGAAATAGAGATCCAAAAGAGCAATATAGTAATGGTAGGCCAAACAGGCACCGGTAAAACCTTAATGGCCAGAACTATTGCAAAAATGCTGAACGTACCGCTTGCCATTGTAGATGCTACGGTATTAACAGAAGCCGGATATGTAGGTGAAGATGTTGAAAGCATCCTCACCCGATTATTACAGGCAGCTGACTATAATCTTGAAAAAGCAGAGCGGGGTATCGTATTTATAGATGAGATAGATAAAATTGCTCGTAAGAGCGATAATCCTTCCATAACACGCGATGTTTCTGGTGAAGGAGTACAACAAGGTCTCCTAAAAT
>CBDUCK010000104.1:0-9744 GCA_965365635.1 uncultured Muriicola sp.
CTCACTATCTGTTTTTAAATGAACACTGCCTCCTTTTTGTAATACAAAACCGTACTTTTTTAAAAAGTCTAAGTTCGTTAACCGGTGCTTGGTTCGCTTATATTTAATTTGTGGATCTGGAAATGTAATCCAAATTTCTGAAACTTCATTTTCAGCAAACAACAGATCAATAAGTCCTATTTGAGATCTTAAAAAAGCTACATTGGGCATAGCGTTTTCAATTGCTGTCTTAGCACCCCGCCAAAAACGAGCCCCTTTAACGTCTATTCCAATATAGTTAATTTGAGGATTCCTCTTGGCCAGCTCAATGGTATACTCTCCTTTACCACAACCTAACTCCAGTACAATGGGATTGGAATTATTAAAGTGTTTAGACCAATTTCCTTTTAGCGCAAAAGAACCAGAAGATACTTCTTCCCGTGTTGGCTGAATAACGTTTTCAAATGTTTCGTTTTCTTTAAACCGCTTAAGCTTATTTTTACTCCCCACGTGTGATTCAACATTTGATTAATTGCAAATCTAAGGAAATCCCTATTTGGTAAATTGTTTATCAGGTGGGTTTCTTTGCTTTTTCCAAAGTAAACGAAAATTCAGACCCTACACCTACAACACTTTCTACGTATATTTTTTCATTATGAGCCTCAATAATATGCTTTACAATGGCCAATCCAAGTCCAGACCCACCTTCTTTTCTGCTTCCACTTTTGTCTATTCTATAGAAACGCTCAAATATTCTTGGGATATGGGGGTCAGGGATACCTTCTCCGTTATCTGTTACTCTAACGATAACCTTATTCTTAATTAGATTTTCCACACTTACTTCTGTAGTTCCGTCTACGTTTCCATATTTTATAGAATTAACCATGAGATTGGTAATCACCTGCTGTATTTTTTCACGGTCTGCATGGACATACACCGGCTCACTATAGTCCATATCGAATGTTAACGTTATTTTTTTTCTGGCCGCCCTCATTTCGAGAAGTTCAAAAACATTCTGAATCAATTCAATAATATCAAAATCGGTCATTTCAAGGTTAAGGTCCCCTACTTCCAATTTTGTAATTAAATCGAGGTCCTTTACGATATAAATAAGCCTTTCCACCCCTTTACCGGCTCTTTGCAAATACTTTTTTCTAACCTTCTTATCCTCCAGGGCGCCATCGAGTAAGGTAAGTATGTATCCCTGTACCGTAAATAAAGGAGTTTTGAGTTCGTGAGACACATTTCCTAAAAAATCTTTTCTGTACTCTTCCCTTATTTTTAAGGTATCTATTTCTATCCTTTTGTCTTTGGCAAATTTCTCAATCTCATCGGTAAGGGTAGCCATGTCTGTAGTTATGGTGCCAGATGTAAGTGAAGTGGATTCTAATAATGAAACATCATCGTATATTTTTTTAATTCTTCGATAAATGAATTTTTCTACCCGCAGTTGCACCACGAGGAATGAGATAAAAAATGCAATAAAGGTATAAACAATTAAAAATAGCCACTGTTCCCAAAAATTATAGTACCAGAAAAATCCTAAAATTAGTAGTACCAGGCAACCGGTGATCAATAATGAAGAACGCAGTGCAAATTTGTAGGATTTCCTTAAAGTAATTGCCATTATAACACAAACTTGTAACCAACACCTTTAACCGTCTTAAAGTGATGATCTCCTATTTTTTCTCGAAGTTTTCTAATGTGAACATCAATAGTTCGTCCTCCAACAACCACTTCCTGCCCCCAGACTTTATCGAGAATAACCTCTCTTTTAAATACCTTATCTGGTTTTGATGTTAGTAAGGATAGTAATTCAAATTCCTTTCTTGGAAGTACTATTTCCTTTCCATTATTAACCACCTTATACTCTTCCCTATTGATAATTATATTCCCTACTTTTTTTATCTCATCGGGCTGTTCATCCTGTTCCTTTATGCGCCTTAAAAGGGCCTTTACTTTGCTAATAAGGACCTTGGGCTTCACAGGTTTTGTGATATAATCGTCCGCTCCAGCTTCAAAGCCTGCAACTTGGGAATAATCCTCGCCCCTGGCCGTTAGAAAGGTGATAATGGTATTCTCCAGGCCTTCCGTTTTTCTGATGGTTTCGCATGCTTCAATGCCATCCATTTCTGGCATCATTACATCTAAAATAATAAGATGTGGCATCTTCTTTTTAGCCTTTTCTACCCCTTCCAGACCATTTTGTGCAGTGTATACCTGGTACCCTTCAGATGAAAGATTATATTTTAAAATTTCTAAGATATCTGGCTCATCGTCCACCAAAAGTATTCGGATATCTTGCTTCTTCATGAAGTTGCTAATTTGTTATTCTATCAAAAGTATAAATAAAACTCGTATACAAACATCAGATAACTTTGTTTTAATGAACATAACAATTTGATAACACAGCAGTATTCCTATCGTAATAAATCCCTGACCCCGTTCGCTTACGCTTTCTCTGTTTCATACTTTGAAGCCTAAGTTCTATAGAGTCCTCATTAATATCCTAAAAAATATTGCATTTCATCGATTTTATGAAGTATAAGTATAGGTCAGCGAATATTGGAATAGCAAAATAAGTATATTTGTGATATACTGTTTGTAACAGACTAAGTATGAAGCACTTTTACCTACTACTTTTCTTACTTGTTTTTTCAATTGGACACAGCCAAGATAGCCGCGGCAACTCTGGGGATATTGAAGGGTTTAACCTGTACCCAAACCCGGTAACAAATGGTAAAGTTTATATTGAAACCAAGGCCAACGCTCCAAAAAAGGTACTTATTTATGATGTTCTGGGGACACAGGTTATAGAAACTACTATTCTTGGAAAAGAACTCAGTGTAACAGATCTGGATGCCGGTGTTTATGTCTTAAGAGTTCAGGAAAAAGACAAGATAACTACCAGAAAATTAATCATAAAGTAAGTTCTTTTACTGGGCAAAAGCCTTCTATTCATAACTCATTCTCTTTAATATTTTATCGATAAAAGGCAGAAAACATCGATGAAATTAATATGATCTATTTTTTACCTACAAAAAGAGAACTTTCACAACAAAATTTATTCAACGTACTGTACTCATAGTATATTTAGGCTGTTGATCCCAAATCAATCTTAATGAAATTACTTTACTTAACCGCTTTAGTACTGTTTTCTCTATGCGTTCATAGTCAGGATATAGCAGGTATTACTACAAGTACTTCCAGTGAGATTCAAAATTTTAAACTCTATCCAAATCCGGCTTATAATGATGTTGTCTATATTACCACAAAAGACAATGACACCAAATATATTGTCGTTTATGATGTGCTGGGCGAAGTAGTCCTTACCGATAGAATTACTGCCAAGACACTTAATATTTCACATCTTGTACCGGGCGTCTATGTATTGCAAGTGACTGAAAGGCAAAAAACAATGACCAGAAAATTAGTTGTTAAATAGCTGGTATTGTAGATTAATTACCTCCACTTGTTTTATAAGGCTTTCTTATTTTGGCTATTTTTGAGGAAGCTAAACTCCCAATGAACACAAGTAGAATTTTCGAAATAGGAAGTCCTTCTGAATTTAATTCGCTTGCCTTAGAAACCTATAATTTCCAGTTTCAAAAGAATGCAGTGTATCGCGAGTTTTGCACTCATCTGGGCAAAATACCCAAGCAGGTTCATACGGTAACCGATATTCCTTTTCTACCCATTCATTTCTTCAAAACCAAAAAAATTTACTTTGGTGAGCAACCCCCTGAAGCAGTTTTTACCAGCAGTGGTACTACCGCAATGAGCACAAGTAAACACTATGTGCAAAATCTGGCAATCTATAAGGACAGTTTCCGACAAGGAATTCATCATTTCTACGGGAATATGGAGGAATATTGCATCCTGGCATTGCTTCCTTCTTATTTAGAGCGCCAAGGGTCCTCATTGGTATATATGGTTCAGGACCTGATTTCCCAGAGTCAACATCCGGAAAGTGGTTTTTATCTTCACAACGTAGATGAATTAGCCGAAAAATTGCAGCGCCTGGATGATTTGGGGACAAAAGTTATCTTATTGGGGGTTTCATTTGCTCTTATCGATTTGGCCACGCAATATTCTCTTAGCTTGAAGAATACGATCGTTATGGAAACTGGTGGTATGAAAGGAAGAAGAAAGGAAATGATCCGAAGTGAATTGCACACTATTCTACAATCTGGTTTAGGAGTACCTGCCATTCACTCGGAATATGGCATGACAGAATTATTGTCTCAAGCCTATTCCAAAGGAAAGGGATTATTTAAGACGCCCCCCTGGATGCGTGTTCTTGTAAGGGATACAGAAGATCCGTTTACTCTGCAACCTCCCGAAAAATCTGGCGGTATTAATGTTATAGACCTTGCCAATGTATATTCTTGTTCCTTTATCGCGACCCAAGATTTAGGAAAATTACATCGAGAAGCTACGTTTGAAATACTGGGGCGTTTTGACCACTCCGATATCCGCGGATGTAATCTGATGGTCTTGTAGTAGTGTAAGAACTACGTTACGACTAAAACAAAATAGTTCTTTTTACCTCGTTGCAGCAACACATATCTATCGTTAATTAAATCGGACTCTTTAATAAGGTATGTTTCTGAAACCTTTTCCTTATTTACAGATATTGAATTTTGTTTTAACTCTCTTCTGGCCTCCCCATTAGAACTAAGGAACCCAGTTTTGGCCGATAATGCCCCTATCATATCCAATCCGTTCACCAGTTCTTCTTTTGAAATAGTAGCCTGAGGTACTCCTTCAAATATTTCGAGAAAGGTAGTCCCATCTAAGTTCTTAAGATTTTCGGAGGTAGCTTTTCCAAAAAGAATGGTGCTTGCCATCATGGCATTCTCTAGTTCTTCCCTAGAATGAACCATTACCGTAATTTCTTCTGCCAAGCATTTTTGCAAGGCTCGCTGATGTGGTGCCTGCTGATGTTCCTGAATTAAATTTTCAATTGTAGCCTTCGACAAAAAAGTAAATATCTTAATGTACTTTTCCGCATCCTGATCCGACGTATTTAACCAATATTGATAAAACTTATATGGGGATGTTCTATGGGCGTCTAACCAAATGTTCCCTTGCTCCGTTTTTCCAAATTTAGTGCCATCTGCCTTCGTAATTAAAGGACAAGTAAGTGCAAACCCTTTACCACCACCAATTCGTCGTATCAATTCTGTCCCAGTAGTTATGTTCCCCCATTGATCGCTGCCTCCCATTTGTAGGGTACAATTATAATTCTGATAGAGGTATAAGAAATCATACCCCTGAACTAACTGATATGTAAACTCTGTAAATGACATTCCTTCCTTGGCATCTGCATCTAAGCGCTTCCTGACAGAATCTTTAGCCATCATGTAGTTCACAGTGATATGCTTGCCCACATCCCTGATGAAATCTAAAAAGGTAATATTCTTCATCCAGTCATAATTGTTGACCAAGATGGCTGCATTGTCTTCATCACTATCAAAATCCAGAAATCGGGATAATTGTTCCCTTATAGATTCCTGATTTAACCTCAAGGTTGTTTCGTCCAAAAGATTGCGTTCCGAGGATTTGCCAGATGGATCTCCAATCATTCCGGTAGCCCCTCCTATTAATGCATAAGGTTTATGACCTGCCAATTGAAAATGACGTAGCATCATTACACCTACTAAATGTCCTATATGTAAAGAGTCTGCTGTAGGGTCTATGCCAACATATGCAGAGTGCATCCCTTCTAAAAGATGCTCTTCGGTTCCAGGCATTGCATCGTGCAACATACCTCTCCATTTCAATTCAGCTACAAAATTTGTAATCATCTATTTGCTTTTTAACACAGATGTTGCAAATATAGCAGAAATCATTAGGAGCCCCTCTTTATGAATTGTAAATATCCGAAGGATTTGAGTAAATTAGGAGCATGATTTTGGTTACAGGAGGTACAGGTTTATTGGGGTCGCATATTTTATTTCAGCTAGTTCTAAAAGGGCAGCGAGTTAAAGCAATCTATCGGGATTACAATTCCATTCAAAAAGTAGAACAACTTTTTTCTTATTATTCAAAAGATTACCAAAAGTTGTTTAAAGAAATAACCTGGGTTAAAGCTGACATTCTCGATATTCCCTCATTAGAAGCAGCTTTTGATACAGTAACCAAAGTATATCACGCAGCTGCTTTTATTTCATTTAATCCAAAGGATTGGCCCGCGTTGCGAAAGAACAATATAGAGGGAACCACAAATATTGTAAACCTCTGCCTAGACTATAATATTACCAAACTGTGTTATGCTAGTTCAATTGCGGCTATAGGAAAGAGTAACAATAATGAGCTGGTAACCGAAGACAATGAATGGGCAGATTCCGAACTTAATGTATACGCAATTTCTAAACACCTGGCGGAAATGGAGGTATGGAGAGGTTCACAAGAAGGTATAGATGTAGTAATTGTAAATCCGGGGATCATTCTCGGACCCGGGAATTGGAATCAGGGAAGTAGTCGTCTTTTTAAAAATGCCGCAAAGGGTATGCGATCTTATTTCCCGGGAGGTACAGGGTTTATTACAGCTAATGATGTAGCTACCATTATGATTAAACTCATGAATAGTACCATTAAAAATGAGCGTTTTATTACCGTTGCCAAAAATCTATCTTATAAAGAAGTCTTCTCTATGATGAGTACGTCCTTTGGGTTACCTGCTCCACGAAAAAAAATCCCCTTTTGGTTTTTAGAAGGCCTGTGGCGTATAGATTGGTTCCTAAGTTTACTTTTAGGCAAAAAGAGAAAACTGACAAAAAGTACCGTAAAATCTTTACGTAACAGACAAGAATATGGCCATATGAAGATAAAAGAGGCGATTCATTATGAATTTGAGGACTTACAACCTAGTATCGATGCTACCTGCAAAATCTTAATGGAAGAGTATCCTGAAAAGTTTTAAAATTACTGCTGGTTTAGCGAATCTTTATACTTTCTTGTTTTTTTAGCGATACTATCGTTAGTTTTCTTCCGGTTGGTTTCTAATTTATTTTTATCCTCCTCCAATTTAGAAGCTACCTCCTTGTAAATACCTTCGTAGAGTACTGGTTGTGATGCATAATAAAGATCACTACGCACAAATTGCAGGCTATCTACTCCATACTTCTTGAAAACAAAGCTAGTCGGCGATTCAAAATAATCTTCCAGTACCTCAGAGCTGATACTTTTTGCTGCATTTATAACCGCTAGATCATAAAGCATTTGTACCATCTTTTCCTTTACAATAAGGTCTTCTGGTTGCTCAATAATCTTTTCGCCACAAGATGCAAATACTAACAAGGCTACTATGATGATACCAATTTGTCTCATACCTATCTGGAAAATGTTAATCTTTTGGCCATTTTTTTCTTTGAAAAGACCCCATTATTATAGGCCAAATGGCCATTGATAAACGTTTGCGTAACCCTGGCTTTAAATTTGGTGCCTTCAAAAGGAGACCAACCACATTTATACAGAATATTTTCAGGGGTCACTATCCATGAGGCATTGGGATCAACAATGACTAAATCAGCATAATAGCCCTCTCTGAGATAGCCCCGATCTTTGATCTGAAATAAAATGGCAGGGTTATGGGCCATTTTGTAGACCATTTTTTCCAGTGGAATCTTACCTTCAAAATATTTTTGCATCATTGCAGGCAGTGCATGTTGAACTAACGGACCTCCTGATGGCGCTTTGGTATATACCTGATCTTTTTCCGCCAGGGTATGTGGCGCATGATCTGTTGCCAAAATATCTATATAGTCCTCATTCAAAGCAGTCCAAAGTTGCTCCCTGTCTGTTGCCTTTTTAACTGCAGGATTCCATTTAATGCGGGTGCCCAGATCTGGGTAATCTTCTTCTGAAAACCATAAATGATGAACACAAACTTCTGCAGTAATTTTTTTCTGATACAACGGAATATCATTGCGAAACAGTTCTATTTCCTTTCCTGTGGACACATGAAAAACATGAAGTCGTGCTCCTGTTTTCTTGGCAAGGGCCACTGCTTTTGAAGAGGATAAATAACATGCCTCTTCACTTCGTATTACAGGATGATATTGTATGGGGATGGCATCTCCATACTGTTGTTTAAATGTCTCCAGATTATTTTTTATAGTGGTTTCATCCTCACAATGAACAGAGATCACCAATTCGGTATTACTAAATATTTTCTCAATAACTCGCTCATCATCTACCAACATATTCCCGGTTGAAGATCCCAGGAACAACTTTACCCCGGAACAGGCGTTTTTATCTAATTTTTTAAGTTCTTCCAGGTTATCATTAGTGCCTCCAAAAAGAAAAGAGTAGTTGGCAAAGGAGGTCCTGGAAGCAATAGCGAATTTTTCCTCCAACCGTTCAATGCTTGTGGTTTGCGGAACCGTATTAGGCTGTTCCATGAAAGAAGTTATCCCCCCAGCTATGGCAGCCCTGCTTTCAGAAGCAATATCACCTTTTTGTGTTAGACCAGGTTCCCTAAAGTGTACCTGATCGTCTATTATTCCGGGCATTACATAGTTGCCCTGTACATCTATAACTGTGGCAGTTTCAGAACTAAGTGCGTTTCCTATTTTAATGATTCTTTCATCCTCAATTAAAATATCTCCATCAAACTGTTTGCCTTCATTGATGATCCGTGCATTTTTAAGTAGCGTTTTACCCATTTCGAAAACCATTTCTTTTAAATAGACTGCGAATTTTCATACTAATAACTCCAAAAACTGCCTCCCAAATAATGGAAGAACTCATTTTAGATTTTCCTTTTTCCCTATCCGTAAAAATAATCGACACTTCCTCTATGCTAAAGTTCAATAAATGAGCCCTGTATTTCATTTCGATCTGAAAAGCGTACCCAATAAATTTAACTGCATCGAGATCTATTGTCTCCAGCACCTTTCTTTTGTAACAAACAAAACCGGCAGTGGGATCGTGAACTTTCATCCCTGTAATTAGTTTTACATAGAAAGAAGCACCATACGATAGCAGCACACGATATAAGGGCCAGTTTACCACATTTACTCCTTTTTTATAGCGAGATCCAACGGTTACATCGGCGCCGTTCGCGCAGGCTCTATACAACCTCAGGAGATCAGAAGGTCTATGAGAAAAATCAGCATCCATCTCAAAAATGTAGTCGTAGTCTCGTTCCAGCGCCCATTTAAATCCATGGATATATGCCGTTCCAAGACCTGCCTTGTCTTTCCTTACCTCTAGAAAGAGGCGATTGGGATACTTGGATTGCATTTGTCTCACGACTTCTGCAGTACCATCCGGAGAATTATCATCGACAATAAGTACATGAAAATCTTTCTTCAGACCGAATACAGCATCTATAATTGCCTCAATATTCTCAATCTCATTATATGAAGGGATGATTACTAAGCTATCTGTCATAGATTAAAGGCGCTTTTGACAAAAATAGTGCTTTAAAACGTCTGAAAAGAAGAACCCAAAATATTTTCTTCTCTCTTTTTCCAGAAGGAAACGTCCTATTCTTTGTAATTTTGAAACGAATTTAGCAAGTATAATGAAGCAAAAGTTCCCGGCATTATTCCTTTATGTACTAGCAGCCCTTTTTGTGGTGAACATTATTCAGGCAGCTGTTACAGAACTCATTTTTGATGAGGCGTATTACTGGTATTATGCCCAAGATCTTGCATGGGGATATTTTGATCACCCCCCAATGGTCGCATTCCTGATCAAAATGGGCTACAGCATATTTCCCAATACGCTGGGTGTCAGGCTTTTTCCATCCAT
>CBDUCK010000105.1:0-9741 GCA_965365635.1 uncultured Muriicola sp.
ACCAGAATAAGAATTAAACAATGCAATCACTACAGGCATATCTGCCCCGCCAATAGGTGCAACAAAGGAGAATCCATATACCAGTGCAAGAACCAGTAAAATTACTATCAACATAAGGCTTGGTTCGTCTCGGGTAATAAAAATATAGGAACATGCTACAAGAAGCACAACTAATAAAATGATATTGATTACATTGTGTTTGGGTAAGGATACCTGTTTGTCATTAACCAAACCCTGTAATTTACCATAGGCCAGCATACTTCCTGTAAATGCGATGGCTCCTATTAATAAGGTGATCAACAAAATAATAAGTTGGCCATTGGTTATGGCACTCCTGCCTTCAGAAAAGTGAATGAGTTCTGTGATTGCTAATACTACGGCACAAGCTCCCCCTAAACCATTAAAAACAGAAACCATTTGTGGCATGGCTGTCATTTCTATTTTCTTGGCACTAACGTATCCAATGATGCCGCCAATTGTCATTGCACCAAAAATCCATAGATAATTATTGGATGCCCCTGAGATTGGAATTAGAATGGTTGCCGCAATAGCAATTCCCATACCTATAGTTGCCAAAAAATTTCCTTTTTGGGCAGTATCTGGAGAACTCATTTGGCGAAGCCCAATGACAAAGGCGGTGGCGCCCATTAAGTAGGATAGATTTACAACAGTAATCAGCATGTTATTTTTTCTTTTTTTGGAACATTTTCAACATTCTATTGGTAACCGCAAAACCTCCTACAACATTAATCATCCCCAGGATAGCCCCAAGGGCGCCTAGACTTAAGGTGATGTAATCCGAAGGATCGGCATTTCGTATCAGAAGAATCGCCCCTATGATCACAACCCCACTAATGGCGTTGGCTCCTGACATTAAAGGAGTATGAAGTACGGTGGGTACTTTCGAAATAACCTCAAAGCCAAGAATAACTGTAAAAATTAAAAGGTAGATGAGTATTAGGTTTTCATCAAATAATAGAAATATATTTTCCATAGAATTGAAATTTGAAGTCGATTTAGTTCAACGTCACATGAGTTTTCTTAATAATTTCGTTTTCCATATTTAAGTTGATGGTACCTTCCTGCACAATAAGTTTTAGATAGTTTGCAACATTGTTGCTGTAAAAAAAACTGGCATCTTTAGGCATTTCGGAGGATAAATAGGAGTTTCCAATGATTTTAACCCCCTTATAAATAATGGTTTTATTGTTTTCTGTTAACTCACAGTTACCCCCGGTAGATGCAGCTAAATCTACCACAAGAGAACCTGTTTTCATTTTTTCTACTGTTTCTTTGGTAAGAAGTACGGGTGCCTTTTTACCCATAATCTGCGCAGTCGTAATAATAACATCTGACTTAGCCGCCCTGTTTTGTACTTCAATGCGTTGTTTTTCCAAAAACTCTTTGGTTTGTTCCACAGCATAACCCCCTGCATCTTTTTGATCTAAGGCCCCGGATACAACCACAAATTTTGCCCCTAAACTTTCTACTTCCTCCTTGGCAGCCGCTCTTACATCGAAGGCTTCTACCATAGCGCCTAGTCTTCTGGCAGTGGCAATGGCCTGAAGCCCTGCAACACCAGCCCCTAAAACCAATACTTTGCAAGGTTTAATACTTCCTGCAGCCGTGATCATCATTGGGAAAAAACTGGGTGATTCATTGGCGGCAACAAGTACGGCTTTATACCCGGATATTGCTGCCATAGACGAAAGGATGTCCATCGTCTGTGCAAGAGTAGTCCTCGGAATAAGATCTAGACTCATTGCCCTAAGTCCTAATTTATTCAGTTCTGAAATATAGGCTTCATTGGAGAATGGACTTAACATTCCAACCAGCAATGTGTTCTTTTTAAGAAGTGATAGTTCGGAAACAGGAATTGGATTTATAGTGACCAGGAGATCCGCTTCTTGTAAAATAGAAGCACGGTCTTTTATGGTACCATATTTGGCATATTTTTCATCCGGATAGCTGGCATTTGAGCCGGCATTAGTCTCTATCCAGAATTCAGAATTTGTAAATTTTACTTTTTTGAGGGTACTTGGGACCAAGGCAACCCTATTATCGTTAGACTCTTTTAGCACTCCTATAATCATACAAAATCAGGTTGATTATTGTATATAAAAGTAGGTATAAAATATTAATAATAACGTATGTTTCGGGCGAATATTTTGCCTTTTTATTTAACAAATAATAAGACATTGTAGCAGTGTTGTTCCGCATGCAACAGGTTATGGAATATTGATTTTTTAAGCAGGGGTTATCAGCGTTTATGTATGCTGGCCCCAGAGTTTAAGGTAACTTTCAAAGGTGTCAGGGGAATATTGAAATTTTTGAAATAAGCTTCGGAAATTTCTTTTATAAATTCTACCGTGAATTGCTTCATTACCAGATTGATGGTGCAACCTCCAAAGCCACCTCCCATCATTCGTGCGCCCGAGATATAGGATTTGTGATGGGTATACGCCACCAGAAAATCTAATTCCGGACAGCTTACTTCATACAGATTTTTAAGTCCTTCATGCGATTCATACAGTAATTTTCCAAAATCCTCCAGAGCGTTTTCTTTCAGTCTGCGAACCGCTTGTAGTACCCTGGCGTTTTCTTCAATAACATAGAGTGCTCTTTTGTACAACACAGGATCTATGGTGTCCTTATATTTAATGAGAATATCTTCCGGGACTTGGGTTAAGTATTCAAAGGAATTTCCAAAATCATTAATTGTTGCTAATACAGTTTCACATTCCTTCCTTCTTGTATTGTACTCACTGTTTTCCAGACTATGAGCTACGTTGGTATTTAAAAGTAGTATATCATACAGATGCAGGTCTACAGGAATGATCTCATGGTCTAATGTTTTGCAATCCAGAAAAAGCAACCCGTTTTTATCACCCTTAATTATGGCAAACTGGTCCATAATCCCACAATTGGTTCCTACATAGGTATGTTCTGCCTGTTGGGCAAGTACAATAAGGTCCACATCGGAAAGCTTAATGGAGTATAATTCATTGATTCCTTTTGCCAGGCCACACATAAGGGCTGCAGAAGAACTTACGCCAGCACCAATAGGTAAATTGCTACAGATATAGCAATCAAATCCTTCCAACGACGTATGTCCCATACTAATGAACTGATCCAGGATGCCCAACACAAAATTTTCGAAAGAGGAGTCCCCGGGTTTCAGGTTCGAGAGGGTGGTGCTAAAACTTTGGTTCAGATCTTCTGAATAAAAATTGAATTCAGAAGAGGAATTTTTTTTAAAGTACAGCTCAATGTGCTTATTAATTGCAGCAGGGAGTACAAACCCACCGTTGTAATCTATATGCCCTCCAATTAAGTTAATTCTGCCTGGAGAGTGAATTACCAGATCGCTCGCTGTTGATTTATCTGAGAGCTTAAAGAAGCTGTTATTTGTGATGGCTTTTAAATGCTGTTCCACTAGTTTTTTTTTAAAATATAAAAGTACTCTGATTTCCTATCAGGAAATGTTTGGCCATATTAACCCTCTCCCAAATGTTTCTTATAGAATTCCCAGGCTTCCTTTGCAACATTTCTTCCCAATTCCAATCCTGCAACATTATCTGCCTGAATATGATAACCTCCCAAAACTCTTGAAATTCCTGCCATTTCTGCCGTTGCTGTAAAAGTTGGAAATTTTAGCGTCACTGTATCTCCTAAATTATCTGGTTCGGTCATTTCACCTGCAACCAATTGAGCTTCAGCGCCAAATTCGTCACTTCCTGTCCATATTTTTAAAGCTTCTCCACAACCTCCGCTAATGGTGCTATGACCCGATACATAACTCGGAAAAGGCGGACATAAAAATGTTTCAGGAGAATAGGGTCTCCATTGTTTTCCGTCCATTTCTATCATTCCTTTGCCTTCTCCTCCCCATGCTTTAATTTTTTGTTTATCATAATATTGATGCACCAATGCATAAGGTCTGGCATAATCATAAAACATTTTTGAATCCCAGGAAGCTATGAAAGCATCCATTGCAACTACTTGATTATAGAAATACATTTTCACATCCTGATCTAGTGTGTGATGATCTCTTCGGGAAACATCTTGCGCAAATTTCAACCAATGACCTGCTTGTTGTACCGATTGCGGACCGTCTCGCATAAATTCAACCAATGCCTTTTGGTAGTCTGTTAAATTTGCTTGCATCTCAATAACTTCTTGCACTTCTTTTTCCAATTGTTCTGATCCTATCATAGGAGGAGGACCTGGACGAAATTGATCACCAGATTTCAATGCAATGGGTTTCACTCTATCCCAAAACGGTGTTAAACACCCCGGGGCGTATTTTCCTCCTTTGCCGTCAGCAAAGTATTTAGGCTGCCAACGATTTGGGTCAACATTTTTGTCAGCTGAATTAACAGGTTCATATCCCACATAATTAAAATAAGGTTCCCCATGCGAACCCGCCTCCTCTCCATACTGATTGGCCCCATCTCCTTTACGGGCTTCAATTACTGCCTTTGCTGCTAAATTGCCAATCCCTTCCGGGGTGCTTTCGTCTAAAGATTCATTTGTGGGGTCTAATCCCAATTCCTTCATGAAGTCGGAAAAAAGTTCCCTATCTGAATAGTAGTATTCATTCATTGCTCTGAACGCAGCATAGCTGACAGCAATTTCCTTGTTCGTTAATGAATGTTCATTTGAGGGCCTTCTTGCTACTCCGTTCAGATAAACAGGAACCGCCTTATCATCATAGCGCGACCATGCATCAAAAACTGACACAAAAATTAACCCTAAATATCGGGAAGTAATCGTAGGTCTTGGCTGAAATCTTTCTGTATCATTTGCTGTGGCAGTTAATGCCATTTCTCCCCATTTGTAGGCCACATTTTCAACCCCTGTAGGTTCAAGTACTTCAATTAAACTTTGTTGCTCGTTTTTATTTTGGGGTTGTTTGCAGCCTAAAAGAATTAGTGCAGTTACAAAAAGCAAAACTGTTCTTTTCATATTGTATTTATTTTTATCATTGCTAACGATATACAATTTGCTATCCGTCTATAAAAATATAACTTATCCTCAAAAAGCAGGAGATTAGTAAATAATTTCTAATTTTTTTTGGAACAATACTCAGCATATTGCTGCAAGTATGTCAGGAGTTAATTTCTTTCAACAAAAGAACGTCATCTATTTTATAAATCTTGGTTATATTAGTTCCAATTACTTTGGATTAACTACATAATCAGCTATATGAAGAATAACTTACTTCTAGTACCACTTTTATTTTTAATTTATGTATCAACTTTCGCACAAGCTGATACGTCGGTATTCGATCATCTGAAATTTCGTTTTATTGGCCCGGAAGGAAATAGAGCCATTGCTATTGCAGGGGTGCCAGGGGACCCAATGATAAATTATATTGGGGCTGCTTCTGGTGGGTTATGGAAAACAACAGATGGTGGACTCAATTGGGATCCTATTTTTGATGAACAGGATGTTTCTTCTATAGGCTCTATTGCCATTACACCATCCAATCCAGATATTGTTTGGGCAGGAACCGGTGAAACATTTGTTATTAGACCGGCACATGCCATGGGCGATGGCATTTATAAATCTGAGGATGCCGGAAAGACCTGGAAGAATATGGGTCTGGAAAAAACGGGAAGAATTGGCCGTATCATCATCCACCCAAGCAATCCTGATATTGTATATGCCGCTTCTTTGGGTCATACCTATGGACCTCAACAAGATCGGGGCGTCTTTAAAACAACCGATGGTGGAAAGAACTGGAAACGTATATTCTTTGTAGATGAAAATACCGGTGCGGCCGAATTGGCCCTGGACCCTAAAAACCCAGACCGACTTTTAGTAGCTATGTGGTCTATACATATTAATACATGGGGATTACGAAGCGGTGGCCCCGGAGGAGGAGTCTACCGCACAACAGATGGCGGAGATTCCTGGGAGCCACTTTCAAAATTCGGCCTGCCTGGTGGTAAAGATAATCCCGTAGGTAAAACCGCAGTGGCAATTTCCCATTCGGAGCCCAATATTGTTTATGCATTATTTGAGATAGATAGCCCGGCCCTATATCGTTCTGAAGATTTTGGAAATACCTGGACTCTGCAGACCCGCAATCATGATATTGCTGAGCGCGCCCCTTATTATACACGTATGGCTGTTTCCCCAGGGGACCCTAACGAACTGTATTTTGCAAGCGTAAAATTTAGCACCTCTAAGGATGGTGGCAAGACCATAAAAGGAGGGTATAAAGCTGGTGGTGATAATCATGATATTTGGCTAGATCCCACAAACCCTGACCGTATGATGGTGGCACACGATGGGTGCGCCAGTATTACCCTTAATCATGGAAAAAGTTTTCAGCGCATAGTTCTACCTATTGCACAGATGTATCATGTTTCGGTCGACGACCAGATTCCTTATAATGTCTATGGAAACCGTCAGGATGGTTATTCCTACATGGGACCAAGCAACAGTCGTCAGGGTTATATTCCGTTGGGACTTTGGAAAGGAGTAGGGGGCTGTGAGAGCGGCTTTGCTCAACCAGACCCTTTTGATAATGACATAGTCTGGTCTGGCTGTTATGATGGAGGCTTACAACGATACAATAAAAAAACCGGTCACGCCCGCGATGTCAGGGTTTGGCCAGAGGCAGGCTATGGCTGGGAGCCCGGGAAATTAAAATACCGCTGGCACTGGAACTTCCCATTGGCATTTTCGCCCCATACAAAACACAGGGTCTATGTTGGAAGTCAGTTTGTCCATAAAAGTGATGACGGAGGCCAAAGCTGGCAGGTTATTAGTCCTGATTTAACCTTGAATGATAAAACCCATCAGCAAAGTTCGGGGGGTATAGCTGTAGATAACCTGATGACCTTTGATGGAGCGGTGTTGTTCAGTATCGTAGAATCCAAAATTGAACCAGGATTAATCTGGACGGGGAGTAACGATGGGCAAGTGCAACTAACCAAAGATGGTGGCCAAAGTTGGACAAACGTTACCAAGAACATCCCTGAGCTTCCTAAATGGGGTACAATTGCAAATATAGAGCCTTCTCGTTATACAAAGGGCACTGCCTATATTACAGTAGATTTACATCAAATGGGAGACTTCGATCCTTATGTTTACAAGACGGAAGATTATGGTCAAAGCTGGCAAATGATAAGTAGCTCAGTTCCTAAGTCGGTCCACAGCTTTGTACATGTTGTAAAAGAAGACCCAAAGCGGCAAGGCATGCTGTACCTGGGGGTAGATAATGGGCTATATATATCTAACAACGATGGTAAAAGTTGGATGCGTTTAAAAAATAATCTACCGCCGGCACCCGTATATTGGTTGGAAATACAAGAGCGTTTTGACGATTTAGTTATAGGGACCTATGGAAGGGGCTATTATATTTTAGATAATATTTCACCCTTACGGGAATTTGATATCGATGCAGAGAACAAAAACGCCCATCTTTTTAGCTTGCGCCAGGCCTACCGTTTCAATAATCTACAAAGTATTAAAACAGATGGGGCTAGCATGAATTCTGGAAGAAACCCTGCCTATGGGGCAGACATAAATTATTATCTGAAGGATAGTACAGACCAAAAGGTGGAAATACAAATACTGACGGGTAATGATGAAATCATAAGAACGCTGGAAGGTAAAAACACGGAGGGGATCCATAGGGTTATGTGGGACCTTCGGTATGAGCCCACATTTAAACCAAGATTGCAATCCACTCCCCCGGGGAGACCTTGGGTGCAACTCAATGGCGAAGGCTGGCGTCCTTTGGTAACATGGGATCTTGACTTAATGCGTGGACAATACGGGCCAAAAGTGGTTCCGGATACCTATAAAGTAAAGTTGATTGTAGGAGAGGAAGAATACATTAGAGAAGTGGAGGTAGTAAAAGACCCAACTTCTGAGGGAACCATGGATGAGATTAAAGAACAAGTTGCTTTTTCGCTAGAACTTCGCAATGCCATAAACCTGGCGGTAACCATGATTAATGACATTGAAGACATTCGTGCAGAATTAGTAGATATTATCCCCAAATTAAAGAATACCAGCGATATTAAAAAAGCAGCACAATTGCGAATGTTAGCAGAAACAATTGCGGGCACCTTGTACGATATTCAACTTACCGGGGCAAGGGAGGATGCCTTTAGGGCGCCTATGAAACTCTATGGAAGACTTAGCGCCTTAGCAAGCGACATTACTGCTAATGGGATCGACTTTAAACCTACCGACCAGCAACGGGAAGTATATGATATCTTTAATCAGCGATTAGAAACTGTAGATAAAAAGTTTAAGGAATTTATGCAGGTAGAGGTAAAAAAACTGAACAAACAACTTAAGAAAAGCGAACTTCAAATTCAAATAGATAAGAAGATAAAGATATAATACATCGGTTGCTAAAGAACAATCCGGAGCACGCTGAAGATTGTTTTTGCAAAACCACAATTTTAGCTCTATAGACCACATTAAA
Organism: uncultured Muriicola sp.; assembly: GCA_965365635.1. Classification (GTDB taxonomy): domain Bacteria; phylum Bacteroidota; class Bacteroidia; order Flavobacteriales; family Flavobacteriaceae; genus Muriicola. The sequence continues at coordinate 8,456 of CBDUCK010000105.1, forward strand.
GTTGTTTTTCACAACTTTAAAAGCTTTATGCTTTCCACGTCAATTACATTTGATGCTCATAAAAAATTAAAACACATGAAAAAAGTAATGTTTTTGGCAGCAATGTTTGTTGCTGGTTTGAGTCTTCAGGCTCAGGAGGGTGCTAGTATCGGTGTCAATTTAGGAATTCCAACCGGTGATGCCGGGGATATTTCAGGACTAAGTCTTGGGATTGATTTTAATTACCTGTGGTCCGCGTCAGATAAATTTGATGCAGGGGTAGCCGTAGGTTTCAGCAATGCCTTTGGTAAAAGCATAGACACAGGATTTGGATCTATTGAAATTGATGATATTCAATTTCTTCCTGTAGCCGCTGCAGGCCGTGTACATTTGTCGGAAGATTTTAGCGCAGGTGTTGATCTGGGGTACGCTCTTGGAATTAGCGATGGAAATGATGGAGGGTTTTATTACCGTCCAATGCTGGGATATTCCTTAAGTGAAAAACTGGGACTTAATCTCTCTTATACCGGAATTAGTTTAGACGGTGGTAGTTGGGATACCATTAATCTTGGATTGATGATGGCCTTATAAGCAACTAAAATAGTACAATCAAAAAAAGCGAAGGAGAAATCTTTCGCTTTTTGCTTTTGCAGTGATCTGGCTGGGGCTCTCCAATATAATGGAGTGATAGATGATATAGCAAAATGGAATCGTCCTCTTACATCTGCAGAGGTTACCAACATTAGGCTTTTTTATTTTATAGAGTATAAATCATTCATACTTTTCTGAAATCCTCTTCATCTCCTCACTAATCCTTTTCAGGACAATCTTGCCAAGTAGGGTTTTATAATCCCACCATTAAATAGTTTTGGAGTGCTTTAATATTCAGGAGTAGATTAGAGGTGAAAATCCCCTTTTCTGCCCTATTCAACATAGTTGGGTAACTCTTAAACGCAATCGGGATATAACGGAATCTATTAATCGCATTTAATGCAGCCATAATATTCACCAGAAGCAGTTGCTAGACAATCTTCTTTTGTTTTGTAACAGGTAGATGCCGCTAAGTCATTTATTATCCAAGGTTAAGAAGAAGGACATTTTCTGGGACATATTGTTCCATCCCAATAATCATCCCCACCACCACAAGTGCTTAATAAGAATACTGAAACAAATAGAATTAACGTAACCCTGATGTTTTTCATCTCTACTAAATAACCAATAAAGATATTGCTGAAGTGAGAGGTAGACAATGATACGGGTCATGCAAACGTAGTGCACATAAGTAGGTCAGTCGTTGGTTAAGTATA
>CBDUCK010000106.1:0-9620 GCA_965365635.1 uncultured Muriicola sp.
TGGAAATTTGAGGTCCATTCCTCCGCCGTGGATATCGAATGTCTCTCCCAAGTACTTGGTGCTCATAGCTGTGCATTCCAGATGCCACCCGGGAAATCCGTCTCCCCAGGGAGAAGGCCACCTCATAATGTGCTGTGGTTCTGCTTTTTTCCAAAGTGCAAAATCTTGCGGATTTCGTTTTTCATCCTGCGCAGTTAATTCGCGGGTATTGGATATCATATCCTCTAATTTTCTGCCGCTTAGCTTACCATATTGGTGCTTCTCATTAAATTTCTTTACATCAAAATACACCGAACCATTAATTTCATAGGCAAACCCTTTGTTGAGAATGTCCTTAATAATCTCTATCTGTTCTATGATATGACCGGTTGCCGTAGGTTCTATACTTGGAGATAAAAAATTGAATTTCTGAAGTATGTTATGAAAGTCCACCGTATACTTTTGAACCACTTCCATAGGCTCTATCTTTTCCAGACGTGCTTTCTTTGCAATCTTATCCTCTCCTTCATCTGCGTCGTCTACTAAATGTCCGGCATCCGTAATATTTCGTACGTACCGCACCTTATAGCCTAGATGCTTTAAATACCGGAAGATCATGTCGAACGACATAAACGTACGGCAATTACCTAAATGCACGTTACTATATACCGTAGGGCCACAAACGTACATCCCTACATGGCCTTCGTTTATAGGTTTAAAAATCTCTTTTTTTCCGCTTAGGGAATTCGAAACTTTAAGCGTCTGATTTTTATACAATTGCATAGAAGAATATGCCTGTTAAAATTGAGTATCTAGATTGATGTATTCCAAAAATTCTTTGCGAACACCTTCTTGTTTAAATTTACCTCCGTATTCTGCGGTTACCGTGCTACTATCCACATCTCTAATCCCTCTCGAATTTACGCAGAGGTGCTTCGCATCTATTACACAAGCAACATCTTCTGTGCCTAATACTTGTTGTAATTCCCTGACAATCTGAATGTTTAATCGTTCCTGAACCTGAGGTCTTTTCGCAAAATAATCGACAATTCGGTTCATTTTAGACAGACCAACAACGGTACCTTTGGAAATATAGGCAATATGGGCCTTCCCTACGATAGGAAGCATATGGTGTTCACATGTGGAGTACACGGTAATGTTTTTCTCCACCAACATTTCCCCATACTTGTATTTATTGCTGAATGTGGAAGCTTTTGGCTTCCGCTTAGGATGTAATCCGCTAAAAATCTCACTGACAAACATTTTTGCAACTCGGTTGGGGGTTCCTTTCAGACTATCGTCGTCCAAATCGAGGCCCAGAGTATGCATTATTTCACGAACATTTTCCTGTATTCTCTCTATTTTCTCCTCATCTTCCAAAACGAAAGCATCTGCTCTCATAGGAGTCTCTTCAGAGGCGGAAACATGGTCGTCTCCGATGTCTTTAAACTGGTCTTCCAAAATGCTATTTAATTTCATGTAATCCTAACTTAAACGAAAGGCAAAGATATACATAAAATGCCACTTAATGCGCCATATGAGGCGGTACACAACATAAATTAGTGTTAAGGGGGGTGGTCCTGTATTTTTAGCTTTTATCAATTGTGTCCCCGTTTATGAGGTTAAAAACCGCTATTACGTGTTTTTTAATGGTTACGGCCATGCAGACCATATGGGCTCAGGTGGACAACGATTGCATTAATGCCATACCTATCTGCAATAATACCCCGGTAAACGGTGGAACCACAGGCTACGGGGTAGACGATTTTAACAACGCAGCAGCCAGTGGTTGTCTGGAACCTACCGTAACCGGATTTATTGAATCTAATTCTGCCTGGTATCGGTTTAGGACCGGTGCTTCGGGTCAGTTGGGTTTTAATATTGGCTTTGATACTTCAGAAGACTGGGATTTTGCCCTATACAGAGCTGCTGACTGCTCTAATCTGGGAGATCCCATTCGATGTAATTTCTTTGATAACAGCGATGAAGATGCCTTTATGGGAGTAGGGGAAGACCCTTCAGGAAATACAACTAACGTTCAGTACGAAGATTGGATTCAGGTAGCTGCAGGGGAAGACTATTATTTATTAATCAATAATTTCAGCAATAGTAATTCTGGGTTTTCAATTCAATTCTCGGGTCAGATATTTGAAACGAATCCATTCGATGCATTAGATTGTTCTATTATAAACAACTTACTGGGAGCGCCTTTGGCAGCTTGTGATAATCAGCCAGAAGTGTTAGATGCCACCAGTGCTAATGCGGTAGCCTATACCTGGTATAGCGATGTTGGCATGGGGTATGTGGTAATACCGGGTGAGACGTCCCCAACCTTAAATGTCACCACTTCCGCCATGTATCGTGTCCTGGTTACTACCTCTGTACCTCCCAACATTATAAGTGAAGTGCAGGTAGCCTTCTCAGTAGCACCTACCACCGATCCTGTTTCAGATGAAACTATATGTTCCGATACCGGGGTATTCGACCTTGCTACAAAGGACAGTGAAGCATTGGGCGCACAAGACCCTAATCTCTTTTTGGTGAGTTATCATTCTAGTCTGAACGATGCCATTAATGGGCTTAATTCACTGCCAAAACAGTATTCCGTAAGTACAGGTACAGAAATTATTTATATACGGGTTTCTAGTATAGAAAATCCACAATGTTTTGATGCTTCGGAACAATTCAATTTACAAAGCCTTGGTACGCCCGATCTAGCTTTTCCCGATTCGGTTTTTATTTGTGAGAATACTTCGGGGGTTCCTATAGGGGAGCTCTTTCCAAACGCCCAATACACGTATTCATGGGATAGTGGAGAAGTTTCTCCGAGTATTTTGGTTACCCAGCCCGGTGACTATACACTTACGGTTTCCAATAGCGCAGCAGGTTTGGTATGTTCTTCGAGCAGAACGGTTACGGTGGTGGTTTCAGAAACCCCTGCTATTACCGATGTAATCATAAATGATCTTCAGGCGAGTAATACTATAGAAATTGTAACCGATGTGATAGGCATGTTGGAATATCAATTAGATGTAGGTCCTTTTCAGGCCTCACCTATTTTTAATGATGTTGCCCCCGGGATGCATACGGTTACCATAAATGACCTTAATGGATGTGGCTCAGTTTCCGAAACGATCACCGTGATCGGATTTGCAACATTCTTTACGCCAAATGGGGATGGTGCCAATGATTATTGGCACATTTATGGTATAGAAACCTTGCAAGATCCTGTGGTACAGGTATATGACCGTTATGGGAAATTATTAAGCGAAATGGATGAAAATAATTTAGGGTGGGACGGAACCTATAATGGTGCCCCATTGCCTTCTTCTGATTATTGGTTTAAACTCACCTATTTAGATAGCAATAGTCAACGAATACTGGCAAAATATATAAACAATCACTTCTCATTAAGGCGCTAACCTGCGGAGACTCCTTCTAAAATTCCGTTTATCGATTAACTGTCTAAAAAATTGGTCAAAATATACTAAATCCGGGCTGATACAGTTATACATACTGATTAGCAGTGAAATGTAAGCCCCATTTACCTATGCAAAAACATCTTTGGTCTTTTTATTGTATGGTTTTCCTCGTTGTTGGACTCCATGCTCAAAACTCCCCAGACTGTAGAAGTGCGATTCCTGTATGTGCAGATGCACCTATAGTTTCATTGGCTGATGGTGCCGGAGATATCGATGATTTTGATCCAGATGTTATAAGGCAATCGGGTTGTTTGGAAAAAGGAAGTGTAAGTTCTGCTAACATAGAAAACAATACCTCCTGGTATGTATTCAGAGCAGGAACCCGTGGGCAAATTGGATTTGATATTGAAGCCCTGTCACCCACAGCAGAATGGGATTTTGCCTTATACGGTCCAGATGTAGATTGTGGAAGTATCAGTAATGGCACTGCACAACCCATACGTTGTAATTATGAAGTAAACAATACCAGCTTTACTGGCATTGGTGTAAATCCCGAAAGTGGTCAGGAAGGACAACCTTTTCTTACTGGGAGTCAGAACACCTATGATGAATGGCTAATCGTGGAAGAAGGTGAAATATATTACCTCCTTATCAATAATTTTAATACAAACTTTAACGGAGATCCCGAACCATTTTCTTTAACATTTACCGGGTATTCTGTGGATCAGGATCAAAATACGGCATTGGACTGTACCTTGCGCGATGAATTTCTTGGATTGGATATCATAGCCTGTGAAGGGGATCCGGATATTGTACTTAGTGCCTTGAATTCTCCGGCAGGTCCTTCTATTGCAGATGTAACCTGGTCTGTAGATTACGACGATGACGGGACTATAGATCAAGTACTGGCCTCAGGGCCTACTGAAACGTTTTATACGGTTACCAGCCCTAATTCTGGACGTTATTTTGTGTCTATTGTGACCAACTTGGCTACCACCATTACAGACGATATCCTAATAACCTATTATGGTATACCTGTTTTGGATGAGGTAATTATTCTGGATGACCTCTCGGACAGTAATAATATAGAAGTGGTAGTAGATGGCAATGGCAGCTATGAATATGCCATTAATGGAAGCGAGTTTCAGGACTCTCCTGTTTTTAATAATATTCCCCCGGGTCAGAATACATTGATCATCAATGATAAGAATGGCTGTGGAATTACAAATCCTATTCCTTTTTTAGTGGTAGGATACCCAAAGTTTTTTACTCCTAATGGTGATGGTATTCACGATGCATGGAATATTCTGGGCATTGAAACACTTACAGACCCTGTGGTTTTTATTTTTGACCGGTACGGTAAGTTATTAAAGCAATTAGATGAGACCACTGTTGGCTGGGATGGCACATTTAACGGAAGACCCATGCCTTCTTCGGATTATTGGTTTCGCCTGGAATATGAGCGCGATGAACAGGGTGTTATAGTTGCCAGTACGGTACGCACTCATTTTTCATTAAAGCGTTAACAAAAAAAAACCGGCGTTAGCCGGCTCCTTTATATTCTCTTATGTTCTCTCTTATTAGAAATTCATTGTATACCCTACGGACACGTTGGTGTTCACTCTATTAATCAGTGCTGCGGTAGGGAATGCAGTATCGAACAATTGTTTGTTTACATCTTGTTCTGACCTATTAAAAGCCACATCTAGCCTGTTTCCTCCAAAATTAATACCCAGACCTAACGAATAAGATTCCAGATCACCTATAGTTACTCCATCTAAATAAGGGCTTCCTTCAAAACGATACCCACCTCTAAGGCTCACATTATCTACTCTGTATTCACCCCCAATTCTAAAGGTGTTAATAACTCCCAACTGAGAAGCAATAAATGTATTCTCATCATTGAAACTAGGATCTAGCGACGGACGCAATTCGGCCGAGGCCATATCCTGATACCCGTAATCAAAACTCAAGAGACCTTGTGGACCAAAAATGATCGCCGCACTGGCAGTTAATTTCCCAGGAGTTTTTATGCGGTACTGTTCAAAAAGATTCACCACAGAAAAGTCTATAAAACCAATTTCGGAATCAGCTAGATCTGAATTGATGCGTTGTGAAGTATCATCGGTTAATCTATACCAGGTAGGGGATTGGTAGCTACCACCAATTCGTAAATTTTCGTTCGCCTTTACGATAGCACCAAAACTATAGCTAAACCCGGAGCCTTCTGTATGTAAAAGATTGTCAAAGTTTATGAATTGTACTTCAGACCCAGAATCGAACCCTGTTTCGGTATATTCTGTGTATTTGTCAAAAAGGACCGAGTGAAAGTTAAGGGAAGCGCCTAAGTACAGATTTTTCTCGTACTGACCAGACATATTCACTGTAAATTTGCTATTGTATCCGCTGGTGCTTTCAAAATAATCCTGATTAACTCCTGTATATTGTGCATTGGATATGTAGGCTGTGTTATTGTTATCTGTATCATCTACAGGATCTATAATGCCTCCATAATACCCTAAAAAGGCCTGTTGTTCCCGAAAGCCAAGATTGGCTCCTATATCTAAATAGGCCTCCTCAATAAATTCGCCATTCTGTAAAAGTAAAGGACCAAAAGGAACACCTTGTGCGGAGTTTAAAAAATACCCATCGATACCCTGATTACTGGTTCCCGACACAAAAACATTGTCATCATAGTTTTTAACTACATCGTAATTAAAGGCCAAAGCTATTTTTTGCCATGCGTCGTTGTCGCTCCTGCTTTTAAAAACAAAGACCCCGCCAATTTGATTTATGTCGATTGTATTACGCTGGTCGGTAGCTAAACTACCAAAATAGAAAGAGTCATTGTTCGTATTATAACTTGTGCCCGTCATTGTAAAAAGACTGTTCGCAAAAATGGCGGACCCGGCCGGATTGCTATTGAGAGCAGAAAGATCCCCTCCCAGGGCTCCAAAGGCTCCCGACATGCCTTGAAAACGAGCCGTTCCCTGAGGGTTTTCAATACTGTACCGCAATACATCATTAATATTCTGGGCGTTACCGGCAATGCATGCCATGAGTATGATGAAAGTTAGATATCGTTTCATTTTCTTTTAATTTATATAAACATATTAATTGGAACTATTGTCTTCTTCCGCCAGATCTTCCACTAGACCTGCTGCTGCCTGAGGACCTGGAGGAGCCACCTGAGCTCCGTACACTTCCTGAGGATCTGGAGGAACTTCCAGAACTACGCATGCTACCTGAGGATCTGGAGGGTCTTCCAGAGCTTCGAACACTTCCGGAAGATCTGGATCTAGAAGAGCTTCCAGAACTTCGGTAATTTCCTGAGGATCTAGAAGAATTGCTAGGGCGGCGATAACTTCTGGAAGTACCAGAATTCGAGGAAGAAGATCTTCTGTAAGAAGATGTTCTTGGAACGCTTGCTCTATACGATGAGTTATTGGAAGAAGATCTAACTCCAGCTGTAGAATTTCTTCTGTACGTATTGGAGCCAGGTCGAGTGGAACTATACGACCTATTAGTTGCAGACCTTCTACTAGTATAGTTAGGTACAGCTCTGCTGGTTCGTGAGGTTCTATAGGATCTATTTCTAGAAATAGCATCCGCACTCACAGAGCGTCTGGCTGTAGAGCTATTTCGGTAGGTACTGGCGCTCCTGCTTCCAAGGCGATTACTAGAAATATTAGACCTTCCACTATTGGATCTGTATCTGCTATTGGCAGTTGTTGTTGAAGATCTAAGATTAGACCGGCCTCTTAATGAATTAGAAGTTAAGCTGTTTCTATTATAATACCCTCTTCGGCTATTGTTAAACGCGTAATTGTTATACGGGTAATAGCCACGTCTGTTTCTGTTGTAGAAATTGTTGCCATAAAAGCCTCCCCAGCCCCAGCCGCCATTCCAGCCCCAGTTGTTCCAACCCCAGCCGTAGTTCCAGGCAAAGCCACCGCCCCAGCCCCAGTTGTTCCAGCCTATGCCGCCCCAACCCCAATTCCAGCGATTATATCTCCAAGGGCTGTAAATTCCTCCATAATACCAATTATTAAATCCCCAATAAGGATCGGCCCAACCCCAATTATTATAGCCCCAGTTGTCATTGATATTAATGATTACACTGCTGGGATTATCACCCCATCCCGGATTGCCTGCATAGGAATTGTCTCTGTCAAAGTAGTTATCTTCTTGATTTAACTGAAGACTATCATTCTCAACGCCACTATAATAGGAATCTACATCTGTGAAAACTTCATTATCCATTATTTGGTCTAGCTCTTCTGCCTTTTGGCCAAAGTATTCCCCATAAACACCATCTTGGTTATTTTGTTGAACCTGTGGTCTTGTATTTGGCGCATTGTAGGCAGTTGGGCGCTCTGTACCTGAGTTGTAAATACCATCATTGTCATAGTACGAGGCTTGCTGATATGAGCCACATGAGACCATAAAGGAGCCAAAAAGGACCAATAGGATAATGCCGCGCATGTTGGAGTGGGATAAGGAATATATCATGGTTGCAAATTTATATTGTTGAACATACTAAAAATAGTTAGTTTTACCGAACTATTTTTTTTAATAAGACACAAGTTTTGTGCCAAAGTGCAATAGATGGGTAAAAATTTAACAACACGTAGTGAGGATTATTCTAAATGGTATAATGAGCTTGTGGTCAAAGCTGATTTAGCCGAGAACTCCGGGGTACGGGGATGTATGGTTATAAAACCATACGGATTTGCAATCTGGGAAAAGATACAGGCTGGTTTGGATAAGAAATTTAAGGAAACAGGGCACGAAAATGCGTATTTCCCCTTATTTATACCAAAATCCTATTTAAGTAAAGAAGCCAGCCATGTAGAAGGCTTTGCAAAGGAATGTGCTGTGGTTACACATTACCGCCTAAAAAATGCGGAGGATGGCTCGGGTATCATTGTGGATCCGGATGCAAAACTAGAAGAAGAGCTTATTGTTAGACCTACTTCAGAAACTATTATCTGGGACACCTTTAGAAGATGGATTCAATCGTATCGGGATTTACCCTTATTAATTAACCAATGGGCCAATGTGGTCCGATGGGAAATGCGAACCCGGTTATTTTTAAGAACAACTGAATTTCTCTGGCAGGAAGGACATACAGCTCATGCTACCAGACAGGAAGCAGTTGATGAAGCCGAATTAATATTAAATCTATACGCCGATTTTGCTGAAAATCATATGGCGGTGCCTGTTATAAAGGGGACAAAAACGGAAAGTGAACGTTTTGCAGGGGCACTGGAGACCTACTGTATTGAGGCATTAATGCAAGATGGGAAAGCACTGCAGGCAGGAACTTCCCATTTTTTAGGACAAAACTTTGCGAATGCGTTCGATGTAAAATTTGCAACCAAAGAAGGAAAACAAGAGTATGTTTGGGCTACCTCCTGGGGCGTTTCAACTCGTTTAATGGGAGCCCTGATCATGACCCATAGCGATGATCACGGATTGGTATTACCACCAAAACTAGCGCCAATTCAGGTGGTTGTGGTTCCAATTTACAAGGGAATAGAACAACTAGATAAGATCTCTGAGAAAGTTCTTCCAATAGTAAAGGAATTACGCTCAAAAGGAATCACTGTAAAATACGACAACCGGGATACCCACAAACCCGGATTTAAATTTAATGAGTACGAATTAAAAGGTGTTCCTATTCGTTTGGCTATTGGGCAACGCGATTTAGACAATGATACTTTTGAAGTAGCCAGGAGAGATACGTTGGAAAAAGAAACCCTGAAAACATCCGATCTGGTAACAAAGATTGAACACCTGTTGGAGGATATTCAGGAAAACATATATAAAAAAGCCTTTGACTATCGGGAATCTCATATAACTAAAGTAGCTAGTTACGAGGAGTTTAAAAGTTTATTGGAGACCAAAGGTGGCTTCTTTTCTGCGCACTGGGACGGAACATCGGCTACTGAAGAAAAGATTAAGCAAGAGACCAAAGCAACCATTCGTTGCATTCCTGTGAATGCAGTACAGGAGGCAGGTGAATGCATGGTTACAGGAAAACCTTCCCAACAACGTGTCTTGTTTGCGAAAGCATATTAGGAGCCTATTTTAAAAAATATTGAGTGGGTGTTGTGGTAGTAAAAAATAATTGTATTTTTGCATCCGCAATTGCGTAAACCTATGGCCCGTTCGTCTAGGGGTTAGGACGCCAGGTTTTCATCCTGGTAACAGGGG
>CBDUCK010000107.1:0-9598 GCA_965365635.1 uncultured Muriicola sp.
GACAATTTTTCCTGGAGAACGCAGACCTCTTTGCCAATTTTGGCTATCCAACCATACGCCCATTTTTTTCCCGTAGAATAGGTTTGGGAGTCCCTATAGATGCAGGCGCACGACTTAGTGGAAATCTCAATGAAGACTGGCGGTTGGGGGTCATGGACATTCAAACATCCTCTATACAGGAAACTGGTCAGCCTACTCAGAATTTTGGGGTTATTTCATTGCAAAAAAAGGTTTTTAGCAGATCTAGTATTGGCTTTATGCTTGTGAATAAAGAATCGTTTCGGTATCCTGGTGAAGCTGATTCTCTGAGTACCGTTTTTCCAAAATTTAATCGAAATCTTGGTGTCGAGTACAATTTAGCTTCTGCAGATAACTTTTGGTCTGGGAAAGCATTTATTTTAAAATCATTTGCGCCAGATGAATCAAATCGGGGTATTACTCAGGCCGCTAACATAGAGTACAACAGCCGTAATTGGTCCTGGGGTGTACAGGAAGAATCGGTAGCAGAAACCTATTCAGCGGAAGTAGGTTTTGTTCCAAGAGATAGTTATATCCGATTTCGATCCTTTCTAGGACATCTTTTCTTCCCTGAAAAAGGGGCTATGGTAAGTCACGGTCCTAAATTAGATGTGAGTCATTTCTTTGATCAAAGTTTAAATAAAACAGATTATCAAAATACGGTAACCTATTCCTTAAATTACAGAAATCACAGAAGCTTAAACGTTCAGTTTGTGAATGAATATGTGGAATTGTTAACCCCATTTGATCCAACCAGGGCAGGAAAGGATTCTCTAGCCATCGGCACCAAGAACAGATGGAACACGTTAAGAGTACAATACAATTCCAAACCTCAAAGTATTTTCACCTATACCTTAGATGGCAGTTATGGAGGATATTACGAAAATGGTAACAGAATTAATTTTACAAGTGAACTGGGTTATCGGTTTCAACCCTATGTGAGCTTAAGCTCCAACATTAGTTACAATAACCTTCGATTGCCTCAGCCCTGGAATACTACCGAATTTTGGTTGATTGGTTCGGAGGTCGATATAACCTTCACCAACAAGGTATTCTTTGCTACCTTGTTTCAATACAACGAACAATCCAGGAATTTTAATTTAAACTCTCGCTTTCAGTGGCGGTATAAACCCGCATCCGATGTATTTCTGGTTTTTACTAATAATCATTTACTGGCGCCCTTAGAAGGACGAACCTGGAGTTTAACCCTTAAACTCACCTATTGGTTTAATCCGTAAGTTTAGACCTATAGCCAGAGTAATATTTACCGCGGAGAAAGTGAGAAAAAGGTATTAATTCCATATTTTTAAGCATTAACCCAGACTAAACATATAATCCATGAAATATTTTCTACAAACCTTTCTTTTATTATTTATTTTCTCAACTAGTGTTTCCCTCAAAGCTCAGGGAGATGTTTTAGATAAATTACATGAGATCGCTATAGTTGATCAAAAAATTATGATGCCCATGCGCGATGGGATTCGACTGGCAACAGATATTTACCGGCCTAAAACAACTGATAAAGTACCGATTATTTTTTCCAGGACACCTTATAATTTTAATTCTTGGGGTGACGGGGAGCAACGTACCAGAACAGCTCAAAGGGCCTATGAGGCAGTAAAACGAGGATATGCCTATGTGGTTCAGAATGAACGCGGCAGGTACTACTCAGAAGGGGAATGGGACATTCTTGGAGTTCCATTAACAGATGGGTATGATGCTTTTACATGGATGAAAAACCAATCCTGGTCCAATGGTAAAATAGGGACGTTGGGTTGTTCTTCCACTGCCGAATGGCAAATGGCCGTAGCTGCTTTAGATCATCCATCCCATGCTGCCATGGTACCACAAAGTTACGGTGCAGGAGTAGGAAGAGTAGGAGACTACTATGAACAAGGAAATTGGTATAGAGGAGGAGCAGAACAAATGTTGTTTTTTGCCTGGCTATATGGGGTAGAACACGATAAGTTTAAACCAAGGATTCCGGATGGTGCTACCCAGGAAGATCTTATTCGTATTTCCCGATTCTATGATCTGGCTCCCGAGAATCCACGGGTAGATATGTCTGAGGCCCTGGCGCACCTGCCTATTCAGGATATCATACAAAATATTCATGGAAAACGTGAAGTGTTCGATAAGATGGTTCGCCGTAAACCAAATGATAAAGACTGGTTTACCGGAGGTCTTTATCATGATGATATGGAGATTTCTATTCCGAGCTTTTGGTTTACCTCCTGGTATGATGTTTCTATTAGTCCAAATTTGGCACTCTTTAACCATGTTAGAAACAATGCCAAAGAGGATTCTGTGAGGGATAATCAGTATTTGGTGATTGCGCCCACATTACATTGTGCGTATACCAGGGCAACAGAGAACACCGTGGTTGGTGAATTGTCGGTAGGGGATGCACGCCTAAATTATGACGAACAAATATATGCCTGGTTCGATCTTTGGCTAAAAGGGGCAGACAACGATTTTAAAGAAAAGACGCCTAGGGTACAGTACTATACAATGGGATTGAATGCATGGAATTCGTCTAATGAATGGCCGCCGGAAAATTCTTCCCCTACAACTTTTTACTTGCATAGTAATGGTAAGGCTAATAGTCTCTACGGGGATGGTGTACTGCAAACCAAGAAGCCTTCGGATGCAGATCAACCAGATACATTTGTGTACGATCCTTTAAACCCTGTGCCTTCATACGGAGGAAATGTTTGTTGTACGGGCAATGCGGTAAAAGGTGGGGCATACGACCAACAGGGAATGGAGACGCGAAACGATATTTTGGTCTATTCTACTGAACCTTTGAAAGAAGGGGTAGAAATTTCCGGTTTTATTGAGTCCACCCTGTACCTGTCATCCGATGTAAAAGATACCGATGTTACCATTAAATTAATAGATGTACATCCAGATGGCAGTGCCTATAATTTAGATGAAACCATACAGCGTGTGCGGTATAGGGAAGGATATGAAAAGGAAGTTTTTATGGAAAAAGGAACAGTCTATAAAGTGGCTCTAACCCCGATGTCTACAAGTAACTATTTTAAAAAAGGGCATCGGATCCGAATTGAAGTGTCTAGCAGTAATTTTCCGCGATTTGCCAGAAACCTGAACACAGGAGGGAATAATTACGATGAAAAAGATGCAATTACAGCAAGAAACAGTATTCATCATTCTTCGGAATATCCTTCTCATATAAAACTACCTATGGTTAAAAAATAGAAGAGTAACCTTTGTTTTCTAAGGGATACTTTAGGCTCAAAAATGGCCAATAGATCGCTACTATTTGCTATTAGTTTATAAAGGATGAAACAAATTGGAGCAACTTTAGTGAAGCCTGCAGTAACTATGAATGCTAAATTGTACAAGATTTTTGCAGTTTGCATTATGCTGAATGCCTTGGGTACCGTGTACTCACAAACAACTTATGCAGAGCAGCGTAAGACAATGGTGGAGCACCAGCTAAAAAACCGTGGAATAATAGACAAGGCCACCTTAAAAGCTATGGCCACGATTCCCAGGGAGTCGTTTGTACCTGACTCTCAAAAACCTTTTGCGTATCAGGATCGACCTTTACGTATAGGGGAAGGACAAACAATTTCACAACCCTATATCGTTGCATTCATGACCCAGGCCCTACGGCTAAAACAAACCGACAGAGTGCTGGAAGTTGGGACAGGATCTGGATACCAGGCGGCTGTATTGTCTCAGATGGTAGATTCTGTTTATACCATAGAAATTGTTGAATCGTTGGCAGCAAGCGCCAAAAAAAGCCTTCTAGCGTTAGGACTCTATAATGTTCAGGTAAAGATTGGCGATGGATATCGCGGTTGGAAAGAATATGCTCCTTATGATGCCATTCTAGTTACAGCAGGTGCTGAATATATGCCTTTGTATTTAGTAGAACAATTGGCAGAAAACGGAAGAATGATCATTCCAATTGGCCCCCATAACGGCGTGCGTCAATTAGTACTCCTGCGCAAAAAAAATGGAAAGATCAAAAGCAAGAATCTTATGGCTGTCCGTTTCGTTCCTTTTGTTACTCCTGAAAAGCAATAATAAACTATATATAGTGCTACAGGGCGCAATAAAATGTATCATTTAAGGCACTAAACATCCATTACCATCGTTTTAAAAGCATAAATCCCACAAAATTTTAACATGAAAAAAATTTTTCAATTTTCAAAGCCCTTGATCTTTTTGTTTACGATGGGTCTGTTGATGACCAGCTGTAGTGAAGATCAGGAAAACCCAATGAACGATCCTGAATTAACCCAGGCAGAATTGATGACCATTTTGGATGCAGATGCCATTTCTGGCTCTGCGGATAGCATCTTAGCAGAACTGTATGCATCTAATAATTCTCAGTCGGGTAAGAGTTCACCTGGTTGCTATGAGGCTATATATTCAGAGACCGGATTTACCGTAACCTTCAACAATTGTGTCCTAAATGGCACAGATAATGCCAATGGAACAGTAACGGTGATCTATGGTTTAGAACCGGGCACGGCTTCCTTTACCGCAACCTATGAAGATTTTTACGTAGGAGATGTAAAACTGAATGGCACCCGTTCTTTTACCCTATTAGGCGATCCTAGTCAAATTTCTATATCTTTTTCTGTAACGAGCAATATGACCGCTGAGTTTTCGGACGGCACTGTAATTACTGAAAATGGCAGCAGAGAAGTTACGTTCACTTTTGGTGATAGCCTTGAGACAAGTACGTATTCTATTTCTGGTTCCTGGGAACTGCAAGTAAATGAAGATCAATACGCGGTGAATATAAACACTACACTGGAAGGTAACCTTAGCTGTGGATACATCACATCAGGTACTATGACAGTCAACAAGAATGGACTGCAAGTAACTGTCGATTTCGGAGATGGAACATGCGACACTATAGCGACCATTATCTATCCAAATGGTGCAGCTGAAGATGTTACTATAGACGACTAAGCTTCACGGTATTCATATAATGACACCCTCATTGGTTTTCTGATGGGGGTGTTTTTTTATTTACCTGTTGTAGCTTCAAATGCTTACAAAACCTAAAATTAGAAGGCTTTTTACCTGCTTTAAATCTAAAAATTTAGTATTTTAGAAAGCATTGGCGTAAGAAGCACCTGTTGTTATTAAATCATCTGTACAGATTTATAGGAAGATTTATTAAAAGCTAACAAATGTCATACTTTCCGTTGGTGCATCGCGCTAAATTTACAACTATCTAAACGCTACTCCATATGAAAGTATTCGATGAAAAACATATTAAAAATGTAGTTTTTGTAGGGGCTCATCAGAGCGGTAAAACTACCTTGGCTGAAACCATGTTATTTGAGGCAGGCTTAATTAATAGAAGAGGAACTGTTGAAACAAAAAACACTGTATCGGATTATCACGATATAGAACACGAACGTGGCACTTCTGTATTTGCCACTCCGTTACATACAGAATGGAGAAATTATAAGATTAATATTATAGATACTCCCGGACTAGATGATTTTGTTGGTGAAATTATTTCGTCTATACGTGTTGCCGATACGATTCTTACGGTAATTAATGCCCAAAGCGGCGTGGAAATTGGCACAGAGATCATTTGGAACTATATAGATAGTTATCAGAAACCCACGGTCTTTGTTATCAATCAGATAGACCATCTGAACGCTAACTTTGACATGAGTTTTAAGAGTATAAAATCATTGGTAGGAAACAATGCGGTTCTTATTCAATATCCCATAAAGCTCGATGGGGCCCAGTGCATAGTAGATGTGTTAAAAATGAAGTGCTATAAATTTCCCCCGGAAGGAGGGAAGCCAGAAAAACTACCGATCCCTGAAGATCAAAAAGAAATGGCAGAGTTGCTCCATAATGAACTGGTAGAAAAAGCTGCAGAAAATGATGAAAACCTTATGGAACTGTTTTTTGAAAAAGGCACCTTAAATGAGGATGAAATGCGACAGGGAATTAAGGCAGGGATGTTACATCATGAACTGTTTCCGGTTTTTTGTGTCTCAGCGCTCAATGATATGGGAAGTGGTCGACTTATGGGCTTCATAGACAACGTAGCCCCGGCAGCAGCCGATCTAAAAGAAGAGCAGTCTGTAGAAGGTAAAACCATTGTGCGCAAGAAGGAGGCGCCAACAGCACTTTTTGTTTTTAAATCTATTTATCAGCCAAGCTTGGGTCAGATTACCTTTTTTAAAGTGAAATCTGGGGAGGTTACCATAAATGATAAGCTGGTGAATTCCAGAAACGATGAAACCGAGGTGCTGAATCAGTTGTTTATTATGGATGGCAAAAACAGGGAACCAGTAAACAAGCTAACGGTTGGCGATATTGGGGCTACTTTAAAACTGAAATACACAGAGACCAATGATACACTGCATAAAGCAGGGTCACCTATTACAGTGAAACCCATAAAATATCCCGAATCTCGAACAAGACGATCAATTTCAGCTAAAAAGAAACAGGAAGAAGAAAAATTAAGCGATGCGCTTAAAAAAATTCATAGTCAGGACCCTACCGTTGTTGTAGAGTATTCCAAAGAACTTCGGCAACTCATCCTGGGTTGTCAGGGAGAACTTCATTTAGCTACAATCGATTGGAGCCTTAAAAATAATTACGGCATCGAGGCAGTTTATGAACAGCCAAAGATAGCCTATCGCGAAACCATTCAACGTTCTTCAACGGCTAATTACAGGCATAAAAAGCAATCTGGTGGAGCAGGCCAATTTGCACAGGTACATATGAAAATAGAGCCCTGGCACAAAGACATGCCAGAACCAGAAGGATTTAATCTTCGTGGAAAAGAAGAAATAGACTTGCCTTGGGGAGGGAAACTTATTTTTTATAATTGCATTGTGGGTGGTGTAATAGACCTTCGATACCTACCCTCTATTAGAAAAGGAATATTGGAAGTAATGGAGAAAGGTCCGTTAACCGGATCCTTTATTAGAGACGTACGGGTAATGGTGTACGATGGTAAAATGCACCCTGTAGATTCTAACGATATTGCCTTTAAAATAGCTGGTGCACATGCGTTTAAAGATGCTTTCTTAAATGCAAAACCTAAACTTCTGGAACCTATCCAAGAGGTTACCGTAAAAGTTCCGGAAGAAACAGTCGGAAGTGTAATGACCGATTTGCAATCGCGCCGATCTATCATACAAGGAATAGACAGCATAGACCATTATCAAATACTAAAATGCGCCGTACCAGAGTCCGAGTTGTACCGATATTCAACCGATCTGAGATCGCTTACACAAGGAAAGGCAACCTATAGCGCCGTATTCTCATCGTTTAAGGCTGTTCCTGGGCATATACAGGACTCTTTGGTGAGTTCTCTGGATAAATAGTTTGACGTGTCTATAGAGCCCTTAGTAGGTCAATACGGGATAGAATTAAAAAAGTTATATAATTTATTTATGTAACAACACTACGGTCGTATGTTTTTTGAAAACGATTATATTGATTTGCATTGCCACCCGTCGCTAAAACCTTTTGGCAAAAGTTTTAATTACAAACCCATTGGGGTTAATAGCAGTCATCGATCTAGTAAGCGCAGTATTTGGTATTATAATCCACCTTCCCTCATAGATAAGGCCTTAAATTATGTAACAGGTCTCACTAAATTTTCGCAGTCCAATTTTACGGCCCTCACCTACGGTGGGGTAGGCATTGTTTGTGTTTCGTTATACCCTTTGGAAAAATCATTCGTCCGAAATAACATAACGAACGAATTAATAGCCGATTTAGCTTCAAATTTTGCTTTAGGAATTGGTGATAAACGAATAGATTTTATCCAAGGCATTCAGGATTACTATGCAGATCTGGTAAAACAATATAAATTTTATGTGCAGCTCGATGGTGTGGTTAAAAGGTTGCCCGAAGGAAGGTTTCGATATAAACTCGTAAATAGTTATGAGGAAATAGAGCAGATTCGACTTAAAGAAAAGAAGGGTACCACTAACATCCGAACCATCTGTGTAGTCCTTTCCATAGAAGGCTTACATGTCTTAAATACCGATCTGAAATCAACACCCAATGAGAACGAATTCCTAAACAACCTCGATGCCATTAAACAATGGAAGTTTCGCCCATTCTTTATAACCATTGCGCACCATTTCTGGAACCATATCTGTGGACATGCCACCAGTCTTACCGGCGTTATTACCAAGTTTGCCGATCAATCTGAAGGACTCAACCAGGGCTTTACCGAGTTGGGTAAAAAAGTATTGGCAAAGTTAGTGGACAATACCAATGGAACAAGAATTTTGCCAGACATAAAGCATATGAGCCCGGCAGCCAGAAATGAATATTACGCGCTCCTAGATAGCAATAAGGCAGCATATGATGGCATACCATTAATTATTAGCCATGGGGCTTGTAATGGGTTGTTTTCATATACAAATCCTGTACCTTCTAATGCCACTACGTCTAAAAAAATGAATCCGGTAACCATCAATTTTTATGATGACGAAATCATCCGTCTAGCCAAAAGCGGAGGCATTGTAGGACTACAGTTAGATGAACGGCGAATTGCCAGCAAAGGCACTTTAAAGAAGACTAAACATTCATTGTTTCGTAATAAAATAATGCATTACCGATCCGAATTACTCTGGAACCAAATACAACATATTGCGGAATTATTGGACCGGAATGATCTGTTTGCATGGAACTGCATGGCTATTGGGTCCGATTTTGATGGCATCATTGATTCCCTGAACGGATTCTGGACCTCAGAAGAACTTCCTTACCTGGCTGATTTCTTAGAACGACACGCCTATAATTACCTTCAGACCGCTGTAATTAATAATGAGTACAACAAAATAGGAGCCGATGAAGTGGTCATACGGGTTATGTCAAAAAATGCGCATAATTTCATGAAGAAATACTTTCAATAAGTTGATAGGCTGCCTGGTCAGGGCCTCCTACATACGTCAACTATTTTTAGCCCTCTTTCAATTAAAAATTTGGTATCTTCCAGCTATCAAAAATAATTTTATATGGAAACTTTTATAATGGTCCTACAGGTGATAGTTGGGATTAGTATCTTGAATGTTTGGCTTCTTCAGACTAAAAAGGCTACCCGTTGGAGGGGAGGTTCAGCAAAGACGATTTTGGAGGAATTTGAAGCCTATGGATTACCATCATGGTCTTGCTATGTTATTGGAACCCTTAAAGTAATCTTGGCAATATTACTTTTGACAGCCATTTGGTATCCAGAATTAAAACTGCCTGCTGCTTCGGGGCTAGCTATGTTATTAGCAGGTTCTGTAGCAATGCATTTCAGAATTAATGACCCGCTCATTAAATCCTTTCCCGCAGGGCTTTTTCTAATAATGTGCTTATGTATTATATTCCTGTGAAAGCTTACACCATGAGTTCTTTCCATAAGGAAAAGAACACGTAGCTGCATAAGAAAGCATAGGTTAATGCAGGGAGAAGGGCAATTATGGGATCCTTTATCTTCAAGCGGACACCAACACCCATGAGCATTAATAGGGCGAGTCCTGCCGAGGCGATCATGGCAAGTAAGGGGTATGCATAATATCCAATAAGAAGGCCCAGACTTCCGGCCAAT
>CBDUCK010000108.1:0-9595 GCA_965365635.1 uncultured Muriicola sp.
AATTGAAGCGGCGCTACCGTAGTATACTCCTTGGTAAATTCGGCCTCCTTACTTTCCTCTGTCACCAGATTCTTCGAGGTAAAGTCAACCGTTTCGAAATGGGTATTGGTGGTTAATATAGAGCTAAAGAAATGCTGACGGTAGGACAACCATTTAACATCTATCTCTGTGTCTTCATCATCACCGGTTTCTGAAAGCTTACTTATCTTTCCTTCCTCGTGATTATAGGTGAGGCGGGTATATCTGTTTTCATATTGGATACTTTTGTTATGACGAATACCGCGCAACTGCCACTTTAACGTAATGGGCTGATTATCGTTAAAAACTCCCTCCAGACCCTGAGACCGGATATTAAACCCTACAAGATACTCGCCGGGTTTCATTTCATAACGATACTCCAGAAACTGGGTAGATGACACCTTGGTCTTTAATGATAAAACCTGATTGTTGCCATCATTAGTTAAAGTAGGCTCAAAATAGAGATCGCGTGTATTAAGTACGCGATTGTTGGTTGTAGTAAAATTGAGATCAAAGATGGCATTACCATCTTTAACTAAATAGACAGGAACAGAATCGTAGGTCACAAAATTTTTCATTCTGGCTTCTATGATCTGCCCCCCTTTATTACTTATTTCCAAAAACAAGACATCGTTCTCCAAGATGGTAGTACCTTCAGATACCTGTGTAAATCCAAATTCACCTATGGCGTTTTTATAACTTACCACAGCCGTTGAATCTGTAACATCAATGGGCTTTGTCTCGAGCAATGGAGTGGCCACTTCTGGTTCTTTACTCTCTTCTAAGACCTGCTCTTGTTCTTGTTGCGCCTTTTGGGCTTCTATTTCTTCAGGGGTAGGCTGATTTTGGTAAAACCAAAATATCAAAATTCCAAAAATCAGCAAAAAGCCAATGATCGAATTGATGTCCAGTTTCTTTTCTTCCATTAAAATATATCTAATTAGTATTCCCCCTGATCCTAATCTCTAAGCAAAAAGAGGTCTGTATTTTTAAGCGTGTGCAAATATATGCCCAAAAGCGCAGTTTATGCCAAACTGGCATTGGTTTGTTGCTTTTTGTGCGCGAGAACTGCCTTTACAAATCCAATAAATAATGGATGTGGATTGGCAACAGTGCTCTTATATTCCGGATGGTATTGTACTCCTATGAACCACGGATGATCTCGTAGTTCCACAATTTCAACCAGATTAGTTGCCTTGTTGATCCCCGAGGCTATTAATCCGGCTTCTTCAAATTGCTCTTTATAATCATTATTAAATTCGTATCGGTGGCGGTGCCTTTCGGATATGCCTGTTTCTCCATGATACACCTTATGAACCAGCGTACCTTCTTTTAGTTCACAATCCCAGGCTCCCAAACGCATGGTACCCCCTTTGTTCGTCACCGATTTTTGCTCTTCCATAAGGCTAATCACCGGATGTGGTGTGTCTTCCATCATTTCAGTAGAATTGGCATGTTTTAAACCTAAAACGTTTCGTCCAAATTCGATAACCGCCATTTGCATTCCCAAACATATCCCTAAAAATGGAATCAGGTTTTCTCTGGCGTATTGCACAGCCATTACTTTTCCTTCAATACCTCGTTCTCCAAATCCGGGAGCTACAAGAATTCCATCGAGCCCCATCATTTTTTGTTCTAAATTGGAAGCGTTGATGTATTCGGAATGAATAGAATGCACATTTACTTTTACTTCATTAATGGCCCCCGCATGGATAAACGACTCCAGAATAGATTTATACGAATCTTGCAGCTCCACATACTTTCCAATTAACCCAACTGTAACTTCACTCTTAGGGTGTTTATGCCGGTCTAAGAATTCGTTCCACTGGGTCAGATCTGGTACTGTGGTATCTGGCAATGCCAATTTTTGAAGCGTAACTGTATCTAGCCCCTCTTTTTGCATCATCACAGGAACATCATAAATGGTGGAGGCATCTATAGATTGAATCACCGCCTCTCTTTTTACGTTACAGAAAAGGGCTAATTTCTCTCTAATTTCGTTCGAAATTTCATGTTCGGTTCTACAAACTAAAATATCTGCCTGAATTCCACTCTCCATGAGTGTTTTAACAGAATGCTGTGTAGGTTTTGTCTTTAATTCCCCGGCTGCTGAAAGAAAAGGAACCAATGTTAAATGAATAACAATGGCATTATTGTCACCCAACTCCCATTTTAACTGCCGAACAGATTCTATATAGGGCAAGGATTCTATATCACCAACAGTTCCCCCTATTTCGGTAATGATAATATCGTATTCTCCGGTATTTCCGAGAAGTTGTATCCGTTCTTTAATTTCATTGGTGATATGTGGAATTACTTGTACAGTCTTTCCCAGAAATTCTCCGCGGCGTTCCTTTTCAATAACACTTTGGTAAATTCTTCCTGTGGTTACATTGTTCGCCTGAGAAGTTTTTACATTCAAAAAACGTTCATAATGACCCAGATCCAAATCTGTTTCTGCTCCGTCATCGGTGACATAGCATTCCCCATGTTCATAAGGATTCAATGTTCCGGGATCTACATTAATATAGGGGTCTAATTTTTGGATGGTAGTCTTATATCCACGAGCCTGAAGAAGCTTTGCCAGCGAAGCGGCAATGATTCCTTTTCCAAGTGAGGAAGTAACGCCTCCCGTAACGAATACATATTTTGTATCTGACATGTGGCCATATTTGTTTACGGGATTCAAAGATACGAATTGCATTCGCAAATCACAGAGAATCGGGTGGAAAATCTTTTTGAATTTTGAGAATCAGAGGCTCTAATCCGTTTATCTTAATGTCCAGGGCCTGTTGCATTAACTGTCCCAATTTTCCCGGCGGAAACCCTTTTAAATGAAACCATTGTAAATACGATTCTGGTAATAAAATAAGATAGCGGCCTTTAAACTTTCCAAATGGCATTTTGTAATGTGCCAGTTCTATAAGGGCTTCTTTATTGGCTTGTTGGAACATGGTTAAAACTAAATAAATTATCTTTAAATGTCATTAAAAAGTTATTCTATGAAAAGAAGGTCGTTTATTGGAACAACCGCTGCCGCTTCTGTTGGTTTTCTTGCACAAAACAAAGCCAGTGGTATGAGCAATACCCACATTACGCATGAAAAATTAAAAGGGCACATTAATCATAGTGCCTGTTATTGGTGTTACAATACGATTCCTCTCGATACTTTTTTAAAGGACCTTAAATCTTTAGGGGTTACCGCTATAGATCTGGTAGGACCCGAGGATTGGCCATTACTTAAAAAACACAATATACATGCCTCTATGTGCTGGGGAGCCGAAATTAATCTTACCGATGGGTGGTGCGACACCACCTACCATGCAACCCTTATTAATAATTACATGGAAATGATTCCAAAAGTGGCGTCCGCCGGGTATACCAACCTCATCTGTTTTAGCGGAAGTAGACGTGGTATGGATGATGCGGTGGGACTACAAAATGCAGTGAACGGATTACAGCAGGTATTGCCGCTGGCAGAAAAACACGGAGTGGTACTTCAGATGGAACTTTTGAATTCGAAAGTAGATCACAAAGATTATATGTGCGATCATACCTCATGGGGCGTGGAACTGTGCAAGCAGTTGGGATCTGAGAATTTTAAATTATTGTACGATATTTACCACATGCAGATCATGGAAGGCGATGTGATCCGAACCATCCAGGAGAACCATGCCTTTTTTGGCCATTACCATACCGGAGGTAATCCGGGAAGACATGAAATTAACGATACTCAGGAACTATTCTATCCGGCTATTATGAAAGCTATATATGAAACAGGGTTTAAAGGCCATGTGGCACAAGAATTTATCCCGTCCTGGGAAGATAAAATAGCCGCTTTAAAAGAGGGAGTTGCAATTTGTGATATTTGAAATACTGTATTGGATCTAGTGGTATTCTAATGCCTTAGTAATTTTTTTATTCCATCTTACTTGTGCTTCCACGTCTCGAGAAAAATTGGTTTCCTCATCGTAACGCTTCTGAAAATCTCTCATTTCCCTGAGTATCTCAGCATAAATGGTTTTTACTTCGTCCTTTACTTTTTTTGTAAATGAAAACGCCCCTATTCGTTGGCGCATCTTGCGTGCAAAAAGTTCTGAAATATCAAAATGCAATTGTTCATGGCTCAGGATAATTTCATTAGCTACGTCTGGCTGATACCATGATTTATCTGGATAGAAAAAAGCATCAATGGTGCAGTCAACTTCCATGTTCCCGTTAGTTTCCATTGCCGATAACCGATATGAAATACCGCTAGCTGTTGTAGCCGCTATTCTCAACTCTGCAGGAGGTGTAGCTCTAAAGTCTTCCCATTGCAGTCTACCTTCGGGGGTCCAGGGCATAACCTCTTCTTCCTGGGCATTAGCACCTAATGCAAAGAGTACGGCACTGAAATATAAAAACGCTTTTATTGTTCCCAATGAAAAGTAATTACTTTCTCTATTTGCTCGTGTATACTATACAGCACCGGGCAGGTTCTCGCGGTGTGCTCCAAAATTTTCCGATGCTTGTCAGAAACACTTTTGGGCATATATAACTCAACTTCTATCTTCACAATTCTTCTTGGGCCAGAGGCCATTTGCTTGGTAACGTCTGCATAAGAACCTTCAATGTTCTCTGGCAACAAATTAGCTTTGATTCCCATAACAGTTAGCATGCAACTCGCCAAGGCAGTTGCTACGGTATCGGTAGGAGAAAAAGCCTGTCCTAAACCATTGTTATCTACCGGAGCATCCGTAATAAACTGATTTCCAGAACTAATATGTTCGCAGGTTGTTCTTAGTGCCCCTGTATAGGTTACTTTCGAAGTCATACTTATGGTGTTATTCGTATTATTCGCATATTCTCATACATCATAATATAGGATGCCATGTTAAAATAACCGGAAGATAAATCCTTGGTGTAATTAAATTTATTTCCGGAATATTCGGTAAGTCCAACAACATCGGCCGCTCCAAACAGATTGTTCTTATACGCCAACTTCAACAACAAATCCATTGTTAGATCAAATCCCCGAACGGCATACTTATCTGGTGTGCTTCCAAAGCGTTTTCGGTAGTTTCGAACAAAAGAATCGTTCTCAATTTCCTTATCGATAGATGGGTAAGTAAAACTAAGATTAGACAGGTGCGATCCTGAGATCACATCGTTCTCAAAAGCCCTATTTTTATTGGTAGTAAACATTCTGACATTGGTAGTATCCGAAATGGCGGAATTCAGAATAGAGCTTACACTAGAGACTAGTTTGAAATTATCTGTTTCCAGGAACACCCAGTTTTCTTTTTCTATGGAGAGTAATCCTGTGAACTGTTCTATATCAACGGCAATGTTTTCCTCTTCTTCCAACACAGGCATATATTTAGCCACAGGAAACCGTTTCGTGATTAAAGCCCTGGTAGAATCATTTTTGCTATCTGAAATAACAATGATATTCTGATCTGTTTTTATAGATTCTACATAATCTAACATGCGCTGCCGCAACACGTCATCCGATGGCACAGAAAAAAATACATTATCTAAACTGAGGTCACTCTCAGAAGCCAGGGGTGCTATCACCGGTACCCGATATGCCGCCGCCTGCACTGCCACTTCTTTTAACACTTCTAGCTGCAAAGGCCCTACAACTGCGCTAAAGTCGGACATATTCTGATTCAATAAGATTTCTCTAACCTTCTCCTTGCTTAACTCTGTGTCGAACGTTTTTACATCTACAGATATCCCTAATTTTGCAATAGAATCTATGGCTATGAGCGCTCCACTATACAATCCTAAACTGTATTTTATGGCATTCGATCTTTCTATGGCACTTTGTGCTTTTTGGATACTGTCAAAATCTATTCTATTTGTTCTAAAAGGGAGTAAAAAAAGTAATTTAGGTTTGTTAACGACACTAATACTATCTATAAGATTAATCTTATCTATGATCAATGAATTTTTCACTTCCAGAGCTGCTGCTTTTTCTTTCGGGAGTTTTAAAACCATTCCGGCTTGCAATCCTCGAGACAAATCTGGGTTAAGTGCCAATAGTTCGCTGTAGTCTATGCCCAGATTCCTGGTCAAAGAATATTCTGTTTGTTTTGGCTTTACTTCATAGAAAATATAATTTTCGGTATTCACCACTTCAGTTTCCACCTTCTTTTTAGGTAACCGCAAAACCATCCCTTCTTTTAACCCGCCTTCCTGAAGTATTTCGGGGTTTAATTTGATAATATCTTCGGAGGAAATGTCATATTCACCTCCCAGGCTATACAATGTTTTTTTAGCGGGAACCGTATACGATTCATATAGCTGTACTTCCTGACCTTCAATACTGCTTCCCGCTATCCTGGGCAGAGTTAACTCCTGACCTATAGCCAGGTGATTGGTTGTTCTGGGCAGTTCCGGGTTTAATGACAACAAACTATCTACGGTAATTCCATATTTATGAGCAATACTCCAGCGCGTCTCCTTAGGCAAAACCATATAGATTTCATAATCATCCGGATTAATGCTATCAATAACCATTTCAACAATAGCATATTCCGGAATTCGTAAACGCATGCCCTTTTTTAAAGCACTACTGTAGAGTTCCTTATTGTATCTTTTTATTTGTTCTTCAGTAACTTCATACCGCTGTGACAATCCAAAAAGAGTCTCTTTTTTCCGCACACGATGCGACCTAAAGCCTATGGGTGTCTCCTGCTCTTCTTCCTGAACCGGTTTTTTTCTAGCGCCTACTTCATCAGGAATTTTTGGGCTGGTGTCTGATGCACTGGCTTCCATCGGAATTACCAGGATGGTATTGGGTTTTAAAGGATCTCCTAATTTAATTTCCTTATTGTATTTCAGAATATTAAAAGGAGTTACCCGGTATATTTTGGATATACTATTAAGCGTTTCACCTTCTTTTACGGCGTGCGTCTTAAACTGTTGCGCATACGTATTTATGGCAAACAGAAACAACACAATAAAAAGAGACCAAATTTTATTCATAAGTAACTGCGTTTATTCCCATTCTATTGTAGCAGGAGGCTTGGAACTAATATCATAGACCACCCTGTTAACTCCGGGAACTTTATTAATAATCTCGTTCGAGGTTTTTTGTAAAAACTCATACGGCAAATTCACCCAATCGGCTGTCATTCCATCGGTACTTTCCACCGCACGTAAAGCTACACATTTTTCATAAGTACGTTCATCACCCATAACTCCTACACTATGTACGGGTAAAAGCATGGCTCCGGCCTGCCAAACCTTATCGTAAAGTCCCCATTCTCTTAATCCGTTGATAAAAATCGCATCTACTTCTTGTAAAATAGCAACCTTTTCGCGGGTTACATCTCCCAAAATACGGATTGCCAATCCTGGTCCCGGAAATGGGTGTCTGCCAAGTCGTTCCTCTTCTATACCCATCGAAGCACCTACTCTACGCACCTCATCTTTAAATAACATTTTCAGAGGTTCCACTACTTTTAGTTTCATGAAATCTGGCAACCCACCTACATTATGGTGACTTTTAATTGTTGCTGAAGGCCCACCGGAAGCGGAAACCGATTCTATTCTGTCCGGATAGATGGTTCCTTGTGCCAACCATTTAGCATCTTCTACCAAATGCGATTCATCATCGAATACATCGATAAACATTCCTCCAATGATCTTTCGCTTCTTTTCAGGATCTTCTTCTCCCTCCAAGGCATCCAAAAAGCGTGCCGAAGCATCTACTCCCTTCACATTTAAGCCCATATGCTTATATTGGTCTAGAACCTCCTCATACTCATGTTTCCGCAACAAACCATTATTTACAAAAATACAATGCAGGTGTTTACCTATTGCTTTATGCAACAATACTGCTGCTACGGTTGAGTCTACTCCTCCGGAAAGGCCCAATATCACCTTATCTGTCCCAATTTGTTCCTTTAATTCGGCTACAGTTGTTTCCACAAACGCATCGGGTGTCCAGGTTTGCTGAAGTCCGGCTATACCCACTAAAAAGTTTTCCAGTAGTTGTTTCCCATCCTTGGTATGATACACTTCCGGGTGAAATTGTATTGCATAGGTCTGTTCATCCCCTAATTTATAAGCTGCATTCTCCACATCGTGGGTACTTGCCAACAAAACACTTTTGGATGGAAGTTTCTGGATAGTATCGCTATGACTCATCCATACTTGCGACCCCTCAGAGATATTAGCAAAAAAGGGTTCATCTTTTTTTATGAATGACAGTTTTGCCCTACCATACTCACGAGTATTGGATGGGGCTACGTTACCACCGTGAAAATGTGCTAGATACTGGGCGCCGTAACAAACTGCCAGAAGAGGCACTTTTCCCTTTATTTCAGATAAGTCCGGATGCGCATCGTCTGCTCGTACCGAAAATGGGGATCCAGATAGTATCACCGCTTTAAATTCAGAAAGATCTTCCGGAAGCTTATTATAGGGTTTTATTTCACAATAAATATTAAGTTCTCTAACCCTGCGCGCTATGAGCTGGGTATACTGGGAACCAAAATCTAAGATAAGGACGTTGTTTTGCATGGGCAAAAATAGCAATTTGACTTATGTCATAAAGTATCTTTTAATTATATTTATTACTTCTTTATTAACGTGACTATTATGAAGTATATTTCGGCCATTATCTTTGGTATTGCTATTGTTATAGCAGCCTATTTTTTAGGAAACGCTTACGTTCAAAGAGCGAATCCTCCACAGGTAATTTCAGTTACTGGTTTGGGTAACGAAAATTTCACTTCAGATCTGATTGTTTGGGAAGGTGGTTTCACGGCCTTTAATTCTAATCTCAAAACTGCCTTTGAACAATTACGTGGAGATAAGGAAATAGTAAGAGATTATTTGGTTTCGAAAGGAATTCCCGAAGAGAATTTAATTTTCAACTCGGTTCAGACGATAGAACAGCGCGACAATAAATATGAAGGGGGTAATTATGTAGGTAGTATATTCAGAGGCTACTCTCTTACACAATCGGTACAAATAGAATCAAAAGATGTAGCGCTCATTGAACAGGTAGCCAGAGAAATAACCGAATTACTCAATAAAGGAGTCCCTTTTACCTCTTCTCCACCCAGGTATTATTACACGCAATTATCCGACCTTAAAATTAAGATGATTGCACAGGCTACCGAAGATGCACGCATACGTGCGGAAAATATTGCTGAAAATGCCGGAGGCGACCTCGGAGACCTACTCTCCGCTCAAATGGGGGTTTTTCAGATAACAGGGCAAAATTCGGATGAAGCTTATAGCTGGGGAGGTGCTTATAATACCGCTTCGAAAAACAAGACAGCTTCTATCACCATGCGTTTAGAATATAAAGTACACTAAACAAGAATTTAAATTTTAGACAAAGAAAAAGCCTTGACCCCTACAGTCAAGGCTTTTCAAATCAAAAACCAACCTAAACACATGAATTTTTATGACACTAATTCAAATTCTTTTGACACTTTTTTAAATTTCTTTTTCATAGCAATTTATTATATAACAACTCTCTTTAAAAATACCCTACCTCATCTTTAAATTTTTTATCTTTAAATACTTTAAAGACTATCCGCATGACTCAGAATTTTTTTCAAGAACTTTCCGA
>CBDUCK010000109.1:0-9578 GCA_965365635.1 uncultured Muriicola sp.
TTCTCGAGGAGAATAGGTAGTGCCAGAGACACTGTAGGCAAGACCATTGAAAATAAAATAGTTGCTGGTGCGCGCCTTAGCGGTAAGTTAAATAAGGATCTG
This sequence comes from uncultured Muriicola sp., assembly GCA_965365635.1. Lineage (GTDB taxonomy): Bacteria > Bacteroidota > Bacteroidia > Flavobacteriales > Flavobacteriaceae > Muriicola. The sequence goes on from CBDUCK010000109.1 coordinate 103, forward strand.
CGCCTGGGATTTTTCACTATTCAAACAGAAGAGGATGAAGCAAATGAAATTCCTTCTAACAATAACACCATGCTGGCCCTCCAGCAAAAAGTATTTGCAAGGTCTAACATAGGCATGTTTTTTATTAACAGAGAGTCCTTAAAAGATTACGATTTTGTTGCTCAGGAAGACAAATACAACCGTGTTGTGGGATTAGATTATAACCTTATCTCTGAAAATAATATCTGGAGTGGTAAATTTTATGCCCACAAATCCTTTGAGCCAGAAGAAAGCAGTAAAAACTATTCATCTGGCGCCAGAGTTTCGTTTAACTCCAGAAAATTTAAATTTTTTACGGATTGGGTCTATGTAGGTGATAATTTTAGATCCGATCTGGGTTTTATACGTAGAACAGGGATTGTAAAAGGTGGCATGAATCTGGAGCGTGTATTATGGCCTCGTAATAGCTCCATTATTAATCACAGTTTTAGGTTTTTCCCTATCGTTATCTGGAGCCCGGAAGACGACTTTCAAAACACAGATTATAGCGTCCGAAGTAGCTGGGAAGCACGTTTTAAAGACCAGTCTTTTGTAAGTGCACAACTAAATAACAGATACACCTATCTGTTTGATGATTTTGATCCTACCAACACGGATGGAGGCATCCCCATTCCTGGTAACCAGGGCTATTATTATAATAGTTTGGAATTTGAATACCGTTCGGACAGAAGAAAAATATTTTCCTATTCTGTTGAACCAGCCATTGGTAGATTTTACAATGGGAATAAATACAGCGTTGAAGCCAGGATGAGTATGCGATTTCAACCTAAAGCATTAATATCCTTATTGATTAACTATGATAATATAAGTCTTCCGGATCCTTTTCCAAGTGCCGATATTTGGCTTATTAGTCCAAAATTGGATATTACCTTTAGTAGATCGTTGTTTTGGTCTACACTAATTCAATATAGCAATCAGCGAGATAATTTAGGTATTAATTCGAGGCTTCAATGGCGATTTGCTCCATTATCCGATCTCTTTTTGGTCTACAACGACAATTATTATGTTAATGAATTTGCACCCCGTTTGCGTTCTATTAATTTAAAATTTACGTACTGGCTTAATATCTAGCGGTCAAAACTCTTCTTCAGAAGTACCATCTTCTAATTTGATTATATTTGGGCCTTTAGCTACTAAAGAAGTACATCTATGGATCATTTTCCGCTCACCAACGATACCGTTATTCTGGGATTATTATGCGTATGCCTGGGATTCGTATTTTTAACATCCTCTATAAAAACAGGCTTTTGGAACAAATTTTATAAAATTGTTCCTACGTTGCTCATGTGTTATATGCTTCCTGCAATACTTACCAGTATTGGTCTTATCTCTGAAGAATCTTCCAATCTGTATTACATTGCCAGTCGATATTTATTACCGGCGGCTCTTATTCTAATGACTCTGAGCATAGACCTCAAAGCCATTATGAATCTGGGGTCGAAGGCGCTGATTATGTTTTTAACGGGCACTGTGGGTATCATAATAGGCGGCCCTATTGCCATACTAATCGTCTCCATTTTTTCACCCGAAACTGTTGGTGGGGCCGGATTTGACGCCGTTTGGAGAGGACTGGCTACTATTGCCGGGAGTTGGATTGGTGGAGGTGCCAACCAAGCCGCGATGCTTGAGGTTTTTGAGTATAATCCGGCTAATTTTGGAGGCATGGTACTTATAGATATTGTAGTAGCGAATATTTGGATGGCAATTATTTTACTGGGAGTTGGCAAAACAGATAGAATAGACCGTTGGTTAAAGGCAGATACTAGTTCTATTGACAGGCTTAAAGAAAAAGTATCTGCCCATACCGCGAAAATAGCCCGCATTACCTCTTTGCAAGATTTTGTTGTGTTGACATGTCTGGCCTTTGCGGGAGTTGGTTTAGCACATTTTCTTGGCTTTCATTTTGCAGATTTTCTGGAGTCAAATTTTGAAATGATCCGCAACAAGGAAAAAGCACTTTCTTCATTGGGGTCAGAGTTTCTTTGGATGGTAGTCTTTGCCACAACTGTAGGAATACTTCTTTCTTTCACAAAGGCAAAGAATTTTGAAGGTGCTGGTGCCAGTAAAATAGGTGGTTTGTTTATTTATATCCTGGTTGCTACTATTGGGATGAAAATGGACTTGGGTAAGGTGCTTGAAAATCCAGGACTTATTTTAATTGGGATCATTTGGATTTCCATCCATGCCGGACTTTTGATCCTAGTGGCAAAACTTATTAAAGCGCCTTTCTTCTTCCTGGCTGTTGGGAGTCAGGCCAATGTAGGGGGCGCCGCCTCCGCACCTATTGTAGCTGCTGAATTTCACCCTTCGCTTACTTCGGTTGGCATACTTCTGGCAGTTCTGGGTTATGTGGTAGGGACCGCAGGTGCCTACATATGTGGCCTTCTAATGGAAATTGCATCAAAAGTTTAGAAATACCACAAACTTTATGGATATTTGCCCCTAATTAATTTTTCCTATGAAAAAGCTCTTATTACCCTTATTCATTGTTGTAATGCTTGTTAACTGTTCTGAACCAGAAGCGGCTGTTATGACAGTTTCCGGATCTGTTAAAGGTTTAAAAAAGGGGGTACTATATCTGCAAAAGGTAGCAGACTCCACTTTGATTACCTTAGATTCCTTGGAAATAAAAGGAAATGGAAATTTTACTTTTAACACCACCTTAGAAAGTCCGGAACTATTTTATTTATACCTCAGAAAGGAAGATAATAATGATATTAATGACCGTATCACATTTTTTGGTGAACCAGGAGTTATTACTATTAACAGTGTATGGAATGCATTCGATACAAAAGCGGTTATAGAAGGTTCAGAAACACATAAAAAGTTAGAGGAATACAAGAAGGTGATGAGCAGGTTTAATACCCAAAACCTGGAGTTGATAAGTGCATCCAACAACCCCGAAATCCAAGGAGATAGCAGGGCCATGGATTCGTTAGTTAAGGCGAATGACAAAAACATCCTACGGAGTTACTTGTATTCTTTAAATTTTGCCTTAAACAATAATGACTCACACATAGCCCCTTACATTGCGCTCACGGAAGTAAGGGATGCCAACATAATTTATTTGGATTCCAATTCACTGAGCCCGGAAGTGGCCAATGCTAAATACGGAAGAGCGTTAGAAGCGTATCTTGATAGGATTCGTTCCGATCAATAACTAATTACGCTAACTTGTTTACTTTAGTGATAAGGGCAGTAGCTTCTTTTTCCAATTCCTGACGCACTCCGGTAAGGTGTGCTTTTCTATTATCCACACCTTTCTTATTAACCTTAGCGATTAAATCATCAAAAGTGGCAATCGCCTTGTCTATAATTGCATTCCCTTCTTTTGAGCCTGCATTATTATTAGACTCTTCAAAAATATATACTGCTTCTATGATATCTCCTAATACGTAGTTGATGTCTTTCTTTAAATCCCTAATGTTTGCCATGAAACTAATTTTTTGCAAAAATAAACTTTACATTCCCCACATCAAGGAAAAATGTGTATTTCTTTTCAGATCGTAATTTCTAACAAGGTGGTTCCCTGTGTTTTAATTTTCACTGTATTTGTATTCGCCGGCAGTAAGGCGGTTTCTCCTTTAACGATGGTTACGGACCCCGATTCATTTGTGATTACTGCCTTCCCATCCACACACATATAGATAGTAAAAGAATCTCTATTTGAAATATCTTGGGTGAAATCTTTTTGTAGGTTGAGGTAATCTGTATGAAAATAAGGGCAACTCACCATCTCGTTTACCTGATCTGCTTCGGTAGCATACTGAACCCGAAAATCATCTTTTTGATCGTAGTCTATGGCGTCTAGTGCCATCTCGGTATGCAACTCCCGATAGTTCCCTTCTTTATCTTTTCTATTAAAATCGAAAACCCGGTAGGTTACATCCGATGTCTGTTGAATCTCAGCAAGTAAAACACCCGCGCCAATGGCATGTATTTTACCTGTATTGATGAAAAAAGTATCCCCTTTTGAAACAGCTTCATAATTTAATAACTCCAAAAGTGTGTCATTTTTGAGGCTTTCACTATAGGTTTCTTTTGTAACATTACGATTAAAACCAATTATTAAATTAGCATCTTTTTCTGCATCCATTACGTACCACATTTCTGTTTTACCAAATGAATTATGCCGCTTTTTAGCTAGTTCATCATTTGGATGTAATTGAACAGACAAATCTTGCTTAGCATCAATAAATTTAATGAGAATAGGAAATTCTTTGCCAAAACGTCTTACAACTTCTTTCCCCAACAAGTCATCTGCATATAAATCAATGAGTTGATTGAGAGAAGTGCCTTTTAGCTCACCGTTGGCCACCACAGATACATCCCCCTGCACTCCCGATATTTCCCAACTTTCACCAGTAATATCGCTCGTAATTGGTTTTCCAAGAAGGGTTCCTAGCTTTGTCCCACCCCAAAGACGTTCTTTTAAGATTGGCTGAAATTTTAAAGGATACAGTATCATTCTATTTCATGCTTTTTAAAGCCTTTAATGCCTTGGACATATGATTCGCAGGGCTCATGCTATTAAATACCATGATCACCTTGCCTTCTAGATCTACCACGTAGGTTTCTCTTCCCGGAAGCAGATTAAACAACGTATTTTCTATCTTGAATAATCTCCTAACTTCTTTACGGGTATCTGCCAATAACACATAAGGCAAATTAAATGTTGTGGCAAATTTACGATGGCTGCTTTCAGAATCGGAACTAATCCCAACCACTTCCGCTCCTAGTTCGGTGAATTCCTCATAACTGTCTCTGAATGAACAAACTTCTTTTGTACATCCGGGGGTATAGTCTTTTGGATAGAAAAATAGTACAATCGGTTTTTTTCCGATAAGATCAGTAATTTGGAACCTATTCCCATGCTGGTCTTTTAAAGTAAACTCCGGGATGGTATCCCCTTTTTTAAGACTCATATATTATCCGGAAAAGGTTACAAAATTTCTGGGGGTTTCATAAAGTACCACTTCCAACTTCATATCTGCCTTAATATGAGGGCGTAATTTCTTCCAGATGACCACCGAAATATTTTCCGCTGTTGGATTCAGCTCCTTAAATTCGGGTACTTCTTTATTTAAGTTCTTGTGATCCAGGGCTTCTTCTATTTCAGATTTAATCAAATCCTTTAAAATTTTCATATCTATTACAAAACCTGTCTCCGGATCGATCTCACCGGTAACACTAACCACTAGTTCATAATTATGACCATGAAAATTGGGGTTGTTGCATTTACCAAATACACTTTGGTTCTTTTCGTCGCTCCAATCAGGTCTGTAAAGCCTATGGGCTGCATTAAAGTGTGCCTTTCTACTAACTTTTACACTCATACTCACGAGTTTTGCTGAATTAAATGATCATAGAATCGTTCAAAAATAATCTTAAACCATGCTGTATAGTTTTCCGGTGCCTCGGAAATATCTTCCTTTATGGCTTCGGGTCGCATCCATTTCCAATTGGCAACTTCTTCTGTATTTATCTTCGGCTCTTCTTCGTAATGACCCATCATCACATGATCTAATTCATGTTCCGTTAATCCATTATCGAAAGGGGCCTTATAAATAAAACTAAAGAGTTCTTTTAACTCGGTATTGAAGCCCATTTCTTCCTGTAGCCTTCGTTTACCGGCCTCTATATTGGTTTCCCCTACACGTTGGTGACTGCAACAGGTGTTGGTCCATAACAAAGGAGAATGATACTTTTCTGCCGCTCGTTGCTGCAGCATAGTCTCGCCTTTACTATTCATTATAAAAACTGAAAAAGCACGGTGCAGTACTGCTTTTCTATGGGCTTCCATTTTCGGCATGGTCCCAATTTGTTCATCAAATTGGTTTACCAATATTACATTTTCTTCTTTCACATGGTAAAAATAAGACGTTTCCCCTATTCTAAGGTTAAGTCTGTCTTAAAACTTAGGAAGTATGTATCAGTATTGAAGAAATTGTAGGGCCTAGAAGAATCGGGGTGATTTCAAATTATCCTTTACTTTAATGAAATCGTAGCGAAGAATGACTTCAAAAGAACCATCGTTAAAAACAGCACGTCCTAACTCGGTTACTTCTCTATCATAGGCTACTCCGATTAAAAACTCGGGGGATATTTGGAAACCGGCCATACCACTTACTGCGGCATCCCATCTATAGGCAGCTCCCACAATGAATTTATCATTGTACATAAAATTGAATGAGGCATCTGCTTGCAATGGGGCGCCACTAACCACTTTAGCAAGAATGGTTGGTTTAAATTTCCAAAAGGCACTCATTTCCATGACATAGCCTGTAATAAAATAAAAATTCATTTGCTCAGCAGCCGTTGACAACGAAGATTCATCGAAATGCGATGTCTCTAAAAATCTGGGAACAGACAGACCTGCATAAAATTTATTGGTATGGTAATAGATACCCGCACCTATGTTCGGAGATAGTTTGTTTTGCACATCTTGTTGTAAGGTTGGATCCGGGCCTCCGGGATTGGTGTAATCCTGGTTGAGTTCTGAGAACCGTATATCTAATAAATGAATACTTCCTTTTAATCCAAAACTTAATCTCTTCTCTTTCGCCAATTGAATAGTATAGGAGAAATCTGTGTCGAAGTATGTTTCGGAAGTAGGCCCTATCTGATCATTTACAATAGAGACCCCTACTCCTGCCCCACGGTATCCCATGGGCGTGTGAAAATTAAAGGTTTGTGTCTTGGGAGCGCCATCTAAACCTACCCATTGGGATCTGTATAAAGCAGCCACACTCAACTGGCCTCTGGAGCCTGCATATCCCGGGTTTATACTTACTGTATTATACATGTACTGAGTATATTGTGCATCTTGTTGTGCCATCAGGGTTCCCAATGAAAGACATGCCAATATCGCCAGCACTATTCTTTGGTGCAGGACCTTAATCCTATTAAATTGGTTCTTTCTCATGGTTTAACGGTTTAAATAAATATACCCTGTTAACGACTTGGTGGCTCCCACATTATCTACATAATCCAGAATGTAGAAATAAGTACCTACTGGTAAATTATTCTCCTGGTCTATGGTGACTCTTCCCTCTGAACTACCATCAAAAACATTGCCCTGTGTATTGTAGGCTTTGGTTACGTATACCTGAACCCCCCACCTATTATATATTCGTATGGTATTATCCGGATAAAGTTCAAGGCCTCGTATTGACAGCACATCGTGTATACCATCACCATTTGGTGTTACTACATTAAATACTTCAATATCTGCTTCAATTGCATTTGGCTCCAGATAATCAGGAGTACCATTACCATCCGAATCATCATTTGCATAGATACCATCCCCATCTGTATCTTCATCTCTGGTTTCAATAGTATCATCATCATCATCCGTATCTCTATAATCAGATTCGGAATCCCCATCTGTATTGGGCAAATCATTATATGGATCGTTTATTTCATCATTTTTATCATCATCGATGGTAGAACTTCCTTCAAAACCGTCATCTAGCCCATCGTTGTCTTTATCCGAACCAATAAAAGTAACATCGGGGACCCCATCGTGATCATGATCATGAGCTTCAATACTATCCGGAACATTATCATTATCACTATCTAGATCTACATAATCTGGGAGACCATCCCCGTCTGTATCAACTGGCAGAAGACCCAGACTTCCCCCCGCCTCATAGGCATCATCCAACCCATTGTCATTGGCATCCAATCCGCTAGGAGATATGTAACCATCTGTGGTTTGTGCTTCTACATTATCTGGTATCCCATCATCATCACTGTCGATATCCTGAAAATCGGGGATTCCATCGCCATCGGTATCTGTTGGATTGGTAAATGGGTCGTTATCGCCATCCAAATTTAAATCTTCAAAGGCATCTACAATTCCATCATCATCCGTATCCAGATCAACATCCAGTTCATTTATGTACACATAAACAACGGAAGAACTACATGTCCCAAACATATCACATACGGTATAAATAAAGTCATCCGCACCAGTATAGCCACTGTTTGGCGTATACATAACAACATCATCTGTGGGATCATTTGGAGTACCGTTATCATCAACACTTAGGACACCATTAACGGGACTCGTTGTAACAAATGTTCCGTTAACAGGAAGATCGTTATCGTTCATTGTCCAAATATCAATAAGTACAGGAGTGTCTATTAAAGTGGCAACGGCATCATCGTTTGTATCTATTTGCGGAGTCACATCTATTGTTACAGTGGCGGTACTGCAATCTCCCATTGTATTACAAACAGTATAGGTAAATGAATCCGGGCCATTGTAATCTGCCAATGGCGTATACTGTATGGTATCATCGGACGGATCGTTAGGGGTGCCATTATCATCAATAACAAGCGTACCATTTGAAGGATCTGTTGTTGTTAGGGTTCCTGTAATTGGGACGCCACTATCGTTATCATAGATTGGAACCAATACAGAATTATCCTCAATAACAGTTACAAAATCATCTACCAGTGTGGCTGCCTGTTGCAGGCAAACAACGGTAAATCCTGGTAAATTAATAGCATTTCCGGCCTTGGTTATCGTAGCAACATATCGGGTAACCGTTACATCAGCAGTAACCACAGGTCTCAATTGATCCCCTGCTACAGCAGGACTCCAGGTTACGGTGGCACTTCCACTAACATTTGCTGTAATATCTAATGTTACCTGATTTTCCGGTGATGTACAATCGGTCAGAATAAAGTAACCCGTCGCATTCGACCCACAAAGTGTGCCATCGTATGTAGCAAAATAAACCCCAGGAATGGAGGTTTCATAAAAAAAGTCGGTACCAAGAACCGTTGTTGTATCTGAAGCTTCGTACCATCTGTAATTTCCTTCGTCTCCGGTATTTGGAGCCTGAAGTAAAAACTGAGCATTAGATGCAGCAATCCCCAACAATGTAAAAACAAAGCTGAGGATGAAAAATTTATGTTGGTTTTTGATTTTCACACCTATCTAGAGCGTTAATTTGATTATTTTACTACGAACACTACATTGATCAACGCGTTATAATCAGCAGGTTGCCCTATGATCGTATAGCTTAATACTCCATTACCATCAATACTCATGGTTGCTGTGTTAAAGACTGTAGGATCGGCATAGGTTACATAATAGTATATTTCATTTGCGGCATATGTTGGAACTGCAGCCGGGGCTCCGACACTGGCTACGGTTGGTGATCCATATTGAGCTATATATTGAGCATATAAATCAATAGAAAAACTACCATTGGTAGACGCATCTACCGCTATCGATGGCGGGTAGAAAATACGTGCTGCTTTAGAAGTAATTGGAGCTATATCCTGAATTACTTCCTCTACAGTAGCTTCTGTAACGCCATCGCCATCTACATCTACTGGCGTGTCTGAATTAACTTCGGAGGCGGTTTGATCATCTGTTCCTAAACTTGTAAGGGGTACAGATAACGTTCCGTTACTATCAG
>CBDUCK010000110.1:0-9446 GCA_965365635.1 uncultured Muriicola sp.
GAGAATGTTCATTCTCCATAAAATAGACCTCTACCATCGGTGCTTCCTTCATTCGAATAAGTCGGTATGAATCGAAGTTGTTCGACTGAGGCTTCCCATCTTTAAATGAAAAATCTCCATACATAGCATGACCCACTCCATCTATTACCCCGCCTTCAGCCTGGTTCATGGCACCAAGTGGATTCACAACAATACCGCAATCAACCACGCAGGTAATTTTCTTTACAACGGGAGTGCCATCTTCAATCATCACTTCTGCTACTTCAGCCACATGACTATTATGGCAATAATAATTTACAAACCCCTGATAGACTCCTTCTTTTTTAGTTCCCCAACCAGATTTCTCCACCGCCATATGTATGACTTTTTCCATTCTCTCGGGAGAGTATTGAATTCGATCATCCGCAGAACCTTTTACTTTTTGCAATAGATCTAATCGTAATTGTACCCGATCAACGTTCATCGTTTCTGCCAATTCATCAAAGAAACTTTGCTCAGCAAATGCCAGGAAGTTGGTATACGGTGCTCTCCAGGCCCCCGTGGTGATGTTACTCTTATAATTTGCAACATCTACCTGATAATTCTCAATAGCGCCGGCTGGAAAGAAATTCGGAATTAAACCATACATATTACTATTTATAGAAGCTTCTTTCAGATGATACCCGGTTACCTCTCCATTTTTTATAGCTGCTTTGATCCTATATTTGATAGCCGGGCGATAAATGCCATCGGTCATATCATCTTCTCTCGAAAAAACAACCTTCACCGGCTTTTTGGCTAAATTGGAGATCTCTGCTGCTTCAATCGCAAAATCTCCATAGAGCCGCCTTCCAAAACCTCCTCCCATGCGGGTCATTTCCAGATGAACCTCCTCAAAATCTCGTTCCAATAATGCAGCTATATTTTTTGCAGTTCTTTCAGGGGTTTGAATAGGTCCTACCAAATGTATTTTTTCATCTGTTACATTTGCGAAAAAATTCATAGGTTCCATACAATTATGCGGAAGAAAAGGGGATTCATAGGTGCGTTCCAACACTTCATCTGCTTCCGAAAATGCTTTTTTTACATTCCCATCGGCCCGGAGGGTATTAAACTCCTTGCCATCTAAAAGACCTGTTAATATCTTGTTGTGTTCCGTGGTGCTTTCCAACGTGCTGCCTTCTTGCCAGGTGGCCTTCAAGACATTCTTCGCTTTCATTGCTGTCCAGGTATCATTAGCTAAAACGGCTATCTTGTCTCCAAATTTCAGCACATCTAGCACACCTGTTATGGATTTCGCTTCTGAATCATCAAAAGAAGTGAGTTTTTGACCAAATGCAGGGGGCCTCATGACAGCGGCATAGACCATTCCTTCAACTTTGTAATCTAACCCAAATAACGGTTTGCCTGTAATAATTTCGTCAATATCTACATTACTGGCATCCTTGCCGATAATAGTAAAGTCTTTTACCTTCTTTAGTGTTACATCCTCCGGAATTTCCATAGTGGCTGCTTCCTTAACAACATCTCCGTACGTTAAGGTCTCTCCGGCAGCATTGGTGATAATTCCTTCACTTGTAGTACATTCAGCTGCGTCTACACCCCAGCGGGCTGCCGCTGCATTCACCAACATCTGCCTTGCCGTAGCTCCTGTTTGACGCAAAGGTTCCCACCCAAAACGAATAGATTGGCTTCCCCCTGCCACTTGGCGCGTGTAATTATTTGTATCTAGTATTCCTTGTTCTACATGCACATTATTCCAGGATACATCTAATTCTTCGGCAATAATCATCGGCATAGAGGTCTTTACTCCTTGGCCTATTTCAGGGTTTGGTGAAAATATTGTCACCGCCCCGTTATCTGCTATTTTAATAAAGGCATTAAAATCGTTATAATCCAGGCTTGCCAGATCAACCGGTGGTACAGCATTTTGTTTACATGCCTGGAATAAATTAAAACCAATGAGTAGTCCTCCTCCTGCTAAGGAACTAGTCCTCATAAAACTTCTTCTGCTAAATGTAATTGTGGTATCTTTTGTTGCCATTTTTCATTAGTTTGTAATTGGTTATCCCATTTTTGTTGAAGCAAGCTCTACTGCTTTGAAAATACGACTGTAAGAAGCACATCGACATATATTACCATTCATGGCTTCTTTTATCTCATTCTCACTAGGTTTTGGATTAGTTTCTAAAAATGCAGAAGCTGTCATTATCTGACCCGTCTGGCAATAGCCGCATTGTGGCACGTCTATTTCTTTCCAAGCCTCCTGTACCGGATGGGTTCCGTTTTCGGAGAGTCCTTCAATGGTAGTAATAGATTTTCCCTCTACCATAGCCATGGTGAGTGAGCAACTACGAACGGCAACCCCATCTAGATGAACCGTACAAGATCCGCATTGGGCTATTCCACATCCATATTTTGTTCCTACAAGATCTAGATGATCTCTTAACACCCAAAGAAGAGGTATGTCTTCACTGACCTCCACTGTATGTGATGTTCCGTTTACTTTTAATTGATAGGTTGGCATACTAGTATGTTTTTATGATTTCGTCGAAATTGTTTACCTCTTACAAGTTATCAAAAATTTGATTGCTGTTTTTTAATTTAACAAATTAATATAAGTTGATGTCCAATTATTCTTTCCTTACTATTTTATCACGCAGTTCCCTCCAAGTTACCAATGTGATATTCTGTTCTTTTAATAAAGCTGCGCATTTTTCACTGGTGAAGAAATCATAATCAGCTTGTCTCCATTCCGACCCCCAGTATGGGTGGTCAACTGTCATCGCCTTCATTTCGTCATCATCATACGCTAAATGAATCAACAAACAATTTAAACCTGGTTCTAAATTTTCAAAAACTTCCGTATAGTAATGATCCATTCCGTTTTCGAAATCATTGGGACCGGCTGTTGCCGTGAAATCAACTATAACTGTTCTCTCGTTTAATAATGCACTAATTTTATCCTCCTTTAGAAATGGATTTTTTTTATCTAACAACCCTGGAAGCTTAAATTCTCTCCCTATTTTAATATAGGACTCTAGAAACTCCGGGGTGCTTATAGCTGCTCCCATATGTGCATCCAAATGGGTGACATCTATACCATATTGTATCGCCTTCTTAACCTGATTGCGCAATTCAATCTCTATTTCATCTGGCTTTGCGTACATTACCAAACTATCTACGGCAGAATATAAATAACCATTACTATTTACAAGGCTAGATACCACATTCTTGGAAGTTACGGGTCCCCATTTATAGTGTTTCCATTCACTGTTCAAAGTTAGATGCAGGCCAAGGTCGGCATTTTTGTTTTTCCTGGCATAGGCTGCAATCTCCGGAAACCAAGGACAAGGAACCATTATACTTGCTGAATTTACCGGACTTTCTTCCAATCCTGATATACTGGCCATATTTTCTGAATGGGCCACCCCTAAATCATCGGCGTGTATGATAAGTAGTTTTGCATCAGATGCAAAGCCAAGCGATTTAGCAACCCTATTGCTTTGACCTAAAACGATCGTAAAACAACACATTATGGTAACTATTAGCAATGCACTTTTTATCATTTTCGTGAGTCTATATTCACCATTATTAGTTGGATGTCTAAACTACAAAAATTTATGCTCCCACATTAAATATGATTTGACAATATTATTTTTAATAAACACTATAATTTTAAAGCTATTTCAGCGTTCTTGGACATGAACATTAAAAATTTTGAAAATGAAATTACCTACTAGATTCCTGGCCTATTATTGTTTAATTTTCTTGGCATTCTCTTGTGGAAATGCGGACGACGACGTTAGTTTTAACTTAAATCAAAATGGTGATCTGGGCCTTGGAATACCGGTTGATGATTGTTTATCACTGGGAGAAAATGACTTAATCTTATCTATACAAGATCAGTTTACATCGCTTCCGGGGAAGGTCTCTATCTTTTTTAAGGTATCCGATGCGTCCGGAAATCCGGTGTCGGGACTTACAGCCAATCAGTTTACTGTTTACGAACAGGGTAGGAATGATGACTGTTTTAATACCATATCAACATCCGAATCCTTTGCACGGATTTCACCAAATTCCCAGATCTTTAATAATAACACACTATTAGTACTCGATCTGAGTAATAGTGTCCTGAGTGGCAGTTTAAATGAGCTGAAGTCTGCTTCTGCAAGTTTTATCAACAATGTAATGCCCGAAATAGATGAAGTGTCTTTTAAAATGGCGGTGTATTGGTTTGACGGGGAAGATGAACTTCACTTATTGCAACCTCTTACAACGTCTAAAGAAGACTTGTTAGGTGCGGTGCAAGGTATTACTGCGGACATTAGCAATGATCCGTCGACCGATCTGTACGGTGCTGTAATTAAATCTACCGAGATCGCAGAAGGGTTAGTGCAGGAAGGAAACAACAATGCAATCATTAGTGCTGCTTCGGTTGTCCTATTTACCGATGGTACCGATCAGGCATCCAGGTATAGCGAACAAGATGCATTGAATGATGTTAATGAAGCAGATCGTAATATTTCTTTCTTCACCATTGGTCTGGGAAGTGAAATAGATACGGAAGTACTTACAGAGATAGGCAAAACATTTAGTGTGTTTGCCGGAAATAAAGAAGAATTGGAAACTACATTTAATGAGATTTCTTTCCGGGTATCACAACAGGCGAATAGTTTCTACCTTTTTGAATACTGCACACCAAAAAGAGATGGAAGCGGTATAAATAATTTAGCAATACAGGTAACTGAAGGGGATCGAAAAGGGGCGGTACAGACAGAATTTAATGCCACCGGCTTTATAGGGGGTTGTCAGTAGAAATATCAGATTACAGCGATATATATTAGGAGCACCTTACGGGTGCTCCTTTTTTTTATTTAAGACTTTCAAGTAGGGTTTTTGGCACACTAATTGTTTTATACACAGAAACCCAAAGGATTATCGCGATTAACATACATCCTAAAAACTAAAAATGAATTGTTTAATTAAAAGAAAGAAATCATGGATGTTATCAACGAAATTATCAGTCAGAGTGCCATAGGATCATTATCTAAAGGATTTAAAAGTCTTATTTTATCCGTATTTAGCTCTATTGTAATCACATTATTTGTAATGCTTGTTGCATTGATCATCAACGGAGGAGACTTACATTTTAGCTTCGGTTATTAAGAAGCACTCTATATATCTGAAAAGCCAATTTGGTTTACCTGTAGATCATTGCATTTTTTGATTCCCAATTAAAAAAAACTGCTTTATTGCTCTCATTCAGATCAATTAAAAACCCATTAATTACAGCGTACTTTAGATCCCCATCTTTCATCAAAAGAAAGGTGGGATTGGTACCTACGCCCAACCGAAATTCGGGCAACTCAAACTCTTTGCTTACGACATGCAGAGGTATCGGGGAATTTAACGCTTCTTGTGGGATAGCCTTTACACGAAGGTAGGTGTATCCATTTTTCAGCATGGTGGAAACATCGTCAATGGCCTCCATTGGTGAATTTTTTATTTCAGGATGGACCTTTCCAGGAACAATGGTATAGCCTTCAGCATTAAAAGTCTCATAACCATAATAGGTTGAAAGATCGCCCTGATCTATAATTCTACTGCTATACCAAAAGTCTTCATTTCCTTCTTTGTCTACTTCCAATTGATGGATTCCCAAATCTATGATATAGGAATTTCCCAGTAATTCATAGGTAGCACCTACAATTTTCAGATCGAATAATTTTCGATCATTCTCCGGGATTTGTTCATAGGCTTCCAGTGGAATTTCCTTGTAATTTTCCTTGGCAATTGTATAAATAGCTGAAAGAATAGACACGTAATTCAATTTGCGTATTTCTTGTTTTTCAACATCATTGGGATAGCCTCCAGATTCAATAAGTATGGTGCTGGTTCCCCATTTCTGAATATTGTCTCCAAAGGCCCGTGGCTCAAAATCATCGTTATAACGCCCCACCTGTCCGGGAGCATATTTTTGAATGATGTTGTTCATAAAGACAATCACTTTCATGGCGTTTCCCCTACTCTCATTAATCTCCTTCTCATAATTATACGCTGGAGCCAAATATGAAATGGTTGCAGGTTTATCGGTGAGTTCTGCATTGTAATAAGTGCTTTGGTCATGTAGGTTAAAACCAAAATCGGCATCTAAACTGTCTCGTACTCTTTTTAGTGTTCTGCTTTCGGGGGATTGAAGACGCAGCGCATCTCTGTTTATATCCACCCCTAACGTATTTCGCCTTTTAAATGCTTCTGCACCATCTGGGTTGAGCATGGGTAGAAAGTGGATGGTGAGATTTTGCAGAATGTCTTCTTTCTCGGTCTTAAAGTCATCGCTCTTAAAGAAATTTAGGATGTCAAAGATCGCCTGGGTTGCTGTTGGTTCATTACCATGCATTTGAGACCATAAAAACACATCCGTGGGTCCTGTTCCCAGACTTAGTAAGGTTAACGCCCTTCCTTCAATAGAGGTGCCAACTTTTTTTATTGTAACACCCGACTCATTTTTTAAAGACCCAATGAGAGATTGTACATCGCGGTGCTTAATACGACGTTTTCCTATGCTCGTTTCCTTGTAATTTTCATACGTTTCATAAAGCGATTCGGTAATATCATTTACCTGACTCTGTAGCACAAAGCCAAAAAGTAGGAGGAATAGTGTTACTTTATTTTTCATCGTTTTTTATAGTTTGAGGTAGCGGTTTAAAATTCAGTTTTTTTGTGGCTTCACGAATATTAATCATAAACGCTACGCCCGGATCGGTTTTTTCGGTCCGGTATGCATCATCTTTTTCCAGCCATAATGTGTGGTTTTCAAATAAAGGATATTCATAATGCCCAATTAGATAGTCTATATCGTATTTGGCACTGAGATAGTCAACCAACCAATTATTCGATTTTAACTGCGCTTCAGTAAGCGGTGTGTCCTGGGTTCCCCCCACATTTTCAATTCCAATGGCGCAGTGGTTCAACCCAATCACGTGCCGTGCCATTAAGGTCTCTGGCATTAACCGGTATATAGTACCATCCTGGTCCACTAAAAAATGTGTAGAAACATTAAGTCCGCTCGCATTTTGAATATATTCTCGCCAACCTGTAATTAGTGGTTCATTAAATGCATCGAAAGACCCTTCGAATGTTGGGATTGCCGTCCAATGAATTACAATCATTTTAGGGGCAATTTTTATGGAATTGTTATTTATTCCATAGTGTTCAGAGAGATACTCAAGGGTTAGTGCTTCACGTTCCTGGTTAAAAATAATAGGCTTTTCTGTAATCTTATTACTTGCACAAGACATGAGCATTAAAAAACCAACACTTGCTATTAAATAGCGCATATAAAATTAGTAAAATAGGTAATTACCTGTTCTTTGAGTATTTCTTAATGCAACTTACTTTATTTTTTGATTATCTAAAAGAATCAAATCCACACGTTGTTCTCGCCAATAGGTTTCCAAATATTCGGGTGCTGGTATAAATGGTAAGGCGAAACCACTTAGTATGATATCCTCATCCCCATCTTGGTCTAAGTCTCCTTTGTCCATTAGAAACCATTTTCCTTTTTTAGAATCTGTAAAGGTATACGCTTCAAATAGATAGTCCGAGCTACCGGTATTTTCTAAAAAGACAAAAGAACGTTCCGGTGCCTTCTCGTAGTCGGGGAAAGTAGATAATAATCCAAAATCTATATCCCCGTCGGTATCAAAATCGGAAGCCACTACACGGGTTGCCCCATTTAATGGGTAAAAAAACTGTTCTTCAAAAGTATTTGATCCATTATTGATATGAATACGCATTCCATGGTAGGGTTTTTGAACGTAGGATTTATCAGCATTATCACCATGAACTGTAATGATATCGAGGTCTCCGTCCTCGTCATAATCAATGACTTCGAACCAACTACTGCCATAAACCGGACTAAATCGCAACACCTTGTCTGCCTCAAAACTCAAGTTTTCTTTCTGATATAGAATAGTAATGCTTTCATCTCCTTGTGAGGTGAGTGCCACCAGATCTTCTTTTCCGTCATTGTCCATATCTTTTGAAACTACCCGTATGGTACCTGGCTGATTTAAAAGAATTTTTTTATCATAGGTGCCATTATCATTTTTTATAAATAAAGATAATTTTCCGGTAAGATCTCCAAACTCACTAATCACAAGTTCCTTATTACCATTGGCATTGAGGTCGGAAACTACCATATGTACAGGTCTGTGCAATACATGGCCCAGTTCTAAAGTATCTTGTGAATTAATTAGCAATGTCTTCCCTTTTGGAATAGCACTGGGATGAATGTAACCAATAGTAGTTATATATGTTTCATTGGCTTCAGTAATATATGAAATTACAGGACTGTTATATACTCCTAATGAAGAAAGTCCTGCTGTTTTCGTATAGCTCATAAATTCCCCTCCCATATCTCCTAAAAGTATATTATTGGAGGTTCGATCAAATTCGAGATACGTAAATGAAAATCGTTTCGTATCATCCAATGAAATAGCATTTGATTTGAATTGATATAGTTCTTTAGTAGCAATTTCATCCTGGTAACTCGGCAAAGAGTCTGGTGCCAAAGAGACAATATATTCTTTTAACAGCCCCCAATTCTCATAGGAAATAGTTGGTTTTAAGGGAAATATACCTGTTTTAATAACCGCATCCATTTCTTCATAAGAAAGTCCTTTTAAAGGATTATAGCCATTCTCCCTTATTCCCATTCTGGCCCCCATATCGGGTAATATATTTGCGCTCCAAATGTCCTTTGGTAAATCTGTTATTTTCGGCCCTATATGGCAATTGGTACAATGCTTTTCATATAAGGCCTTCCCCTTCTCTGCTTTTGACTTAGTACAGCTAACTAAAAATGACAGTGAAATTCCAAGAAGAAGGGTAACAGGAATCAGTTTTTTTATCATAAACAGGGTTGCATATAGGACATACTAATATGGTTAAACTATTTTTGCTGTACTATTAAACTCATTAAAACTCACTTTAAATTTTAACTTTATTCTACTTGTACCATCATTTTTATCACTAAAATAGGAGATATTACAGGTCAGAAAGTTACAATAATTATATAATCTCTATGAAGAAAAAAACTAAAATACTATGGCTTGTTTTAGTTGCTATTTTGGTAACTGTAGTGGTATCACAATACCCAAAATTAAATTTAATATCAGGCTTTGCTGCCAAGAACATGGCTTCCACGGTATTCTTATCCAATAGAACTCAGGAATCTGTACAACAGATAGATCATGATGTTCCACTGGTTCGTTTAGCAGATTCTGAATACGAAACAGCTTCACATTCGGCTTGGGCCCATGTATATGGCTTAATGAAAAGAAATGCAGTTTGCCAGGAGGGTGTTGGATGTGTGTTGATAAATGATGAATTTGACAAGAGAATTAATTTTCAAATCCCAGAGAGGCACTATGAAACAAGCACACTTCCATATCCGTATG
>CBDUCK010000111.1:0-9422 GCA_965365635.1 uncultured Muriicola sp.
CACTTTATGAGCGCTATGACCAGAACGCACCTGTAGTCTTTTTTCTTTAAAATCTACACCTACCACATCCTCTAAAGAAGTAGGCATCATATGAATGTCCGCGACCTCCTTAAAACTATAGTTGGAACCCTCATAGAGCCTTACATAATCCTGACTTAACGCCAGGTAATAATACACCTCATCATCGCTAAATAATTCAAATAGGGGTTGCATGTAAAAATGGCTGGCCACATATACCTCTGGTTCAAAAGAAATTGGTAGTAGAAAAAAATTCATGCCATGTTCTTTATCCAGAAATATAGCCAGACCTTCAGCAGGATTTCTCCAAACTTCCCTATTAAAAACTAGCTCCTCAATGGGTTTAAGGTACTCCTTCAGCTCTTTTTCAGGCAATTGATAAGCCTCTAAATATTTATATGCCTCTTTAATACAGGCTTTTAATTTAGCCTGTCCCAGGCCTTCGTTTTGTTCTTTACCCCCCTTGTACATTGGCATATATATAGAGACTGCATGTGCACCCTGTCTTTTAGATAATGCCTCAAAAGTTGATCTGGAGAGTGGTTGTTCTATGACATCTTTCATGATCTTGAATTTTAATTAAGATATAGAATAGGGTTAGAAAAAGAAATGATCCCGATCAGCCTCAAAGATGATTAAAGTCAATTAGCAATAAGGTTGGATTTAAGCAGAATAAATTCGCTCAGGTTATTCATGTCTATGGCCCCCACCAGTTTTTTATCCTTTGAGATTACCGGGAAAAATCGTTGTTTATTTGATATGATGAGAGGCAGTAATTTCTTTAAATCTCCTGTCTCATCTATGGTTTCAAAAACCGTCTCCATAACTGCTCCCACCTTACTGCCTGCCTTTTTCGAATATTTGATAATGTTACGGTTCTGGAGAATCCCTATTACCTGGTTATTACTAGTAACAAGGAAATCCTTTTCTGTTCCTGCTAAAATGACATCTATGACTTCTTCTATACTTTGTTCGGGTGAAAAGGTAGTAATTCTGGTAAGCATCGCATCTTTCACCTGGTACCCTTCCAATTGTATCGACTGCTTTACCATCTGATTCTCAGTGTAAGCGCCAACATAAATAAAAAAAGCGATTAGGACCAGAAAGGGATTATAAAAAAGACCTAGAATAAGGAATAGTACTGCCATTACCTGACCAATACTCGTGGCTATTTCTGTAGCTTTTAACCTACCAATAAACAGAGCAAGCAGGGCTCGTAGTACACGGCCTCCATCCATAGGAAAAGCTGGAATTAGGTTAAAAACAACTAACATAATATTCGCGATCCATAAATAAAAAAGGAGGGTTTCTAATCGGGGTGTAGCTAACAGCGCTTCTAAATTTTCGGCATCCATACCCATGTAGTTTTTAATAGGCACTAAAAAAAATAATACAAAGGCAATCAGCGCATTTACAAGGGGACCCGCTATGGAAACCAGCAGTTCCTGTTGTGGTTTTTCAGGGATCTTTTCCAAAGAAGCTATCCCGCCAATTGGTAAAAGAGTAATTTTCGTTGTTGAAATATGAAATAATTTTGCCGTGAAGGCATGGCCCAATTCATGTAATACCACACAAAAAAATAGCAACAGGATTAATACTACTGTAAGAAGTGCGGATTGCAGATTACCCCCACGTTGCAATTCCAGAAAAACTACCCAGATAAGCAAGAGCGAAAAAGACCAGTGTACTTCGATAGAAATACCTGCAAATTTACCCAACTTCAATAGCCCTTTCATAATAGGTATATTCATCCAAAGTACCCTGAATCTTATACCCTTACAATGATCAATATCATCCCGAGGAACCTATCTGCAAGCATTTTATGAGTTAAGAAGCGGTCTTTCCATGAGTACACTTTCTCGAGAAAATTAGGGAGTTCTAACGAACTGATAACATGTATTCCCTTGTCTAATTGCCATAATATGAAGCTCACCCCAGCTTTAATGGTAACCGTAAAGTACTTCGATGATATCAACAACAGATTTTTTTTGAGATATCTCAAAACTACCGCCTTATATTCTTGTTGATAGTTTTTTTGTGGCTGCTCAGACTCATCAAAAGATTGTACATAAAAAAGGGGGGAATGCGTTTGTATTGCCTGACCAAGATCATTGATGCACTGGTCTATCGTCTGTACCTTTAGTTACATACTTATTTATTATGGAAACGGTTTTGCAAGACAACATTCTATCACTAGATATTACTGCATCTATCTGGGAACGGGTATTTACTATAGCCCCTTTGGTCATTATCGGCACCAAGGAAGATAAAGGCTATGATCTGGCACCAAAACATATGGTAACCCCTCTTGGTTTTGGCAACTATTTTGGTTTTGTATGTACACCAAGACATGCTACCTATGGCAACATTGTAAAAAACAACTTTTTTACTGTCAGCTTCCCTTTACCAGGGCAGGTAATGGAAACCGCATTAAGTGCCTCCCCAAGAATAGATTGTATTTCCAAATCGGAAAATATACTAAAGGCCTTAGCATTAGTGAAAGCTACCACTATTGATGCACCTATGGTTAAAGGAGCCTATCTGTACCTGGAATGTAAATTACATAAGATCATAGACGACTTTGATGATTATAGTTTAATAACAGGGACCATTCTGGCGGCCCAGGTAAATAAACACTATCTCAGAGTATCCGATAAAGATGAAAGGGCGCAATTAAAGAAATACCCGTTACTGGCGTTTATCTCCCCAGACAGGTTTGCCCAGGTTGAGGATACGTTGAACTTTCCTTTTCCAAAAGATTTTAAAAAATAAGTGATTTGAATACTCCTACCCAAATATTGAATTATTTCGAATCTAGGAAAGCGGATATGATCCGCTTGTTACGGGCCTTGGTTGCCATAGAATCCCCTTCCCATGACCGAGTTTCCCAGGCAGGCATCTTACATATCCTTGAAAATGAACTCCGGCAATTGGGGTATCATGTTATTCTTGTTCCCGGAAAAAAAACGGGCGGCTATTTATATGCAAGGCCCGAAAAGAGGAAAAAAAATAACCCCTTACAGTTATTAATAGGGCACTGTGATACGGTATGGAAGAAAAACACTTTGCAAGATATGCCTATTACCTCCAAAGAAGGTAAAATGAGCGGGCCTGGGGTGTATGATATGAAAGCCGGACTTACCCAACTTATCTATGCACTTAAAGCAATTCACGATAAAAAATTAGACGTTTCATTAACTCCGGTGATTATCATTAATACCGACGAGGAGATAGGCAGTTTAGAATCTACCAAAATTATCAAAAGACTGGCAAAAATTGCGGAACGCGCTTTTGTACTAGAACCTCCATTGGGTCTCGACGGCAAACTAAAAACGGCCCGTAAAGGATTAGGCAGGTTTACCATCACCGTTCAGGGGGTAGCAGCCCATGCCGGACTCGATCCTGGCAAAGGAGTAAATGCCATTGTTGAATTGTCGCATCAGGTACAGCAGTTGTATGCCATGAACGATTTTGAAAGTGGTATAACGGTTAACATAGGGATGATACAGGGAGGTGTATCTGCCAACGTAGTGGCTCCTGAAAGCAAGGCCATTATAGATGTGCGGGTAGAAAATGAGTCCGATGGGATTCTCATTACAGATAAAATTTATGGCTTACAACCCTTCTTGCCAGACGTACAATTACATATTGAAGGAGGCATTGGCCGCCCCCCTATGGAACGAACAGATCGCAACCAGGAACTTTGGAAATTGGCGAAAGCCAAAGCAGTACTCCTCGGCATGGAACTGAAAGAAGCCCTCGCCGGGGGAGGCTCTGACGGAAATACAACCAGTGAATTTACTGCCACCTTAGACGGATTAGGCACTCCTGGAGATGGGGCCCATGCCAGACACGAATTTATTTTTCAGGAACAATTACCCGAACGAACCGCCCTGCTAACCCTTTTAATTACAGCGAATAGTGTACATAAAACCAAATATTCACAAAAATGAAATCGCAATATATCTACCCTTCGTTAACCCGAATTTCTGACCTGCCAGAAAGAAAGTATATCACAAAAAAGATACGCAAAGCCCTGTGGGATACCGGGGACTATGTCGTTTGCCGAATTCTGGACCCCGGGGGCAATAGCTTGCTGCTCGAATTGTGTACCGGAAGGATGCGTGGAGTTATTGGGGGCGAATATATAGTAGGAGCCCTTGGAGAACGCTATGCTACCCTTGAAGCAACCGGCACCTGGAAAAAGGTAAAAATTGACGGAAAAATGAGTGTTCTCACAGGAGCAGGACTCCTGGGGAAACTCACCTCAAAATCGGTCTTTATTCCCAATATGATGAAAGTTAAGTATAAGGGGCATGTGTACAGGAATAACAAAAAGGTAACTATGAACGATTTTGTGGAAGACAATAAGAAGATTCCTTTTACTACGCCAGTGATTTTGTTTGTAGGAACCTCCATGTCTGCCGGAAAAACAACTTCGGCCAGGATTGTAACCAATCTTTTTAAATCTGCAGGCTATAAAGTGGTTGGTGGAAAATTATCTGGTGCAGGCCGGTATAAAGATATATTGGCGATCAAAGATGTAGGGGCAGACGCCGTCTTCGATTTTGTAGATGTAGGTTTGCCCTCCTCTATTTGCCCTCCAAAAATATACAAGGCAAAGCTGCAACAACTGCTAAATAAGCTAGCCGGTGTTGAAGCCGATGTTGCCATTATAGAGGTAGGTGCCTCTCCTCTGGAGCCGTACAATGGTGATCTGGCCATTGAAGCCATACGAGAGAATATTAGATGCGTTGTTTTAAGCGCATCTGACCCCTATGCCGTATATGGGATCATGACGGCCTTTGATATTGTTCCTGATATTGTTACCGGAATCTCCTCCAATACCCTGGCCGGTATTCATATGGTGGAACAACTTTGTAAGGTAAAAGCGTTAAACCTGATAGACTCTAAAACCACCAAAGAATTAAAAAAAATTCTTACGTCTAAAACCGGTTTAAAGCTATAAAACAGGTGCGTAAGTCGAATTGTTTTAATGGCCGTTTCATAGAATTAATGAGTCATTTTTTTGTATCTTTAGAAGAGACGCATAGTAGTTATTCTAGATAAAAGTTAGCTACTAGGTTTTCATTCTTCACTTAAATTTTATAGTTATGAATCCACTCTTTTTATTTCTTATTGTGATGGGGCTTATTTTGGTGGCCGGCATACGGGTTATTTACGAATATAAACGCGCGTTAAAGTTCCGTTTTGGAAAATATGTAAAAACTTTGCAACCGGGATTTCGCTGGATCATCCCCTTTGTAGAAACCATACAGGTGGTAGATATAAGGGTGATTACTATTAAAATAATTTCACAGGAAGTAATGACCGAAGACAATGTCCCCTGCAGTATTGATGGGGTGGTGTTTTTTCAAATTACGGATCCGGAAAAAGCCGTTTTGGAGGTAGAGGAATATTCTTTTGCCATCACCCAGCTATCACAAGCCGCGTTGCGCGATGTATGCGGAAAAGTGGAACTAGATACCATCTTATCCAAACGCGAAGAAATGGGTAAAAACATTAAGCATATCGTGGAACGCGAAACGGAAGAATGGGGTATTGAAATCATTGATGTAAAGATCAAAGACATTCAGTTACCAGAGAACATGAGAAGAATGATGGCCAACCAGGCGGAGGCAGAACGTTCCAGAAGGGCTAGGATTATATTGGCCCAGGCCGAGGAACAGGCTGCTGATATGCTCTTAAAAGCAGGCTTAAAGATAGACCAATCCCCCTCTGCCATTAAATTACGGCTATATCAAACCCTGTCTAATATTGCGGCTGAGAAGAACTCTACCATTTTGTTCCCCTTCCCCGAAGAGGTGCTCCCTCATCGGAAAAAGGAATAGGCTTTCGATACAATAGGGATATTTGGTTGTCCGCATCATACTATGACAGCTACAGCATTGGTTGATCATAATAACGGCTATAGTTCTCGGATCTTTATCTGAAATTTTCTATACCTTGCCTGGAAATTAATAAATAGTTGTTATGGGATTTGTCGCTGGCTTGATTGCGTTGTTTTTGGGTACAATAGTTAGTATAACTATAACAGTTATGTATTCCCTAAAAAAGCATAGAAAAGAGAAAGAATTGTCTACTGCCAAAATGGTTTTTTCTTCACTTGGAGTATTGTTTATTTCAATGCTGATTGCCATTCCATCTGTATTTTATGTTCTGTTTCTTATGTATAGTGCGGCAACATAATTGCTAAAACTTTTGGAAGATAGGAAAGTTAAAATTTCAAGAGTACGTTTTAAGTATTCTTACTGGTCAACTATTAAAAAGAATCTATAACCCAAACTCCTTTATGGTCAAACTTATCCATGTTTGGAAGGGCAAGCGTCGCTTCTTTAAGTGAAATTGTCTTCTCTATAAGTTTCTCAGGGTGCAGTTTTCCATTTTTAATCATCTCTAGCATATCAGGGTATTTATATGCCTGCATTCCGTGACTTCCTATAATCTCCAATTCATCGGCCAATATTTTATCCATTGGAACCTTTGGGTTTTTATGGTTTCCTGTCATCAAACCAACCTGGATGTGTTTGCCCCTTTTCCTTAAATTGGCAATAGAATTATAACATGTAATGGCACTTCCTAGGGCATCAACAGAAACATGAACGCCACCGTGGGATATTGTTTTGATATGTTCCACTATGTTAGTATTTTTCGTTGCATTTATGGTTGCTATAGCTCCTAATTCTTTTGCAAAACCTAAGGTTTCTTCGTTGATATCTACAGCAATTACCTGAGCTCCCAAGGCATGAGCTATCATTATGGCAGATAGTCCTACACCGCCACAACCATGTATAGCAACATATTGACCTTCTGAAACTTTTCCCTGGGCTACTATTGCCCTGAAAGAGGTAACAAACCTACAGCCTAATGGTGCAGCGGTTATGTGATTTATTTCTTCTGGTAGTTCTACCAGGTTAACATCAGCATAATCCAGGGCAACGTATTCCGCAAAAGAACCCCAATGCGTAAAACCAGGTTGTGATTGATGATCACACACTTGATGATTGCCTGATAAACATTGTCCACAACTTCCACATCCGCATACAAAAGGAGCCGTCACTCTGTCTCCTATTTGAAATTTTTTAACGTTTTTTCCAATGGCCTCTACTATTCCTGAAAACTCATGCCCGGGTACATGGGGCAATTCAATCCCTGTATCATGACCTACCCAACCATGCCAGTCACTAAGGCACAATCCAGAAGCTTTCACTGAAATAACGACTCCATGCTTCTCTGGAACAGGATCTTCTACATTCTGTATCGTTATAGGGCCTTGATATGCTTCATAAATTGCTGCTCTCATATTTCCTTTATAAAATTTACAGGGACTAAAACCCTTTCAAGTGTATCTTACACTAATTATTTACCCTGCATTAGTTCAATAAAATCGGGCTCCTTATGTAAGCAATATAAATCAGGATCATGTTTTATATAATTATAATTCTCGAAACCATTATTAATTGCTTTTTTGAGATTTTCAATTGCCCCAGCTTTATCACCTAACAAGGCGTTAAAACATGCAAGATTATATATAATAATTAGGTCATTTGGGTTTGGCTGCAACGACTTATGCATTTCTTCTTTAGCTTCTTCCAAACGACCTAACCTTTTCAATGTAAAAGCATAAAATTGGCGCGCACGGGCGTCATCAGGATTACGCATCAAATAGTTGGGATAAAATAATGCTGCCCGTTGAATAGTCTCCCGTAGATTTTCTTTGTCCTTTAATTTCTCATAGGACATCTGCAAATCTCCATAAGCTGTATGGAAATCGCGACTCAGATCCAATGATTTATTAAAATCTATCACAGCTTCAGAATCTCTGTCCTGCATTCTGTAGAGTCGGCCTCTTATCCAATAGGCGAAAAAATTGTCAGGGTCAAATGAAATTGCCTTTTGAGTGGCTATCAAGGCTTCGTTCAGTGAATTTTTATTATAATAAACCAGTCCAATAGCACTATAAGCTTCGGATGAGGAAGGATCATAGATAAGTGCTTTCAATGCTGATTCTTCTGCCTTTTCAAGCCATAATGGAATTTTATCATGAGTTTCATATAACAAGGCACAGGCTTCACTCATACCTGCATAAGCAGCAGCATATTTTGGGTCAAGCTCTATTGCATTTTGAAAAAGGTCTATGGCTAAAAGAAGATAGCTCTTTGTATATCTAAATAAAAATTCACGAGCTCTTAGGTTAGCATCAAACGCCTCGCTATTCATTGTTGCTCTTTTGCTAAGTGCTACTTTTTCTTTAGGAGTAAGCTTTAGTTGCAAGGACTTCACAATCTTCTTGGATACTTTTTCCTGAATAACAAAAACATCTGCCATATTTCCACGGTAAATATCGGCCCAAAGTTGGCAATCGTTATCAATATCAATTAATTCTGTTGAGATACTTAATTCATCTTTATGCTTGCGCACAGTACCTTGCAAAAGGTATCGCGCTTTTAATTCCCGACCCAATGATTCAATATCCAATTCTGAATTTCTATATCGCATGGACGTGTTTCGCGAGGCTATCTCAAGCTCTTTGATTCCAGACAAACGAATAATTATTTCTTCCGTCAGCCCATCACTAAAATAATTACTTCCATTATCCGAACTAACGTTGCGAAAGGGTAATACTGCTAATTTTTTATTGTTTTTGTTTAGCTCGCTGTATGATTGTGGTGATATCGAAGGTTCCTCTCCAACATTTTCGGTTTTCTTAATTCCTTCTGGGGTTAAGTCATATACCCAAGCAATAATTAATAAGAGTGGAAAGCCTATGACCAAGAAAAAAATCAAGGTTTTCATAATATAAGGGGGGGCATCAAATGTTGGAAGAAAAATATCAGCCACCTGAACAATTAACCATGCTACTACTAAATAGGCAATTGCTGGTTTAAATACATTACGTCTTTTGAGTTCCTCTATGTATTTTTTTAGATTCATGTATCACTCTAAGATAGTTAATTATACCTTAAATAATAAGTGGTGAAGGCAGTATTGTTGGAATTCCAAGGGCTATAATGCCTTGCTGTTCCTAAGCATCCCAAATGCAGCTTCCTAAGACCCCATTAAGGCCGTATAACCTAAAATATCTTTAATATAAGCCATCAAGCGATGTTGTTGCATTTGCTGTTATTGATGTACTTACAAATCATTTTAATGACCGTAAAAATTGAGCTTCTTATCCAATCTAAAATGTAGGTAACCCTCGTGGCGGGGACAATGATTTTCATCAGGTATCAGGGTAAGATTTCCAGACCTTTATTAGACTACCACATGGTAGGGAGCAACAGATGTTATCTAACCTATTGTGATATCCGTTATTTCTTATTTTGTGGGGCAAATGTCCAAAATTATAAACATTAATTTTTATTTATATTTAATATGATATG
>CBDUCK010000112.1:0-9349 GCA_965365635.1 uncultured Muriicola sp.
CCAAGAAAGAATTCTTGGAACGAAGAGGTCCAAATTTTGAATATATACCACTACTCGGAAACCGGACTCCTGCACTGAATTACAGGAAATAAAACCAGTACCAAAGGGTTTACTGTCTTTACTTTATAAAAGTAACTTCATGAACCCTTTACTTTTTACAGAAAGTTTGTAACAAACTTCTTGGAACTACTACTAATAGGTCAGAAACCACCAACCCGCACGTGAATAAAGAATTGGAACACAAATTTGTGACCGAACTTGAGAACAATCAAAATATTGTTCATAAAGTGTGCAGTTTGTACACCAATAACAGGGATGCCCACAACGATCTGTTTCAGGAAATTACCATCCAGTTATGGAAGGCCTATCCCAAGTTCAGGGGAGAGGCTAAATTTAGTACCTGGATGTATAGAGTTGCCTTAAATACAGCAATTACACTCTATAGAAAATCTAAAAAACGTGTGCAAACTCAGGACGTCGATGCTGTCATCTTTAAGATTAAGGCCGATGAATACGATGATACCCAGGAACAGCAGTTGAAACTGTTATATGGTGCAGTGAAACAGCTAGGAGATATAGACAAAGCGTTGATATTTTTATATCTGGAGGATAAAAATTATACAGAAATTGCAGATACTTTAGGTATTTCTGAAGTTAATGCCAGAGTAAAAATGAACCGAATTAAATCGAAGTTAAAAACAATACTAAATCCGTAGTGTCATGATGGATGAACTGGAAATGCTCAAGAAAGATTGGCAAAGTAAAGGAGAACAGCTGCCTAAACTTACCTATGATCAGATTTACTCGATGATTTGGAAGAAATCCTCATCAATTGTAAAATGGATCTTTATAATTAGTGTCTTAGAGTTTATTCTACCGCACCTTCTTTACCTTTTACCTTCCGCTAGAGAAGGGTTAGATTTCTACGATGGGTTGCACATAAAGAATTTAATGATCGGACTTACTGCTACTCAGTATTTGGTGGTCATCTATTTTATTTATCAATTTTATATGCGCTATAGAGAAATTTCTGCTTTGGATAGCGCCAAGGAATTAATGCGGAAAATTATTAGAACAAGAAAAACAGTAAAAAATTATATCATTTTTGCATTGTCTATTTTTCTGGTTACCTTTTTATTGATGGCCATTGGGATCTATCTCAATGATAGTGACACTATTATTTCAGTAATGGGTCTGCAAAACAAAACGCAGGAATTATCCAATACCAATATAAAATCTATTTTTATAGTTGTGCTGATTGCCTTTGGTATCGTATGTACTGCCGTTCTTGGTTTGGTATACTTTTTAATATACGGCTACCTATTGCGAAAATTGGGAAGGAACTATACAGAATTGGAACGTTTAGAAGTTTAGGATTTTACACGCCATTTACGTTTTTTATGGCTTTCCTCATACGCGAGTAACTCCTCCTTAGTGAGCACCTTTAAAAATGACGGATGTTGCTCTATAGCGTATTCGAGCTTCTCAATAATAGATTCTACCGATTCATTCTCATAATCTATAACTAGTGGCTCTTTTATAACCATGGATTGTAGAATCCCCTTTTTCTTAACCCGAAGGCCCTTCTTGTCAAAGGACCGGCGAAATCCATCAATTACAACTGGCACTACTACAGGCTGGTATTTCTTAATTATATGAGCAGTTCCTTTACGCAACGGTTTCCATGGGGTGGTAGTCCCTTGCGGAAAGGTTATTACCCACCCGTCTTTTAATGCCTTACCAATATTGGAAATATCACTAAATTTTACCTGACGCTTCACATTTTCACCGTCTGCACGCCAGGTACGGTCTATACTAACAGAACCTACATATGCAAATATTTTGGTTAACAAGCTCTTACGCATTGTTTCTGCGGCTGCCACATAATAAATGTTCAACTTGGGGTGCCATAGATACCCCACATTCTTAATAGAATCTTCTCTACCACTTAAACTGGCATTAAAAACATGGAACATGGCAACAACATCCGCAAAATACGTCTGGTGATTACTTACGAAAAGCACATTGGTTTCTGGTAAATTCCTTATCACCTCGGACCCTTCTATCTCCAACTTATTAAATCCCTTATAACGCTGATGAGTCATAATTCCGAGGAAACGGATTAACAACTTTTTGATGAATAAAATATGCCCGAAAGGATTTCGCTTAAATAATGCCATAGTTTACAAAACTACAAAATATGGCTTATAACACCTGCTTAAAAAGTTCCCTGATTTCATTTAACATCATAGCTGTGGCTCCCCAGACGGTATATCCATTAAGTTTAAAGGCAGGAACTTCTATGTTTTGTGCATAGGAAGTAGAGAGCGTTTGGGTAATAACTTTGGTGTCATCCATGAAATCTACTAGGGGAATTTCAATCAATTTAGCCACCTCACTTTCCTGTATTACAAAAGGATGACATTTAGCATATACCCCTATATATGGTGTAACCTCAAAATTGCTTGGAGGAATATAAACCTCACTAATAGATCTTATTACGTGCACATACTCTGGTTTAGCACCCACTTCTTCATAGGTCTCTCGCAGGGCTGTTGCCTGTATATCTTTATCCTGTTTTTCTACTTTACCGCCGGGAAAACCTACCTGGTTAGAATGTACCCCGGGATACGATCTTCTTAAAATGAGCAATAGATTAGTATGTTGGTTATGATCCGGATAAAACAGTGCCATCACCCCTGCTTTCTTGGGATTCTTTTTTTTAATTTCACCTGCTTCCAATTCCCGGATACGGATTTCAGGAGCCATTTTATAATGCGAAGCACTCCCTGGTAGTGGTAGATTTTTTACTTTTGTAACCTGGTCGGTAAACTCAACAAAATTCATGGTGTCTAATTCATTCAAATACTCCGCAATATTACTATTTATTTTTTTAGGTGCGTGTAAAGATTCTCCTAAAACAAGTGCTACTGAACCAGCTGAAAGCTCCGTAAATGATACCATAAACAAGGTTGCGAATACCGCTGAGGAGACTCAACCAGTTCAAAAGAAGGAAGAAGAACCATTTGTTCTAACAGAGGAGAATGCGATCGATTTTTTCTTCAAATACCAGCAAGACTTACCTACAACCAGGGTACAAATTACTACCAACCTTGGGAGCTTTATTATTGAACTCTACGACAATGTTCCTTATCATAAGGCTAACTTTATTTACCTCACCAAACAAGGCTACTTCAATAATACGATGTTTCATAGAGTAGTAAAGGGATTCATTATCCAGGGTGGTAATGCAGATACTAAAGAAACAGCCCGGAAAAGAAGAAAAATTGGAAGGTACCTGTTGCCCCCTGATACTCGTAAAGGATATAAACACCACAGAGGTACGATCTCTATGCCTAGCAGCGAGTTAGATAATCCTCATATGCTGGCCTCTCCTTATGAGTTTTTTATTGTCGTGACCAAGCCCGGTTCGTATCATTTAGACGGTAACTACACCCCTTTTGGAAGGGTTATACAAGGTATGGATATCGTAGACCTCATTAATGAACAACCGGTAGATGATGGGGATTGGCCTTCACAGAATATCATTATTGAGAAGGCAGAAATTGTTGATTAAGTTCAGAAGCCCTCCACTTTACAAAAAACCGAATCTTTTCTCAAGACTTTTAATCGTTATTCTTTTTGTAAATACTTGGCAAGGCAATTTTGTATTTGACGGCCAGCAAACGAATTATAATGACGATACTAAAACCAATAACATAGACGTACTCATCCACAATAGGTAGCTTTCGTACTAAAAAATAGCTGATACCACCAAGGATACAAGCAGTTGCATAGATCTCTTTTCGAAAAATAACCGGAATTTCATTACATAGAATATCACGTATAACCCCTCCAAAACTAGCAGTTATTGTTCCTAAAGCGATGCACATAATAGGTGATAATTCTGCCTGCAGGCCCTTCTCTAAACCTACCATGGTATACAGGCCAATTCCTATTGTATCGAATAAAAACAAGGATTTTCTTAAATATCGCAGCCGTTCCCGTAATAAAATGGCAAATATAACAGCCCCTAAAATGGTAACAACGTACACCGATTCTCTCATCCAAATCACCGGTGTATTTCCAATTAGCAGATCACGGAGAGTACCACCACCAACGGCGGTTACAAAGGCAATAATAAAAACACCAAAGAGATCTAGTTTTTTGTCCATTGCCACCAATACCCCGGAAATGGCAAATGCAATGGTTCCCAATATGTCGATCGTAAAGTAGAACACCTGTTTAAATTTAAATTGAGGATAAATTAACCATAAATTATGCTGATTTGGGTCATCCTTTTAAAATAAGATCTGATTATTAGAAAAATACCTAGAATACAACATCGGTTGACTGCAAATTAGAACCTACTATCAGAAATAAAATATGGATTGCCTTTCTAACTAGTATTGAGATTAAGTATCTTTAGTATCATGAAATTTGTGCCCTTATTCATTCTATTACTTATGTCGCAAACTAACCTTACCATCTTTAATTTTACAAGCGAATCTACAATTAATCAATGGCAGATTGTAAATGATGGAGTTATGGGAGGCAGGTCCAAAGGTTACTTTTCTTTGAACGATAATGGCCATGGTCTTTTTGAGGGAACTGTATCCTTAGAAAATAATGGTGGTTTTTCAATGGTTCAATACCATTTTCAGGAGATGGATGTGCGGGAATACAACAAAGTGGTGATCAAATTAAAAGGAGATGGCAAAGACTATCAGTTTCGTGTTAAAAAAAATAGGTCCGATTATTATTCCTATGCCTTTATTTTTTCAACCACCAAAGACTGGCAAACCATAGAAATACCTTTCGATAAAATGATTCCTCAGTTTAGAGGAAGGCGGTTAAACAAAACAAAATTTACAGGGGAACAATTAGAGGAAATAGCCATATTGATTGGCAATAAAAAAGCAGAAAATTTTGCGCTTCAAATTGCCAATATATCCCTTATGAAATAGATCTCTACCTCAGTAAATTAACCCGTAGGACGCTCTGCTTACATAAGTTTTATATCTTGTCTTTTAAAATCAACGTTATGACAAAATTCATAGTAGGTGGCTTATTATTACTGTTAATGGCCCCAACCGCAATAGCTCAGGATTTGCCGCATGTTAATGAAGAGCGCCTGGAGGAAACTCTTATGAAATTGGCTGCCTATGGAAAAATGCAAAATGGGGAAACCAACCGGGTGGCATTCAGCGATGCAGATCTGGAGGGTCGTGCCTATATTATTTCGCTAATGCAAGTTTCAGGACTCGAAGTTAGTGTTGACTTTGCCGGAAATATTATAGGAAAGCGAGCAGGAAAGGACCGCTTTTTAAAACCCATTGCCTTCGGTTCTCATATAGATATGGTTCCAAATGGGGGGAATTATGACGGTTGCGTAGGTTCACTCGCCGCCATAGAAGTTATTAGAGCCCTTAATGAAGCGGGGATACAAACACAGCATCCCCTTGAAGTCTTTATTTTTTCGAATGAGGAAGGCGGTGTTATGGGAAGCAGAGCATTAGTCGGAGAATTGATGCAAGATGCTTTGGATATTGCAAATAGTACCGGGTATTCTATGAGAGAGGGAATCAACAGGTTGGGGGGCAATGCTACCCGAATTGATGAAGTTGAACGTCCTGAAGGTAGTCTCACAGCCTTTCTAGAACTTCATATTGAACAAGGTGGGATACTTGATCGGGAGCAAATTGACATCGGTGTAGTAGATGGGATTGTTGGAATAAAATGGTGGGATGTCGATATCCAAGGATTTGCAAATCATGCAGGCACCACCCCTATGTCTATGAGAAAAGATGCTTTGCTTGCCGCATCCAGGTTTATTTTGGCTGTTAATGAGGTCACTACGAGTTTTGATGGAAATCAGGTGGGGACTGTTGGACGTATATCGGCTTTCCCGGGTGCACCTAATGTAATTCCCGGGGTGGTACAACTAAGCCTGGAAATCCGTGATCTTTCATCTGAGAAAATAGAGCAGCTGTTTAAGGGCATGAAAAGTAGCGCTAGAGACATTGAAAAAGAAATGGGAACCCCATTTACATTTACACCTATAGATGCCACCTCCGCACCTGCCCTTACTGACCCAAGAATTCAAAAACTAATAACTGAAGGAGCCAGGGAATTGGGCTTGAGCACAAAACAAATGCAAAGCGGGGCCGGTCACGACGCCCAGGATTTGGCTCTTATTACCCCGGTAGGGATGATTTTTGTCCCTAGTAAGGATGGCATAAGTCATTCCCCAAAAGAATATACTTCCTCAAAGGATATGGCTAATGGAGCCAATGTACTTCTGCGCACAATCCTGAAGTTGGATCAATCTTGGTTTTAAATGTAAGTACCAAACAATCCACTATTGTTATCAACAAATAGATTTAATAATAATTAATGCTTTAATATGCTATCTTCATTAAAATTTTATCCGATGTTTAAACGAACTTTACTTGTATGTCTTTTTACCATTTTTTGCGCGAATTTGTACGCCCAATCCATTATTGGGTTTGCTCCTGAAAATATACCAGCCCAACTAAAACTAGAAGCTTCTTTTGAAGCAGAACTTACTGCAAATAATTTGGATTCCTGGATGCAGCGCATGGCAGCAGAGCCACATTGGGTAGGAACAGATTATGGAAGAGAAAATGCTGAATGGATGGTAAAACAATTTAAATCCTGGGGATACGATGCTAAAATAGAAACCTACCAGGTGCTATTTCCTTATCCCAAGGTTCGGGAATTGTCCATGGTAGCTCCTACGACCTATAAAGCTAAGTTAACAGCCGTACCTGTGGAAGGCGATTCTTTTACCTCCCAGGGTGATGCCTTGTTGCCTAGTTATAATGCTTTTTCTACCGATGGTGATGTGGAGGCCGATCTGGTTTTTGTAAACTACGGTGTTCCCAAAGATTATGAGGAATTAGAAAAATTAGGTATCGATGTTACAGGAAAGATCGTAATCGCAAAATATTATGGTTCCTGGAGAGGTATTAAGCCGAAATTGGCTGCAGAAAAAGGGGCTATAGGATGCATTATTTATTCAGATCCTGAAGATGACGGTTATGTACGGGGCGATGTCTACCCCAAAGGTGCTTTTAAAAATAAGACCGGGGTACAAAGAGGGTCTGTAATGGACATGCCGCTATATCCTGGTGATGTGCTTACTCCTGGGTACGGGGCTACCAAAGATGCAAAGCGTTTAGACAGAAACGAAGCACCCACCATTACTAAAATCCCTGTACTACCTATTTCCTATGAAGATGCCCAGCCATTGTTGGCGGCACTGGAGGGTCCGGTGGCTCCGGATAGCTGGCGAGGTGGTTTGCCCATAACTTATCATATTGGCCCGGGCCCGGCTAAAGTGCACCTTTCATTAGCATTTGAATGGAAACTAACTCCTGCACATAATGTAATTGCCACCCTTAAGGGATCTGAATTTCCAGATCAGTGGGTAATTCGTGGAAATCATCATGATGCCTGGGTTCATGGTGCTGCAGATCCTGTGAGTGGTATGGTAGCATTGCTAGAAGAAGCCCGCGTAGTAGGACAACTGGCGAAAAGTGGAAACCGACCTAAAAGAACACTGATGTATTGTGCCTGGGATGCAGAAGAGCCGGGCCTTATTGGTTCAACAGAATGGGTAGAAGATCATAAAAAGGAATTACAAGAAAAAACAGTTGCCTACATCAATACAGATGGTAATGGGAGAGGCTTTTTTAATGCCGGTGGCTCCCATACCTTGCAAGCTATGGTGCAGGAGGTGGCTTCCTCCGTAACCGATCCACAAACTAATGTTTCCGTTAAGGAACGTAGAATTGCTTCGCAATTAGTAGGTGGCGGAGATGATGAATTCAAATTATATGCCCTTGGTTCGGGATCTGATTATACACCATTTATTCAGCATGCCGGAATTGCCTCACTTAATCTTGGATTTGGTGGCGAAAATGCAGGTGGCGAATATCATACAATTTATGATACCTATCCGCATTACAAGCGTTTTAAAGATCCGGAATTTGCCTATGGGATTGCGCTGGCCAATGCTGCCGGCAGAATAGTGCTTCGATTGGCCAATGCAGATGTTCTTCCGTTTGAATTTCAACAATGGCACACAACGGTATCTAACTACCTAGAAGAAGTGATGAATCAGACCGAAAGTATGCGGAAATCTGTTGAAAAGCACAATAAATTAGTATCCAAAAACGCATTTGAACTGGCCGCAGATCCTACAAAAGCATTTGTTAAACCTGCTAAAAAGGTACAGATCCCCTATGTAGATTTCTCACCTATACAAAATAGCCTGGCGGCTCTTAAAACAAATATTGCCTCTTTTTCTGCTATTCCAATGGAACAACTTACCAGGAGTCAGCAGCAATATTTAAACAGTAAACTGATAAAAATGGAACAAGCCCTAACAGATGCGAAGGGCTTACCCCGAAGATCATGGTATAAACATCAAATTTACGCACCCGGATTTTATACAGGGTATGGCGTAAAGACCTTACCTGCTGTCAGAGAAGCTATAGAACAAGAGAACTGGGAGGAAGTACAACAACAAATCGTTGTTTTAAGCGAAACGCTCAATCGATTTAATGAATATATTAAAGGAATGAACCAGGTAGGTGATAGCAAATAAGACACCGGACGGGCTTTTGTAAAATGTTTGTGGGCTTTCTTTCAATGTGCACTCTTTTATTGTATCTTCAAGTGCTTTATAATTAGCTTTTTACGAAAAAACCAACAACTAACTATACCAATATGAGATCAAAAGCCAAGGTGTTCATTATCGCAGGAGCCATACTAACCCTGTTATTTCTGCTGGTGCCTACTACACCCCAAAAACAAAAAGATCGTTCACAGTTAGCGTCTTTTGGGGCTATTAAATGCACGGTAGCCAAATTTTTATTGGATGATGTAGATACTACCCAACAAATTTCTCCTCTATTTGAAAATTTAGGAAACCTCCATTTTCCAATTTCAACATCGGAAGAAAGGGCTCAGGAATTTTTTGATCAGGGTCTTAGACTTACCTATGCTTTTAACCATGCAGAAGCACACCGTTCGTTTATGGAGGCATCCAGGTTAGATCCAAGTGCTGCTATGACCTATTGGGGGCAAGCCTACGCTTTAGGTCCTAACATTAATGATGCATTACCTCTCGATGAGCGTAAGATTAAATATAATGAAGCTCTTGAAAAAGCGAAAAAATGGGCACGCCAAAAATTTCCTCATTATAAAATCTTTGACACCATATGCGATTCGACAGCCAGGCGTCAGGCAGAGGTCCATCACATGTCGGATACAGTGGATGCCGTCATTGTCGTTGGCGGCCATAACAGCGGAAATACAA
>CBDUCK010000113.1:0-9347 GCA_965365635.1 uncultured Muriicola sp.
CCCACATATTGATTATACTGCTTTGTCGACTGCTTTTGATAACACCTTCAATAAAACATCAAAAACCAGAACGGCATTGGTTTTGTACAAAGGGTATGTAATTGCAGAGCGGTATGATGAAGGATTTACAAAAGACACACGCATACTTGGCTGGTCTATGACTAAAAGCATCCTAGCAACATTGTATGGAATTATGGAGTACCAAGGAAAATTGAGCCCTAATGATCCGGTTCCCTTGCCTTCCTGGCAGAATGATGAACGCAAAGATATTACCCTAAATCATTTATTGCGTATGCAAAGTGGTTTAGCATGGGATGAAGATTATACCACCATTTCCGATGTTACCAGGATGTTGTTTTCAGCCACTAATATGGCGGTGGCACAGTCCACTAAGAAGGTAGTAGCTCCTCCAACTGAAATTTGGAATTATTCCTCCGGAACCTCCAATTTGCTTTCAGGAATACTTCGCACAAAGTTTGCCAATTACCAGGGGTATCTTAACTATCCATACAAATCTCTAATTGATAGAATTGGGATGCATTCTATGCTTTTAGAAACCGATTTAGCAGGGAATTTTGTAGGGTCTTCTTACGGATGGGCGAATACCCGCGACTGGGGCAAGTTTGGTCAATTGTACCTAAATAATGGGAATTGGAATGGAACACAACTATTTGATAGGTCCTGGGTCACCTATGTAAGCACACCAACCATAAATTCTAATGGTACCTATGGTGCACATTTTTGGCTAAATGCTGAAGGGAAATACCCCGATGTACCCAGAGATCTTTATTCAGCAAATGGTTATCAGGGACAATTTGTCTTTATAATTCCTTCAAAAGACCTGGTTGTAGTTCGGACTGGGTTGGCTGAAGAACCAGATTTCGACGCTAACAAGTTTTTAAGTGAAATAATTAGTGCCATACAGTAGATGTTGCATTGATCTTTAATGACTTTATAACACAAAAGTGTTGCTACACCACTAATTTGTATTCGCTTGCAACAATAATTATTTCGGCTCCCCCCTATACCGTAAGTTTACAGTGTTATTAAAAAAGGAGTTAATTTTTTCATTTTCATATAGTGTTCTCGTAAAAGAGTCCTGATCTCAAAAGACAGGGCTCTTTTTAATTATATCTCCTCCTGTTTCTACTAAGGGATCCAATTGTCTTTTCCGAAATTGGGTTTTCGTTTTTCCAGAAAAGCATTTCGACCTTCTTTCGCTTCTTCGGTCATATAAGCCAGCCGGGTTGCTTCTCCTGCAAAGACTTGCTGACCCACCATTCCATCATCTGTTAAATTCATGGCGAATTTGAGCATCTTTATTGAAGTAGGTGATTTAGCCAAAATCTCCTGAGCCCATTCATATGCAGTATCTTCCAACTCCTCGTGTGGAATTACGGCGTTTACCATCCCCATTTCGTACGCTGCCTGCGCGGTATAGCTTCTTCCTAAAAAGAAAATTTCACGGGCTTTTTTCTGACCCACCATTTTGGCGAGATAGGCCGAACCGTATCCACCATCAAAACTGGTTACATCCGCATCGGTTTGCTTAAATAAGGCGTGCTCCTTACTTGCCAGTGTCAGATCGCATACAACATGCAGACTATGCCCCCCTCCTACAGCCCAACCAGGCACCACGGCAATAACTACCTTGGGCATAAAACGAATTAAGCGCTGTACTTCCAGAATATTCAATCGATGATAACCATCATCGCCAACATACCCTTTTTGACCCCTGGCTTTTTGATCTCCTCCACTACAAAAAGAATATACCCCATCCTTAGTGGAAGGACCTTCCGCAGTTAATAAAATAACGCCTATAGACGTATCTTCCTGAGCGTCATAGAATGCCTCATATAATTCTGCAGTGGTCTTTGGTCTAAAGGCATTCCGAACATTGGGCCTGTTAAATGCAATACGGGCTACACCTTCTGATTTTTTATAGGTAATATCTTCAAATTCCTTAACGGTGGTCCAGTTTATATTAGAGTTCATTTCCAATTATTTTATCAATTATTTAAAGATAGCGCTTCTTGAAGTTTCGGACAACGAAAGAACTTCCTGCAGCACTTTATTAGTCATTATCCTGATTTATACTGTTTTTTAATTCTATCCATTTAGAAAGGTATTTTGTACTTGCCAGGGTATGATGTAAAAGCATTCCTCCCATGATATTACTTGCCCTATGCACTTCCAAATTATGTTGAAGATCTTCAATACGTTGTTTCAATCTCTTTTCATGAATACCTTTCATAAAGCGTTTATGCAAGAGTGCTGTCCCATAACGTTGATTAGTTTTCCAGCTACTTTCATTTGTATACAAGGTAATTGCTTCTTGCGCAAAATCTTCTGCATTCTGGGCAATGCCAAGCATGGTTTCGTTCCCGTAAATTCCTTCTGCACCTATTTCAGTTGTTACTGATGGAGTTCCACTGGTTAGCCCCAGGAATTGCTTCCCTTTACTACCTGCTCCAATTCGAAGAGGAATTAGGTTTACACGGGTACGTCCCATCACGGCCCCTGCATCGGGCGCCCAGCCCTTTATTAAAAACCCTGTTGCAGGATGATGCAAATCTTGAATTTGCTGTGAGAAATAGGGCCCGTATATCTCCAAAACTGCATTTGGAATCGCATTTCTGATCAAGGGCCAAATAGTTTGTTTAAGCCATAAAATGGCATCTGCATTTGGATGATGTTTTCCATTCCCAATAAAAATAAAATGGGCTCTTTCATCAAAGGACAACCATGTATTTTGTTTCTTTTGGGTAATAGCATCAAACAAAAAGGGAAGATAGTGGATCATGGAGCTAGCCACAGGCGTATGCTCCTGCAGCCAGTCCATTTCAAAATCAGAAATAATCAACGAAAGATCGGACCTTAGTATACTAGCCAATTCTCGTTTGGTATGATCATTTGTTAGCCAATGAAATTTGTTAAAAACCTCCCCTTGCTTAAGTGCTTGTTCTCTGCTATTACGGAGCGAATGCAGGTCTTGGGTGTCTATAATACGCAGTGCGTTAGGAATAATTTTCGCCACTTTCCACCCAAACTGTTCTTCGGTAAGATACCTGTCAAAAACAACTGTAGTAGGCTGTAAGTTTTCTAAAAAAAGATCGAAACTCGGATCATTTAGTTTTATAGGTGTTGAAGTTACCCCCAATTCTTCTAAAGGATACGTATAAGGGGTTTTGGAGGCAGTACTTGAAAATGTTATATGCGCCCCTATGTCTCTAAAAAACTGAAGGATTTGGATGGTTCTTATCCCGGCGGCAGTAGCATTAGGTTCTGGCCAAACCAAACCAATCATAAGAACCTTTTGCCTTTCTTCCTTCATAAGCCTATCACATCTTAGCAGCGAATTTTTGTGAAATACGCAAGCGTAATTTGCGTTCATAGTCTTCTTCTAACCACTCCTTATAATTCTTGGTATTATTCATTATACAATACGAATATTGCCGTACTCGATACTCAATTTCTTCCTTCAGTAATTTTGCCAGGATACGTGCGTCAAACACATCCTCACTATTGTCAAAACAAATTTGTGCATGCTGTTCAATACTGCGTTCCAAAACGGTTTTGGACTTCAATCCCTGGGCAAACACTTGTTTGTATTCTTCTTTAATATTAAAATGGATCTGCTCCGAATTTGCGAACTTTGCTTTGAGTTCTGGAGGCATTTCGTAAATAAATTCACGTTCAATATCCTCATCATTTTTAATGTTTTCGAGGTAAAAATCGGGAAAGTGAAATATTTCCTGCCAATCTATAGGGGCATCCCACATGCCAAAACGGGCCACATTGTTTCCAAGATCTACTACTGTAAAATTTTCTTTGTTAGGGAGTATCCTGGAGCCTCTTCCTATCATTTGAAAATACAGGGTTAAAGATCGCGTCGCCCTGTTAAGCATTATGGTCTCAACGGTTGGTTCATCAAAACCCGTGGTTAAAATACTCACCGATGTTAAAATCGCATCCGGAGTAACCGCAAACCAATCGAGGATCTCTTTTCGCTCAGTAGGAGTATTCTTATTGTCTAAATGCCGAATATTATACCCTGCTTTATTGAAGACTTCATAGACATATCGCGAGGTATTTATACCATTATTAAAGATGAGGGTTTTGGTCCCTTTGGCAATTTCTTCGTAGGCACTAAGGAGTTTGCCAAGCATATTCTGATTCCCATATAGTTCATCAGAGGATTTCACAGTATAATCTCCGCTGATACCAAGTTTTAGTGATCGTAAACTAACATCATAATTATACATGTTGGCTTTGGAAAGGAACTTCTTTTTAATCAACGATTCAATAGACTCCCCTACAATTAATTTCTTATAATTGTCTTTCATGGGAAGCTTAATATTGGAACTTAAAGGGGTGGCTGTAACCCCTAGTATTATGGAGTCTTCAAAATATCTGAATAGCTTCCTGAACGAATTGTAATGTGCTTCATCAATAATTACGAGACCTACATCTTTAAGTGTAACTGTGCCCTCCTGAAGTCTGTTATTCAGCGTTTCTACCATGGCTACATAGCACATAAATTCATTGTCTTCCCTTAATTCCTTAACATCGCTGTTGATAATCTTGTTTTTTACACCAAACCCGCTTAACATTCTCGAAGTTTGACTGCATAATTCAATACGATGTGTCAGAACAACAACTCGTTTCTTTCTATTTTGAATAAATCGTCTGGTAATCTCAGAAAAAACAACTGTTTTACCTCCTCCGGTTGGTAATTGGTAGAGTAAATTACTATTATCTGAGGTTTGATCCAAATGCTCAAAAATGGTATTGAGATCTTGTAATTGATAATCGTAAAGTGTCTTTTCTTTGTTTTCTGTTGAAATTTGCAAAAAATGCGATTTAAGTTTGATATTGAATTATTTTAGTGGATTATAAAAACCACAATTTTGCAAAACTAGAAGATTTTTTCCCTTAAAAGAAATTTATTGATTATAATCTGCGATTAATACCCTTTGGAAAGGTCAACCTCATTTAAAAGTGGCTTACCTTCACAAAGTCGTGTATAATTTTCAATTAATTGGGGTACTACAGAATTAGGGTCTGAAACACTCGCCACATGCGGGGTTATTTGAATTTTAGCATGTTTCCAGAAAGGATGTGTTTTCGGCAAAGGTTCTTCGTTAAAAACATCGAGGCATGCCCCTGAAAGATGACCTTCGTTTAATAATTCTATAAGATCTTTCTCAACTAAATGCCCTCCTCTGGCCACATTAATAAGGAAAGCACCTTCTGGTAAAAGAGACAAATTTCCTTTGTTTAAAATACCTGTGGTTATCTTGGTTAATGGCAGTAGACACACAAGGACGGTACTTTTCTGAAGAAATCCTGGCTTTTGTGCATCGCCCACATACAAAGGAATCTTTTGCTCTTGCTTTGGGGAACTAACCCAGCCTATTACTTTAAAACCTATTTTTTTTAGTTCTAAGGCTAATGTCATGCCCAGTGTTCCGGCACCTAATATTCCAACAGTATGATCTTGAATTCGTTGATACGGCTTGGGTTCCCAAATACCGTTATGTTGGTCTTGTTGATAGGATTTAAAATTTTTTAGATGGCCCAGAATAGCACTAATCACATATTCGGACATATCACTCCCCAATACAGGATCAATTACCCTGGTCACGGGAATGGTACCCGTAAGGGTAGGATCATCGAAAATAAAATCGACTCCTGCGCCAAAGGAGGCAATACATTTTAAATTTGGGTATTTAGCCAGACTTCCATGGGGATGTTTCCAAACAATGGCCATTGTAATTGCTTCTTTTGGATGCTCCTCCAAATAATGGTATACAGAAATAGCAGGAAATTTACGAAGTATCGCTTCTTTCCATTGAGTCAATTTATTGTCTTGTCTTATTAATACTATCGCCATTGCTTATAATTACTATTCTATCAGGTCTACCTTATCTAAAGCACGCTGAAACTCTTCCTGGAACAACCAATTCTTATCTATGGCAAAGTTGTACGTCGAAATAATGCGATTTTTAAACTCCGGAATTAAACCATGGATAGCAATATGGGTTATAATTTCGTTGAATGAATTGAGCATACTCTTATAAAAAGCATCATTTACATTATGTTTTTCTGAGAACCGCTGGGCTGTTTCAAGATTAAACAACATCAGATCAGCTAACATATAAGAATCAACACCTAACGTTCTGAAATGTTTAATATATTTCTGCGCAACAGATCTTCTGGCCCTTGGTCTTCTTCTCTTCAAAGGGAAATACTCATTGGAAATCTTCATTTTAGCTTCTTGTATAAGCTTATCCTCTTTTGGGTTAAAAACAAAATCGTAGTATTTCTTCACCTCTGGAAAACGCATATAAAGATCTATCAGTTGTTCCTCTAAATCTGGTTTTTTAAGTTGGTTCAGGTATTTTTTTAATGCACGTTTACTCATTGGTTCGAAGATACACATTACCACAGAAAAAAGAGAGTTACCCGCACACTCTTTAAAATGCTTTAAAAACCGGTAGTTTACGCTTACAAAGGGCGATTACTAAAGTTATCATAAAATATGTATAATAATGAGTTATAGTCTTTGGAAAAGAGAGAATAAAAGTGTATTATGAGAGGATATAATAAATAAATTCATTCTATATATATGAGGCAACTAAAGATTATCAAGCAGGTAACTAATCGAGAATCAAAATCATTAGATAAGTACCTACAAGATATCAGTAAAATAGACCTGA
Organism: uncultured Muriicola sp.; assembly: GCA_965365635.1. Lineage (GTDB taxonomy): Bacteria > Bacteroidota > Bacteroidia > Flavobacteriales > Flavobacteriaceae > Muriicola. Next base: position 6,723 of record CBDUCK010000113.1, read on the forward strand.
TCACGGCCAATGAAGAAGTAGAGTTGGCACAGCGTATACGAACTGGAGATCAGGCAGCCCTCGAAAAATTAACAAACGCTAATTTGCGATTTGTAGTTTCGGTGGCAAAGCAGTATCAAAATCAAGGACTTAAGCTTCCCGATTTAATTAATGAAGGAAATGTAGGTTTAGTAAAAGCAGCTAAGAGATTTGACGAAACTAGAGGGTTTAAATTTATATCGTATGCAGTCTGGTGGATTCGACAATCCATTTTACAGGCATTGGCAGAGCAATCGCGAGTGGTACGTCTTCCCTTAAATAAGATTGGTTCTATCAATAAAATTAAAAAAGCCTTTTCTTATTTAGAGCAAGCACATGAGCGCCCCCCATCCGCGGAGGAAATAGCCCAGGAGTTAGAAATGACAGTGAGTGAAGTGAAACAGTCTATGAAGAATTCTGGCAGACACGTTTCTATGGATGCGCCATTGAAAGAGGGTGAGGACTCAAATTTATATGATGTTATGCGCTCTGGGGAATCTCCCAGACCCGATAGAGGTTTAATGCAACAATCTTTAAATAAAGAAATTAATAGAGCATTGGATACCCTATCCCCACGAGAGGCAGATGTAGTAAAACTATACTACGGAATTGGAGATCAACAATCTATGACGCTGGCCGAGATAGGACAAACTTTTGATCTTACAAGAGAGCGGGTACGTCAGATTCGGGAGAAAGCCATTCGTAAACTGAGACATAATACGAGAAGCAAATTATTAAAAGCATATTTAGGGTAAGACCTAATTATACTGCATAAAAAAGGGAGCCGTTAAGCTCCCTTTTTTTAATTAGTTTGTACATTAAAAAACTTACGAACAACTTAATCTGCTGATATTAAAGTCTTTTAAAATTTCATTCAAATCTTCAATGAAGTTCAAATAAGCTGCATTGTCATAATTTTGATTTGCCATAATTTGGGGTTTTTACTTCAACTAATCGGTATAGGTTATAGATAATCTAATTCGACCAGTTCGTTTACACTCAAAATTTCATTTAAATCTCTAAGGAAGTTTAAATATTCCTCACCGTAGGTATCGTATAACATGATTAGATTGGGTTTATTCTATTGAGACTTGGGGCTCAATAATTACATAGTAAACATATTTATTCTATATAGGTTCAACAATAATTTGTGGTGTAACCCACACTTTATGTTGTAAATAACGTATTTGCATAGGTTCTTATTGTAATACTAAAATCCTACCTGGTATCTTAAACCTGCAGAGACCGCCCAAAAGAAACTGCCAGATTCAAAAACAAGTTCCTGACGGGTTAATCCGAGATTGGCTTTATAGAGCGCTCTACTATTGGTGATGGAAAACTGATATTCCAGATTTAGCTGTTCTGATTCTACATATAGCAAAGTTTCTGCAATAAGTACGTTGTTAGAAACAAATCGCCTGAGTTCTGGTGTAAAGCCCATTCCCAAGGCTACTCCCAAGTAATTTTTAGCATCCTTAAGATATTTTCTGGCGGTAAACAATCCGGCGATACCACTTGTATTATTATTTGCAGGAGTCATATAAGTACGAAGCGACATATAATAGTTGCCTTTATACCAACCTACAGAACCCGTGTATATCGCCGTGTTCTTTGCTTCAGAATTTAAAAACCCTAACCCCAAAGAAGGATCATAACCTTCGGGTAGATTTGTTAAATACCTCATTCCCAAAGAAGCTTCGAAGCCTTTGGGAAGATTTGCATAGAGCTCTGCCCCCGCCCTATGGTTTGGATAAATTTCTGAAGTTGAATAGCCGTAATTAAAGTAGCCATAAAATTTCTTGGAAAACTTGGGATAAAGATCTATTTCATACTGTATCCCTGTGATGTCGAATCTATTACTATAATTAATTCGGGGAATTATTTTACCCCAAGAGGTTTCTCTGATGTACTCCACCCCGGAATACAGCATAGGATCATAAACCACATCAAAAACATCCACGGAACTAAAAAGTCCCACGGCATTCTTTTTTGTTTGTTCTTCGGACGCTATTTCATCTTTATTTTCGGATGCTAATGGTACTTCCTGTTCTTTTGCAATGCGTGCTTCTATTTCTGAACGCAGTGTTTGTAACTCTACATCATTCACTAAATACAGTAAGGCCTTATTTGTTAGTCCCAATGCAGTGGCATAGTTTTCAGCATACATTTCGTTTTTTATGGTGGCGATCCAAACTTCCTTGTTTGCTCTATCTACCGAAGTTATTCTATTGAAATGCCTCCTGGCCTCATCAAAATTGCCATCCCAGCTATAGGTCTTTGCTAATAAGTTTCTAACGTCGGTATATGCAGGATATGCAGATAAAATCCGATATAACGTATCTCTCGCTTCAGATCTATTTCCCTCGAAGGCCAATGTCCTTGCTATTTGAAAGGACTTGTCAGGATCACCATCATAAGCCCTGTCCTGACTACTTACTGCCCATGGAATATGCAGCATAGCAATCAGAAATAAAACAACCAGCGTATTTTTTTCCATAGCTTTAAAAGTCATCGTTTTCAAAATTTAGAAAGCCAATATTCTCACTTTCAAACAAGGGCTGTTCCTTCTTTAACTTCTCTTCTGCCCTTTTTATCTTGTCTCTAACA
>CBDUCK010000114.1:0-9310 GCA_965365635.1 uncultured Muriicola sp.
ATTTACCGAGATCTTCCTGATCATAGAACTTGTCAACAGAGGATTTATAACTACCATCTTCATTGCATTTTACGTACACCATTCCTTTAGCACCAACCTGAGGTCGTCGTACCCAATCTACCAAGGCATCAATTTCCTTTCTTGTTAAGGAGGCCCCTCCGGGAACCGCAATTCCTACTACCAGTTCTGCGGTATTAAAAACATTAAAATCTTTATGCTGTGCCAGAGAATTCAATTCCCCAAAACGCATCCCAAATCGGATATCGGGCTTGTCGTTCCCATAGGTGCTCATTGCTTCATCATAGGTAAGCCTTGGAAATTTTTTTAAATCTTTATTATGAATGGTCTTCAGTAAATGTTGGGTTAGTCCTTCAAAAGCATTTAGAATATCTTCTTGTTCCACAAAAGCCATTTCGCAATCGATCTGGGTAAATTCTGGCTGTCGATCTGCTCTAAGATCTTCATCCCGAAAACATTTCACAATTTGAAAATACTTATCCATTCCCCCAACCATTAATAATTGTTTAAAAGTCTGTGGAGATTGCGGAAGTGCATAGAATTGTCCTTCGTTCATTCTACTGGGCACCACAAAATCTCTGGCGCCTTCCGGGGTAGATTTAATAAGATAGGGGGTTTCTATTTCTATGAACCCCTGTTCCGATAGATATTTACGGACCTCCATAGTTACCTTACTTCTAAAAATAAGATTTTCCTTTACCGGATTTCTACGAATATCTAAATAGCGATATTTCATTCGGAGTTCTTCACCCCCGTCTGTCTCATCTTCAATCGTAAATGGAGGAAGTAGTGCTTCATTCAATATCGTTAACTTCGAAACCAGTATTTCTATATCACCAGTATCAAGCTGTGGGTTCTTTGAGGCTCTTTCTATGACAGTGCCTTCAATCTGAATCACAAATTCGCGGCCCAGCTTTCTCGCTTCCTGTAACAGGTTTTCTGAAGTTCTTTCCTGATCAAAAACCAGTTGGGTAATCCCATACCTGTCTCTCAGATCTATCCAAACCATAAACCCTTTATCTCTTACTTTTTGAACCCAACCGCTTAATGTAACGTTGGTCTGAATGTCGGATGATCTCAATTCACCACAGGTATGGCTTCTGAACATAAAGTCTTTTCTTTTTACTGCGGCAAATGTAAGAAGTAATGCTTTCAACCCATAATATACGTCACTATTTTACATGGAAACTAGGCTCTTTTATTTATAGAAAACCAAGAATTTTGTAAAAGAGTGGCATTTCTTTATTACCTTGAAATAATAATAACTAATTAAAAACTCACAAACATGGAACAAAAATTACTTGGAAAAACACTTCTGTGGTTGTTTTTGGCATTGCCAATGCTGGCATTTTCGCAAGGAACAGTCAGTGGAAACATCACAGATTCCAGTTATGGAGAGCCCCTTGCAGGGGTAGACGTGTTCGTAAAGGGAACCTCAACCGGAACCATATCCGATTTTGATGGTAATTATGAGATTACGGTCTCTAGTTTTCCTGCCACACTGGTATTCGCATCATTGGGATACGAAACAAAAGAATTACAGGTAGAAGGTCCAACCACTCTTAATGTAACGTTGGGGGAATCTGCTACCGGACTAGATGAGGTGATCGTAACCGGTTTGGGAACTTCTATAAAGAGAAGTAACCTGGCCAATGCTGTATCCACGGTATCTAATGAACAACTGGTGGGTACCACTGCACAAACAACCTTGGATGGCGCCCTCTACGGTAAATTAACCGGGGTAAACATTACATCATCTTCAGGAGCTCCCGGGGGTGGATTTGCACTCCGTTTAAGAGGTATATCCTCTATTAACGGGAATAACCAACCCTTGTATATTGTTGACGGGGTTTACGTAAACAATGCAGAGATCCCTTCCGGACTCCGTTTTGCTTCCGGAGCCAACCGGGGAAATGAAGAGAATTCTTCTAACCGTATTGCCGATTTGGATCCTAATGACATCCAAAATATTGAGGTGCTTAAAGGAGCCTCTGCGGCAGCCATTTATGGTACCCGTGCCAATGCTGGTGTTGTGATCATCACTACCAAGAGAGGAAGTCAGGGAAAGACAGAGATCAAATTTAGTCAGGATACTGGGTTTAATACTATTATTAATAAATTAGGTCTACGTCCCTGGACAGCCCAAAGTGTGGAAGATGCTTTTGGAGCAGCAGAAGTAACGTTATATAATCAGGCAATCGCCAGTGGAGGACTCATAGATTACGAAGATGAAATTTATGGAGAAACAGGATTAATAACAGATACACGTATTAGTGCAAGTGGGGGAGATGATAAAACGAAATTCTATGTAGGAGCATCTTACAGAGACGAGGAAGGTATCATAAAGAATACCGGTTTTGATCGTTTTTCTCTGAGAGCCAATATAGACCATACCATATCCAAAACTTTTAGTTTTTCAGCATCGTCCAACTATGTTCGAAGTAATTCGAGCCGGAGTTTTACTGGGAATGAAAACGAAGGAGGATTGAGTTATGGGTATACCCTGGCATTTACAAGACCATGGGTTAATTTATTCTCCGATGATACCGGGGCCTATCCGGATAACCCCAACTATTCAGGGAATCCTATTTTTGTTAGGGATCAGGCAAGGAACGAGGATAAGAATAATCGATTTATTCAAGGAATTAAGCTTACATCAAATATCCTGAATACAGGAGATGATGCTGTGAAGCTGATTTTTAATGGCGGTGTGGATTTTTTGGCAAATGAAACTTTTGTTTACGTGCCAGAAACGCATCAGGCGCAACGAGGCAACCAGAATGGTTTTATTGGTGTAGGAAAGAACAACTTCACCAATTACAATTATCAGGGAATTGCTGTTTGGAACAGAAATGCAATGGGTGGAGATCTAACCCTAACCTCTCAGGCTGGGGTCTCTTACCTCGAACAACAAGCGGATCTGATCTTTAATCAGTCTACACAGCTAATACCGGATCAGACCAATTTAACACAGGGATCTGCCCAGTCTATAACCCAGAACACATCAACGGTTAAAGAATTTGGATACTTTGCCCAGGTAGAAGGTAACTATATGGATCGGTTAATAGGTACAGTTGGTTATCGTTTTGATAAATCTACCCTGAATGGAGATCCTAATAAGTATTATGGATTTCCAAAAGCGTCACTAGCAATAAACTTACATAATTATGACTTTTGGAGCGAAGGCTTTTTAAATCGATTTAAGTTGCGTGCCGCTTATGGTGAAACAGGTTCTTCAGGGGCTTTTGGTTCGGCCTTTACCGGCTTAAACCAGGTTTCCATTGGAGGTATTGGAGGTTCTTCCATCAACGCACTAAAAGGAGACCCCAATATAGAACCAGAATCATCTTCGGAATTTGAAGTTGGTTTTGATGCCGGACTATTTAATAAAGTAAGTTTAGAGGTGTCGTATTATAACCGAAATGTAAATGACTTGTTATTAAACCGTGCCTTACCAACCTCTTCCGGGTTTGGTTCTGAAACCACGAACCTTGCAGATCTGAAGAACTACAGTAAACCCTGTTCAGGACGAGAATTTTATCTGGAGTTCTAATGTAAATTTCTGGTTTAACAGATCTGAAGTTACTAGGTTAGATGTACCGGCCTTCCCACAACCTGGTGCTGGCTTTGGTTTAGGCCTGGGGACCTTTTATATTGAGGAAGGAAAACCGGTTACACAACTCGCGGGTAATATAAATGGTGTTCCAACACAGTTAGGTAATGTAGAACCAGATTTTCAAATGGGTTTTAACAATAACTTTACGATCGCAAAACAGTTTGATGTTTCCTTTTTACTCCAGTGGAAAAATGGAGGTGAAAACCTAAACCTATCGAGGTTGCTTACGGATTTGGGAGGAACCACCCCGGATTTGGATACGCCAGCAGGGATAGAAAGGAATGGACAACCCATTGCTGCAGAGAGATTTATAGAACCAGCAGGGTATTTAAGACTTAGAGAAGCAGCAGTATACTATAGATTGCCAGCCAGTGCCCTCTCATTTTTTGGCGATTCGGTTACTGGAATAAAATTAGGGCTTTCCGGTAGGAATATTTTTACTATTACGGACTATAGCAGCTATGACCCTGAGACTTCAACGAATGGTGGGGCCGGCTTGTCTTCTGGGATAGAGGTAACTCCTTTCCCCAGCACAAAGCAGTTTTATTTTCATTTAAATGTTAACTTCTAAAAAAATAGCAATGAAAATCATACAGAGATATAAAACAACAGGTATAATAGCATTCTTAGTAGTCTTTGGTGCTTTTGTTACCTCCTGTTCTTTCGACGAGCAGGTAGATCCCAACAGACCCAGTCTGGAAGGAGTGTTGACCGATGCTTCTCAAAATCAACTGAACAACCTGGTGGTTGGGATAGAATCGGCCATGAGAAATTCAATGGGGATACAGACCACAGGGTCTGGTACCATGGCACGAGAATTGTACCTATTTGATGCTGATCCCAGAAATACACAGGATTTATTGGGAGCAAATGGTATTGGATTAGACAATAACTCGTTTTATTCAACAGGCCCCTGGAGAGGTCGGTATGTGTCTATAAAGAATGCGAATATTTTATTGCAGTCTTTGGACAACACCACTTCCATAACGGATACTCAGAAAGCTGGCTACCGTGGATATGCAAAAACCATCATAGCTTATGAGCTTATCGAAGTATTAAAATCGTACAACAGAGCTAGAGTAGATGTGGCAGATCCTGATAATTTAGGCCCTATATTAGACTTTAGTGCCGCTCTAACTGCTGTAAGGGCATTGTTAGATGAAGGATTGTCTGATCTAAATAGTGCGGGAGCGGAATTTGCCTTCCCTCTGGCCGGATTTAACGGATTTGATACGCCCAGTACCTTTGCGCAATACAATAGGGCTACTGCTGCAGTGGCAGCTGTATATGCAGGAGATGGCACAGGAACTTTAACGGCATTAAATGCTTCTTATTTTGATCTTAATGGAGATCTTACCGTAGGTCCTAAGCATCTTTATAGTTTGGATAGCGGGGATTTCACCAATGATTTGTTTAAGATCCCTGACAATAACGGAGATCAGATTATTGTTCATGATTCCTTTATTGCAGATGCAGAAGCAGGTGACACCCGGGTATCATCCAAGACACTTATCAGAGCTAACCCAACTGAACAGGATGGACTTGCCGGCGCGTATCAAACAGCTTTGTACGCATCTAATATTTCGCCCATAGATATGATCCGAAATGAAGAGTTGGTGTTGGTTTATGCTGAAGCAAATATTTTAACCAATGATCTTCTGGAGGCTGAAAATGCGATTAATGTAATCAGGAATTCTGCCTCTTTAGGAAACTATGCCGGCGCATCTACAGTAGATGCCTTAACAACAGAAATGTTGAATCAACGCAGATATTCTCTTTGGAATGAGAATCATAGGATGTTCGATTTGAGACGATATAATTTGTCTAACACCTTGCCAATAGACCGGGCAGGAGATCAGGTCTTTAATGTATTGCCTATTCCGCTTTCTGAGAATGATTAAAAAGAACCAGGTTTAAAAGAAAAGCCGCCCTATTAGGGCGGCTTTTTTTATTAATGGTTAATGCTTTTATGCGGCAAAGTCAATGGCTTTTTTTTCTAACTTTTGACTGGTCTTAGACCCAAAATAAAGCTTAATACGATAGGTGATATTAAAAAGTACCGGAACAATAATAAGGGTTAAAAAAGTGGCAACAATAAGGCCAAAAATTACTGTCCATGCCAGTGGCCCCCAGAAGATAACATTATCCCCGCCTATGTATATCTTGGGATCAAATGCAGAGAACAATGAGAAGAAATCGATGTTTAATCCTATTGCCAAAGGAATTAATCCAAGTACCGTAGTTATTGCAGTGAGGAGTACTGGCCTTAGTCTGGCTTTTCCACCTTTGATTATTGCTTCTGTAACATCTTTCAGTGGTAAGAGTTCTGTATCGTCAATACCTAACGCCACTTTTTTCCGGTCGATCAGAATTTGTGTGTAGTCTAACAGTACCACTCCATTATTAACCACGATGCCAGCAAGGGCAATGATCCCCATCATGGTCATCATGATCACAAAAGACCACCCTGTAATCATAAGACCGCCAAACACACCTATTAAACTGAGGAAAATAGCGGTCATGATGATTGAGGGTTTGGAAATGCCTCCAAATTGGAAGATCAGTATCAACATTATTAATCCTAGCCCTGCAAAGAAGGCACCAACCAAAAATTGCATTTGTTTATTTTGCTCTTCTATCTGACCGGTAAAATCGAGTTGTACATCCTCCGGAAGGCCTTGGAAATTCTGCATTTCTTTTTGAATTTCCGAAACAATTGCCCCTGCATCAGAGAATCCTGGTTTTAAACCAGAATAAACCGTTACCACTCGTTTGTTGTCTCTGTGTTTAATGGCACTAAAAGAAGAAGTATTCTTTTGAGATGCCACCGCAGATACCGGAATTTCCTTGATCTGTCCCGTAGCCGGGTCACGAAAGATGATGTTTTGATTAAAAAGGGCACTCTTGTTATACCGTAAGTCCTCTCTAAACCGAATATTAATATCATAATCCTCCCCATCCTCTTTATAAACACCCGCTTTTTCTCCAAATAGAGATCGTCTTAATTGTTGACCAACCTGAGCTACTGAAACTCCCAGTTCCCCTGCCTTTTCACGGTCTACCACTACGTTCATGGAAGGCTTACCTTTATTCACATCAATTTTTAATTCTTCAATACCGGCAATACTCTTTTTGTTTATGAAATTTCTAATATTTTCAGCCGTATTAATTAGCACATCGTAATCTTTCCCTTCCAATTCAATATTGATAGGATAGCCGCTTGGAGGCCCTACTGCCTCTTTTTCGACCGAGATGCTAACGCCGGGATAAATTCCTATGAGCGCATCTTGTATATCCTGACGCAGATTTTCTGAATTGATTCCGTTTCGGTACCTAAATTCGCGCATAGATAAGGTAATCTTACCACGATGTGGCATTTCGGCCGAAGAGCCTCCGTCGGTAAAAGGATTACCCGCTCCTTCTCCAACTTGTGAAACCGAGGACGCTAACAAATAATTGTAATCTCCTTGGGTATAGGCTTCTTTTTTGGTGATATCATATACACGCTTTTCGATGGCGCTGGTAAGACCATTTGTTTTTTCTATAGAAGTTCCCTGAGGATATTCTATGTAAACATATATCTCGTTCGGTGTGTTGTCCGGGAAGAATTCAACTTTTGTGCGGCCACTTCCAAGAGATAAGCCAAATAGCGTAATGGTCCCTAGTAACAAAAGGACTGTGATCCCAGAAAACCAGTATACATTCTTCCCTTTCAGAGCATACTTTATTTTACCCTCGTAGAAGCTTTCCATTTTCTTCAGGGATTTTCCCTGAAAGCGTTTTGCCCATTTTTTTAGGAAATATTTGTAGATCCAGAATAAGATTGCCGTAACGATCATTACACTGCCCAATCCTCGCATAGGACCACCAAACAACATAATTAGAGATCCAATACCACCTAAAATAATACTGATGCGAATCAATTGTTTGGTTGTTAGTTCCTTGTCACCAATTTCCATATATCGGGATACAAGCATAGAATTCATAAAAATTGCCACAAATAGGGAAGACCCTAATACCACAGACAGTGTAATTGGGAAATAGATCATAAACTGTCCAAATATTCCGGGCCACAGACCTAAAGGAACAAAGGCGGCAACCGTGGTAAGGGTGGAGATTATGATGGGTAAGGCAATTTCGCCAATACCTTTCTTAGCTGCCTCTATGCGAGACATCCCTTCTTCCTCCATGAGTCTGTACACATTCTCCACTACTACCACACCATTGTCTACGAGCATCCCAAGACCCATAATCAATCCAAATAAGATCATCGTATTTAGGGTATATCCCAGTATCGATAATATCATAAAGGACATAAACATCGACATAGGAATGGCAAACCCAACAAACAAGGCATTTCTAAACCCTAAAAAGAACATGAGCACAGTAACTACAAGAATAATCCCAAAAATGATATTGTTAACCAGGTCATCTACCTGATTTAAGGTTCTGCTAGATGAGTCATTAGCGATAGAGATGTTTAAATCCTTTGGAAAATAATTAGCTTGTGTTTGTGCAACCAACGCTTTAATTTCTTCTGCGGCCTGAATGGCATTTTGTCCGGAACGCTTTTTTATATTAAGCATAACCACATTGCTGCCCAGTTCTCTTGCGTAGGTGGTTTTATCTTTTTCTTTAAAAGTAATAGTTGCAATATCCTTTAAGTAAGTGGCACCATTCTCCGATTTAACCACAAAATCATTTAATTCCTGAGGATTTTCTATTTCCCCGAGAATACGAATGGTTCTTCGTTGGCCAATGGTTTTTAGATTTCCCGCAGACATGGTCATGTTGCCATTGCTGATGGTTTGAATAACATCCTGAAAGCTAACTTTCGCGGCCATCATTTTATAAATGTCTACCGAGACTGCTACCTCTTTTTCCTGAGCCCCAAGCACAGTTGCTTCTTTTATTTGCGGAAGATCTTCAATAAGATCCTGGAGGTATTCTGCGTATTCTTTTAGTTTATCTACAGGGTAATCTCCTGTAAAATTGATATTCATGATCGGAAATTGCTCTGCAAGATTCAGATCAAAAATATTGGGTTCAACCTTCGCCCCATTAAACAATGGCCAATCTTCACTTGCTTTTTCCCCGTCAACTTCATCTTTAACCTTTTGCTTGGCATTTTCAACGGTAATATTCTCATCAAATTCAACCGTAATGATACTGTAGTCTTCCTGAGAAGTTGAGGTAATTTCTACCAGATTACTAACATTTTTTAAACGATCCTCCAAAGGATCTGTAATAAGCCTTTCAACATCTTCGGCAGTGTTTCCCGGATAGGGAGTACTTATATACACTTTGGTTTCTACTACTTCAGGAAAATCTTCCCGAGGCATGTCCATATAAGAGGAGTATCCAATGGCCAGAAATATGGCTATCATTACATATACTACCGAGGGATTATCGATGGCCCATGAGGCTAATCGAAATTCCTTATCCACGTTTTTTTTCTGTCTGCTCATGGGGATTATTCGCTAATTATTTCAACTTCCTGATTGTCTTTTACACTACGAGCACCTTCCTGAATAATAAATTCTCCATCAGACAAGCCAGATAGAATTTCCACAAATCGGCCTTGTGTTTTTCCGGTGGAAACAATCCTTTTTTTAGCGGTCCGTACATTTTCTTTTGTGGGATTCTCAGCGATATAGACATATTGTTCCCCTTCTA
>CBDUCK010000115.1:0-9228 GCA_965365635.1 uncultured Muriicola sp.
AGAGACGAAGTCTCTCCATCACCGAAATCCCACAAATATGAGGCTATTGTTCCGGAAGGCCCACCTCCTATTGGCAAAAATTAATTTTAATAATAAAAAGTTATTATACGCATGTTTGGATTATTTAAAAAGAAGTCCCCATTAGAGAAGTTGCAACAACAATATAAAGATGTAATGAAAGAGGCATTTGACCTTTCGAAAGTGAATCGTAGTGCCGGGGATGCGAAATACGCTGAGGCAGATGCCATACAAAAACAGATTGATGAATTGATGGCCTCCAAATAACATCAGAAACTAAATCTATGTCGGAAAGAGAAATTATAAAAGAATATTCCACCGAAGAAATTACGGTCATCTGGAAACCAAAAAAGTGTATTCATTCCGAGGTTTGTGTAAAAACACTTCCGGAAGTATACAAACCGGCAGAAAAGCCGTGGATCGTTCCGGAAAATGCTTCCATTGAAGCACTAAAATCTCAAATAGATAGGTGCCCTTCTGGTGCTTTGGAATACCGACTTAAAAACGAAGAAACTCAAGAAAATATATCGAAAAACATGGAACAAAAAATTGAAGTACTTACCAACGGCCCATTAATGGTGCACGGAACCCTAGAAATAACACATGCAGATGGCAGGAAAGAAATTAAAGAAAAAGCCGCTGCTTTTTGCAGATGCGGTGCCTCGGAGAATAAACCTTTCTGCGACGGAAAACATCGATCTATTGGATTTAAAGGATAAAGGCTAAATAAAAGGCACTGAAACACGTAATTTCATGGCATAATGACGGAAAAAGAGAAGATGCTGGGAGGTTTCCCCTATAATTCTAGGGCTCCCGAACTCTTAACAATGCATCTTAGGGCTATGGGATTATTACAAGAATTTAATAGCCTGGGGCCTACAGATACTGCCCGTGTCTCAACACTACTTAGTGAGTTGCTGGGTTATAAGGGAGATGGGGTTTGGATCAGCACCCCTTTCTTTTGCGATTACGGAGAAAATATTTCCATAGGAGACAATACATTTATAAACACCAACTGCATTTTTGTAGATGATAATAAGATAACCATTGGATCCAATGTATTACTTGCCCCATTTGTGCAAATTTATACCGCTACCCATCCTCTTAAAGCCTCAGAAAGAATCCTGGAAAATCCGGGTAAAGGTGCACCTTATGTAACAACCACGTTGCCTGTTACCATTGGAAACAGTGTCTGGATTGGAGGTGGGGCCATTATAATGCCAGGGGTGGTTATCGGTGACAATGTTACCATTGGAGCCGGATCTGTGGTTACTAAAAATATCCCCAGTGGCGTGTTGGCATTTGGCAATCCGTGCAAGGTAGTTCGGCAACTAGATTGAGGTAATTGATCCCTATTTGTTCTAACAGCATTTTTAGTATCTTGTACTAAACAAGAATCCGATATGCTTAGACGTTGCTGGCTCTTCTGCATAATTATACTGCTTCCTGCAATGATATTGTCACAAACAATGAGTACATCCCGATTAGAAGTTTATTCCTTAGAAACAGATCAAAGGGAAATTATTCTGGAAGAAGATGATCATTTTGAGGCTCCCAATTGGAGTAAAGACGGTTCCTACTTCATTATTAATCAAAACGGACTACTGTACAAAATTTCGATAGACGGAACTCAAAAAGAGAACATTCCTACTGGTTTCGCAAAGCATTGTAATAATGATCACGGTATTTCACCAGACGGTAAAAGACTGGTTATAAGCAATAATGATTTGGTAGCTGGTTCAACTTCGGGAACATCGCGCATCTATGTACTCCCAATTACAGGAGGTAATCCAACACTTGTAACCCCTGAAATGCCCTCCTATTGGCACGGATGGTCGCCAGATGGGAAGTTCCTGGTCTACACAGCACTTCGGAACAATGCGTATGATATTTATAAAATAGCTGTCCAGGGAGGATCAGAGATAAGGCTAACACAGACACCCGGCCTTGATGACGGTCCGGAATATTCTCCGGATGGCAACTACATTTATTATAATTCGTATCAATCTGGTTCTATGGAATTATGGCGTATGAAAAATGATGGAACCAACAAGGAACAATTGACGAATGATTCCTATTCCAATTGGTTTCCACATCCTTCGCCAGATGGGAGGTATTTGGTCTTTCTATCCTATGTGGAAGATCAGCAGGAAAGTCATCCAGCCTTAAAACTGGTAGCGCTTAGACTATTCAATTTAAAGGATAGCAGCATAAAAACTTTGTGTACTTTTACCGGTGGGCAAGGCACTATCAACGTACCCTCGTGGTCTCCGGACAGCAATAAGTTCGCTTTTGTATCTTATAAATAGGACTCATAATACATCCAACAATAGTTAACTAACTTACACTCATGAAAAACACCTTCCTTATTTTTGTTCTCCTATCAACATTTTCTCTCCAGGCTCAGTCCTTCGACTTTCAGTACGACCATTATTCAATGATCGTTGAAGATTTATCTACAACAGGAGACTTTTATAAAGAAATACTGGGGCTAAAAGAAATTCCGCATCCAACCAATGCAGCAGGGTTTCGTTGGTTTTCAATTCATGGAAATTCTCAACTTCATCTCATCAAAAAAGAAACCGTAGAACGTGCTTCAAATAAAAGTGTTCATTTGTGTCTGGCCACAAAAGAACTTCAAAAATTCATTACACACTTAAAGAGTAAAAATATCTCCTTTTGGGACTGGCCCGGAACAGAGAATGCCATCACCAACAGGGAAGACGGCGTGCAACAGATCTATTTAAAAGACCCCGAGGGGAATTGGGTAGAAATTAATACAGCGGAACACCTGTAGGCCATTCCAAATGGCCTTTTTTCTCTTAACATTCCTATAAGACAGGGCTTCAACTTCATTTACTATTTTTGCCTTTCAATAAGAAAAATATGTCCGATTCCATAAAAAAAATATTCCCATTGGGTTTTCCGTGGGAAACTCAAGACCCATTTTTATTTTGTGTTTATCATTTAGATCATTACCCAAAAGGCAACGAGGTAATGGGCCCGGAAGCATCGCTTGCAGGTAGAAATTTAGGAAATGATTTTGCGCAAAATGCAGAAGGATGGAGGATGTATCATGGCCAGACTGTGCCCGGATTTCCTTATCATCCGCATAGGGGGTTTGAAACAATCACGATTGTACACAAAGGATTTTGCGATCATTCCGATTCTTTGGGAGCAGCCGGTCGTTTTGGCGAAGGAGACGTACAATGGATGACCGCGGGTAGAGGCGTGCAGCATTCTGAAATGTTCCCCCTCTTAAAAAGAGACGAAGCCAATCCGCTCGAATTATTTCAGATTTGGCTAAACCTGCCTAAGGCCAATAAATTTGCAGAACCCCACTTTAAAATGTTGTGGCATGAGGATATTCCGGTTTTATCAGACAATGGAGTAACCTTAAAATTAATTGCTGGATCCTGGAAGGATAACAAGGCTCCACAACCTGCTCCAGATTCATGGGCGGCTAAAATGGAAAATAACGTTGCTATTTGGAATATTCATATAGATGCCGGAGCCTCTTTTACACTTCCCCAGGTTTCGGAAGAAGTGAATAGAACTCTCTATTTTTATGAAGGCGAAACTACCGCTATTGACGGTACCAACCTACTGCCCAATCATGGGGCTGAACTAGTATCGCAAGCCATTTCCATTATAAATACGGGGAAAGAAAGCGCTCACTTCATGTTATTACAAGGCAAGCCTATTGGCGAGCCTGTTGCTAAATACGGACCCTTTGTTATGAATACCGATGAAGAAATTCAGCAAGCAATGCAAGAGTATCGCCTTACTCAATTTGGGGGATGGCCATGGCAATACCCAGACAATGTGCACGATAGGGAAAAAGGTAGGTTTGCCAAATACCCGGACGGAACACTGGTTGAAAAATAAATGGGTATCGACACCGTTCGCTTAGGGGTAGATTTTGGATTATTAATCCTTATATGGGTGATTCAACTAGTGGTCTATCCCAGTTTTAGTTATTATAAAGGTGAGCAATTGTTTCTATGGCACAACAATTACACAAAGAGAATAACCGTTATTGTGGCTCCTTTAATGATAAGTCAACTTGTTCTGTTTGGAATTTTACTTACAACTATTCCGTCGGTCTTCGCAGTAGCCGGAATAACATTGGTGCTTATTCTTTGGATTACCACTTTTACTATTTTTGTGCCTCTTCACAACAAAATACACAACAATGAGCATACTCCAATTACCCTGGAGAAGCTAACGCGATTAAATTGGATCAGAACAATATTATGGACGCTTGTGTTCTTATGGAGTTTTATAGATTATTTTTTCTAATAACCTGTATGATATCCTGGCGCCAATAAATCTTTTCCCATATTCAATTCAACCTTTTTCTTTGTTCTTCGATTATTAATTAAAGGTAGTGGAACAAGATCTGGTATGATAACATCCCATGAGTGGGTGTTAAAGTCGAGTTATTTTAGCTCCAATAGCTCTTAATCTTGTATCGATAGATTCGTATCCACGGTCTATCTGTTCAATATTATGAATTGTTGAAGTCCCCTTCGCAGACAATGCCGCAATCAGAAGTGATATCCCTGCTCGTATATCCGGAGACACCATTACGGTAGATTTAAGGGTCGATTTAAAATCGTGCCCAATTACGGTAGCCCTATGTGGATCACATAATATGATCTTAGCTCCCATATCTATTAATTTATCCACAAAGAAAAGTCGGCTTTCAAACATCTTTTGATGGATAAGCACCTCACCTTTTGCCTGTGTAGAGATCACCAACATGATACTCAATAAATCCGGGGTTAGACCCGGCCAGGGTGCATCGGCAATGGTTAATATAGAACCGTCTATATAATTGTGAATTTCGTATCCATCTGCATGTACAGGGATATAGATATCATCCCCTCGCCTTTCCATGGTAATCCCCAATTTTCGGAACATGGTTGGAATCTGACCTAAATTATCCCAGCTGACATTTTTTATAGTTAATTCGCTTTTGGTCATTGCCGCCAAACCAATCCAACTGCCAATTTCAATCATATCGGGCAGCATGGTATGTTCGGTTCCGCCTAAGGAATCTACGCCTTCAATAGTAAGCAGATTAGAACCTATTCCTTCTATCTTGGCGCCCATTCTATTCAACATCTTACACAGTTGTTGTAAATAGGGTTCACACGCAGCATTATAGATGGTAGTAGTGCCTTCTGCAAGTACAGAGGCCATAACAATATTGGCCGTGCCGGTGACAGATGCTTCATCCAGGAGCATATAAGTTCCTTTCAGTTTTTTAGCCTCAACACCGTAAAAATGCTCTTCTTTATTATATCTAAAAGTTGCTCCCAGCTTAACAAATCCTTCGAAATGAGTATCTAAACGTCGTCTCCCAATTTATCGCCACCTGGCTTCGGAATGTATCCCTTGCCAAATCTGGCAAGTAAAGGTCCAACAAGCATAATGGATCCTCTTAACCCACGCCCATCTTGTTTAAACTGATCAGATAAAAGATATTCCATATTCACCTCATCTGCCATGAAGGAATAGGAGCCTTTGCCCAACTTATTCACTTTTACTCCAAAGTCGCTTAAGAGAGTGATTAATTTATTAACATCGAGTATATCAGGAATATTATGTATTGTTACCTCTTCCGGGGTAAGTAATACTGCACATAATATCTGTAATGCTTCATTTTTGGCTCCCTGAGGCGTAATTTCGCCATGTAGTTTGTGGCCGCCTTCTATTTTAAATGTACCCATTTAAGGCTGAATGGTTTAATAGCGTTTTTTGCCGCGGTTATTATTTCGCTGTCCTTTTTTTCCGGAACTAGTACTTCGAGTTGTTTTCGTAACACGTTGTTTCAGGAATTGTCCACTATCTGTTAGGACCTCCTCTCCATCAACTAAGTTAATCTGTCCATCGCTTAACTCATACAAGTGTTTAAAAATGGCTTTATCGTCGACCGTATCTTTATTCCAATTGAGATAGCATTTTTTCATGTGATTAGCGATTGCATATTCCAATCCATCTCGCATATCTCCCTTTTCCCACTGTATGGCGATATCAATCATGCGTTTAATATTGTTTCCGTAAAAACGATATTTTGGGAAGTTTTGAGGGTATTCTAGAGGTTCCGGACGTTCCTGAAGCATTTCCTTGGTAGTAATTGGAAAAGGCGATTCCACGTCTAATTTAAAATCGGACATGATAAACAATTGGTCCCAAAGTTTATGCTGAAAATCGGGTACATCACGCAAATGCGGTTGCAAATTTCCCATGACACTAATGATAGATTGAGCTACCTTATTTCTTTCTTCCGCATCCGCAATTGAAACGGCATGGTCTACCATTTTTTGAAAATGTCGGCCATATTCAGGTATAATGAGCTTAGAACGCTCTGTATTGTATTCTAGATTTTCTACTGTATTCAAAGTTTGTTGTTTATGCTTAAATTAATAGCTAGGAGGAGTGTATAAAACGGGGGCAAATTAAGAAAATTATAGCAGAATAACTATTTTATAAAGATATTACCCCCTCTACCTTAGCAACTTCCTTGTAATTTTTAATAACGGCATCAGGATTCTTTAGATTCACCGTAACAGATATACTCGTATACTTTCCCTTACTAGATTTTTTTGATTCGATTACTGCACCTGTATTATCAAAAATACTTTGGATAGTGTTTATTTTATCCGCATCTGTTGGAACAATAAATTTATATAAATAATCTGTTGGCCATGAATCGCTTCGCAAAAGTTCTTCTTTTAAGCGTTGGTAAAATTCTTCTGTTTTGTCTTCTTTCATTCCAAATTTTTTACAAATATAAAGCATCGTCACAATTTTAAAGCCACGGTCCTATTGATTACTTTTGTAGCATATACTGCTACCATTGAAATTGAAACGAATAGTAATTACAGGGGGACCCGGAACGGGAAAGACAGCAATAATTAACGATCTGGAAACAAGAGGGTTTTATTGTTTTCACGAAGTTGTCAGGAGTTTAACCTTCGAAGCAAAAAAGAGTGGAGACCCAGCTACTTTTGTATCTAATCCCCTTGCTTTTGTTGATGATCCCCATCTTTTTAATCAAAAAATCCTGGAGGGAAGAATTGCCCATTTCAATGAAGCATCGCAGGTTAAAAACGATATTGTATTTTATGACAGAGGGCTCCCGGATGTACTTGCTTATATGAAGTATTTTGGACAAACTTACGGGGATGATTTTACGAATCATTGCCATCTTCACCGTTATGACCAGGTGATTGTTCTGCCTCCTTGGGAAGAAATCTATATCACAGATCATGAACGATTAGAAACATTTGAGGAAGCCAAAGAAATTCATAAATGTCTAGAGGAAACCTATGCCGATTTTAAGTACGATTCTGTTGAGGTGCCTAAAGGAAGCATAGAAGAACGCACTACATTTATTCTTAATATTTTAGCAAAAAGTTCGTGAACCCTACACCTATTCAGTTATTAAAGGAATTCTGGGGATATTCAGAATTTAGAGGCTCACAAGAACGTATAATTCAATCGGTACTAGATGGTAGGGACGTTCTTGCCTTACTGCCCACAGGAGGCGGAAAATCTCTTTGTTATCAAATACCGGCACTATCAAAAGAGGGTCTTTGCATAGTAGTTTCTCCCTTAATAGCACTTATTAAGGATCAGGTTAATCAACTTAGGGATAAAGGAATAAAGGCCATTGCATTAACTGGAGGCATTGGATTTGAAGAGACCTCAAATTTATTGGATAACTGCCTTTATGGTTCTTATAAACTCCTATACCTTTCCCCGGAACGCCTGCAACAAGAGTTGGTCCAAGATAGAATTAGCCAAATGAACGTAAATCTGGTGGCCATAGATGAAGCCCACTGTATATCACAATGGGGAACCGATTTTAGACCCGCCTATTTGGAATGCAGCATTTTAAGAGAATTACAACCAACGGTTCCTATTATTGCGCTAACGGCTACTGCTACAACACGAGTTGCACAAGATATTATTGAGAATTTAGGTATTAAGGAGGCAATAAAGTATAAAGACTCTTTTTCTAGAAACAACATAGTGTACTCCGTATTACAGGAAGAAGACAAGCGGTATAGATTAAAGGAACTGTGTTCCAATACTACAGGGAGTGGAATTATATACGTTCGCAGTAGAAGAGCTGCTGAAGAGTTGGCATTCTTCCTTTCTAATAATGGTATTACTGCAAATTATTTTCATGGCGGTATCTCCACCAAAGAAAAAGAACAGAAGTTAGCCCAATGGCTTCAAAATACTACCAGATTTATGGTGGCCACCAATGCCTTCGGCATGGGCATAGACAAACCAGATGTAGCTCTGGTAGTGCATTATGACACCCCGGATAGTCTCGAGAATTATTTTCAGGAATCTGGAAGAGCCGGAAGAGATGGGAATCCGGCAGCCGCCATTCTGCTTACAAACCCTGCCGATAAAGCGCGGGTGAAAAGACAGTTTTTAAGCGTATTACCCGATGTGGCATTTATTAAAATGCTGTATAATAAACTGAATAACTACTTTCAGGTACCTTATGGGACACTGGAAGAAAATGTACATCAGTTTCATTTTAATTCGTTTTGTGATACATACTCATTAAACCCTATTTTAACCTACAACGGCCTTCGTTTGCTAGATCAAAACTCTGTGATAGCTCTTTCCCAAAACTTCTCAAGAAGAACTACAGTACGTTTTAAAGCTTCAAAAAATGATTTGTTCAACTATCTGGATGCGAACCCTAAAAGTGCTGCTATCTTGCAAGTACTCCTGAGGACGTACGGAGGGGTGTTTGAATATGATATAAAAATTAATACGCTGTTACTCGCAAAAAAAAGTAATGTACAAGAGGAAATGGTTTTATCTGTCCTGGAGAAATCTAATATGGATGGTATACTAGAATATACTTCCGAAAACAGGGATATGGAGCTAACCTTTATTGTGCCAAGAGAAGACGAACGCACAATAAATGTCTTCGCAAAGAAAATAACAGCAATCAATCAAAATAAAATAGCTAATGTTGCCGCCATGCTGGCATATATAGATAATTGCAACGATTGTAGAAACCTGCAATTACTCCATTACTTTGGCGAAAAAAAGAGGGATGCATGCGGTAAATGCGATGTTTGCAAGAAAATGACTGGTATTCCTCCTTCCAAAATTTCATCCCAACCGATCAGCCGACGTCCCCTGCTGTTGAGAAACTTCCCGATA
>CBDUCK010000116.1:0-9210 GCA_965365635.1 uncultured Muriicola sp.
GAAGATATAATCGTTCCAGGGCATTACATCACCACCTTCTACATGAACGTCTGCTGGCGGAACTAAAATATTCTCTGGGGCTATTGCATCGAGCACGTGCAAAATTGCTTCAAACTCTTGCTCCCTTTCGGGCAGAATATTGGCCTCTATTAACTTATCCTCAATAACAAATGCGATATCTCTGGAAAAGATCTGATTACAATCTTTTAGTACTTCCGGGCGGAAAACCTGAACATCATACTTTTTTAAAACAGTGCTAAAAGCATCCATTTCACGAATCATGTCCTTTTCCTTGGGATAAGTCCCTGCCAAAATATGTTCCAAAGACTTTGGATCGTAGGCTTCCTCGGGCAATGGGATTGGTCCACAGCTTTCCGCAGTACCTAAAACAACCGCCTTTAACCGGGAAGTTTCATCATTAATGTTTAGAGAAAGCATATTCTAATTTCCGCAAATATAGAAATACTTACGTTTCCAATTGGGAAAAAAACTCCTCCTTTTGAATACATTTCAAAAGGAGGAGTATCTATCCATTAATCTACTAAATTATCGTTTGTCTACGGCCACAAAAGGTCTTTCATTTTCTCCAATATACACCTGACGTGGTCTTCCTATAGGCTCCCCTCGCAGTCTCATTTCTCTCCATTGCGCAATCCATCCGGGAAGGCGGCCCATGGCAAACATTACTGTAAACATTTCCGTTGGAATACCCAGTGCTCTATAAATGATCCCTGAGTAGAAATCAACATTAGGATATAACTTTCTCTCCACGAAGTACGAATCTTCCAAAGCAACTTTTTCTAGTCCTTTGGCAATATCCAAAATTGGATCTTCGATTCCCAATTCTCCTAATACATCATCGGCTGCTTTTTTAATGATCTTAGCCCTTGGATCAAAATTTTTATATACCCGGTGACCAAATCCCATAAGCCTGAACGGATCATTTTTGTCCTTGGCCTTATTCATATACTTTGCTGTATCCCCACCATCTGCCTCAATGGCCTCTAACATTTCCAACACCGCCTGATTGGCACCTCCATGCAATGGCCCCCACAAGGCAGATATCCCCGCCGACAAGGAAACAAATAAACCAGCATGGGAAGATCCCGTAATCCGTACGGTAGATGTTGAACAATTTTGCTCATGGTCCGCATGTAGAATTAATAATTGATCCAGACCGTTTATTACAGTTTCGTTCTTTATATATTCCTTGTTGGGTCTCTTAAACATCATTTTGTGAAGATTCTCTACATACCCTAAGGAATCATCTCCATAATCTAACGGTAGACCCTTCATTTTTCTCATGGTCCAGGCTACCAATACAGGAAATTTAGCCATGATACGAACAATGGCATAGTACATTTCCTTTTCTGATGTGATATTCACAGAAGATGGGTTAAACGCTATCAAGGCACTCGTTAGAGAGGATAATACTCCCATAGGATGCGCCGATTTTGGAAAACCATCCAAGATCTTTTTCATTTCCTCATCTACATGAGATTCTTGCTTTATATCATCATGAAACTGATCTAATTCTTCTTTATTGGGAAGTTCACCAAAAATCAACAAATACGCTACTTCTAAAAAATCTGCTTTTTCCGCTAAATCTTCAATTTTATACCCTCGGTATCGCAAAATGCCTTTTTCACCATCGAGATAGGTAATGGCGCTTTCACAAGATCCGGTATTTTTATAACCGGGATCTAGCGTTATCATGCCCGTTGAAGAACGCAAGGTTTTTATATCAATGGCTAGTTCATTTTCTGTGCCTTTTACGACAGGGAATTCATACTTTTTCCCTCTGTACTCGAGTATAGCTTTATCCGACATTTAGTTTGATTTACGTATTAATTGAACAGTATCGTAAAGTTAAGAAAAAGGCGGCTTTTTAACAATTCTTACGATCATTAAAAGCACTAAAAATATTACTAAATTTTATGTTTTATTATTGCAGGAAATCCTATCCCAAGGGAAGGCAATACAACGTTTCATAATAAGCATCCACAGATTTTTTCCAGGTAAAACGCATCTTCTTGGCACTCGATTTAATTTGCCTCCATTTGGGTTTATCGTTTTCAAATACATCTAAAGTTTGGTCGAAGCAAGAAAGCATCGCTTCGATTTTATCCTCGTAGTTTTTGCCGTCAAAGCTAAACCCAGTTACCATATGTTCTACCGTATCAACCAAACCTCCGGTGCGATGC
The DNA here is from genome assembly GCA_965365635.1 of uncultured Muriicola sp. GTDB lineage: Bacteria > Bacteroidota > Bacteroidia > Flavobacteriales > Flavobacteriaceae > Muriicola. The sequence goes on from CBDUCK010000116.1 coordinate 2,205, forward strand.
ACCAAACAAGGATTTCCGTTACGCATAGCCAACATCTGACTTATTCCACAGGGTTCGAACTGGCTGGGCATAACATACAGATCGGATTCGAGATAAATAGCGTCTATGACATCTTCTGACTGCCCATTAATAAAAATGAAGTTGTTGTATTCCCTGCTAATGCTTCTAAATAACTCCTCGTATTCCGGCGCTCCTGTACCCAATACGATATAGATGCCATTCACCTTTTGAAGCTTCTCTAAAATAGCAATTAAGGCTTCCGGGGAACGTTTAAAAAAGAAGAATTTCTGTTCTGTTAGCCTTGCAACACTAGAACAAATAAAACCGGGTTTCTTTGTGAGAAAAGGAAGTATTTTTTCTCCTGTATGGGCCAGAAAATCTGCTTTGTATTTCTTGGACTCTTCTTGCAACCAAATAAAAATAGCTTTAATCGTAGTTCCAAAAATCTTATTTCGCTCCGCTGTTCTTATATTCTTATAATTGCATCCGTTCAAGATACCATAGAGTCTTCCTTCATTATCAGCACGCTGCAGATCTTTTTCCAGCGATTCTCCTCCAATAAATTCAGGGGGGCTGCTAGGCAATAAAATATCCTCCTTATACGATGGGGAGACCGTGTGAACAGCATCTGCCAAGCGAATTCCAATGGCCATCAGATTTATACAATCCTGATACCGATAATCCATGAGTTTTTTCTTTTCATAGGGAATTTCGGGAAACCAATTTTGAACCGATGCTAAATTTCCTTCGAAAGGACGAATCCCCTGTATGGCAAGATTATGTATGCTATATACGAAACGAAGCTTTTTCAACGATGGGTATTGCGGATGATAATTCTTTAAAAAAAGCAGTAAACTCGCATGCCAATCGTGCAAATGAACAACATCCAACGTATCAAAAACACCCTGCTCTATGGCGGATGCAACTCCACAACAGAAGATTGCAAACTTGTTTGAGTCTGTATAAAATGGCTCTTTAGGGTCATTATGATATATGTGCGCTATGTCACCCGCTGTAATTTCCGGATGATGAATAACATAATGATGAATATTCGCCAGCTCTTTTTTTGGTAACACTTCGTAAACTTCGGCCTCATAAGGTTGCCCCCTGAAATTAAAATGAAGCAACGCTAAAAAGGTGCCTTTCTGGTGTAATCTGGAATAACTGGGAACCACTACATGAACCTTATCACCTCTTGAGGCTATTTCCCTGGGAACATCACGGACCACATCACCCATGCCTCCAGCCTTACAATTAGGTATTGCATCGTTCTCCGCCGCTACAAATAAAAAGTTATTCATTCTATATATTGATCCTTACTTGCTAAAAATACCCAAAATGGGAATTAAAGAGCCAAAAAAAGCCTTTCGCTATATTGAAAGACTTTTTATGATTTGTGAGATTATTCTATTTAGTTACTTTCAACGCATCCTTACCAGGGTAGTAGGCTACAGAACCCAACTCCTCTTCAATACGTAACAACTGGTTGTATTTTGCCATCCTGTCCGATCTGGAGGCAGAACCTGTCTTAATCTGGCCTGTATTCAGAGCCACAGCAAGATCTGCAATGGTATTATCTTCTGTTTCACCAGATCTGTGAGACATTACGGAAGTATATCCCGCATTCTTTGCCATATTTACGGCAGATATGGTTTCCGATAAGGTTCCAATTTGATTTACCTTTATTAGGATAGAATTTGCAATGCCGTTTGCAATTCCCTTGGACAATCTCGTTACATTGGTAACAAAGAGGTCATCCCCAACCAACTGAACTTTATCACCTACCAATTCGGTTAATATTTTCCATCCGTCCCAGTCGTTCTCATCCATTCCATCTTCAACAGAGATGATAGGGTATTTATCACAAAGAGCCGCTAAATATTTTGCTTGTTCTTCCGATGTCCTAATGGCTCCTTTATCTCCTTCAAACTTGGTGTAATCGTACTTTCCATCCACGTAAAATTCTGCTGCAGCACAGTCTAATGCAATCATTACTTCATCTCCAAAAGAATACCCTGCTTTTTCTACTGCTTTAGCTATAGTATCTAACGCATCCTCTGTTCCATCTAAGGTAGGAGCAAATCCTCCTTCATCACCCACAGCCGTGCTAAGACCTCGATCGTGTAATACTTTTTTTAGATTGTGGAATATTTCAGTTCCCATTTGCAGTGCATGCGAAAAACTTTTTGCTTTCACCGGCATTACCATAAATTCCTGAAAAGCAATGGGCGCATCTGAATGCGAACCTCCGTTAATAATATTCATCATTGGAACCGGTAATGTATTCGCACTAACACCTCCTACATAACGGTATAATGACATTCCCATCTCATTGGCAGCAGCCTTTGCCACCGCCAGGGAAACGCCCAAAATTGCATTTGCCCCTAACTTAGATTTGTTTGGGGTACCATCTAAAGAAATCATAGTTTCATCTATAAGATTCTGATCAAAAACTACCATGCCCCTTATTTTATCGGCTATTACTGTATTCACATTTTTTACGGCATTTAAGACCCCTTTCCCCATAAAGGAAGAACCCCCATCTCTCAGCTCCATAGCTTCGTGCTCCCCGGTGGAAGCTCCCGAAGGAACAGCTGCCCTGCCTAAAACCCCATTCTCTGTTACTATATCTACCTCTACGGTTGGATTACCCCTTGAGTCAAAAATTTGACGGGCGTGTACATCTAATATGATACTCATAAGTCTATTGATTTATCGGTTGAATTATTAGGGTCAAAGATACAAAAGGACCATTGGAATACCCAGACCTTTACCCAGATATCCAATGATATTTACCGTTTTTTAAACCACTACATCTTTATTAGTATACTCTTTTATCTGTTGAAAAAATTGATCAAAAAGATAGGCCGCATCATGTGGTCCCGGACTTGCTTCCGGATGGTATTGCACAGAAAATACATTCTTATTTTTCATGCGAATACCTGCAACAGTTTGATCATTAAGGTGCACATGAGTGATCTCCACGTCCGGATGTGCTTCTGTTTCTTCACGATCTATAGCAAAGCCATGATTTTGCGACGTAATTTCTCCCTTACCAGTTTTTAAATTGATAACAGGATGATTTATTCCCCGATGTCCATTGTACATCTTATAGGTAGAAATTCCGTTAGCCAAAGCAATCACCTGATGTCCGAGACATATTCCGAATAGGGGCTTATCCTGGCCCATAATATCTTTTGCTGTCTGAATAGCTTCCGTTAGTGGTTCCGGATCCCCGGGTCCGTTTGAGATAAAATAGCCATCCGGATTCCAGGCCTTCAAGTCAGCATATGGCGTATTGTATGGAAATACTTTGATATAAGCATCCCTCTCAGCCAGGTTTCGTAATATGTTCTTTTTTATACCGATATCCAGTGCTGCTATTTTATATGTAGCCACAGGATTACCATAAAAATAAGGCTCACTGGCCGAAACTTTTGAGGCTAACTCTAGCCCCTTCATACTCGGTATTTTTGCCAATTCTGACTTCAATTTAGGTAATTCATCTATTCGTGTAGATATCACCGCATTCATGGCGCCGTGGTCTCTAATATAGCTTACCAATGCCCTTGTATCTACATCAGAAATCGCAAAAAGATTACTCTTCTCTAAAAATTCCTGCAAACTACTATCGGCATCCGGACGGGAATAATCATAACTAAAATTCTTGCAGATGAGGCCCGATATTTTTACTGAATCAGATTCACTCTCTTCTTCATTAGCTCCATAATTTCCAATATGTGCATTGGTCATTACCATTAACTGCCCAAAATAAGAGGGGTCTGTAAATATTTCCTGATACCCCGTCATCCCGGTATTAAAACAAACTTCACCAAAAGCGGTGCCATCTGCGTTTCCTACCGACTTTCCATAAAAAATGGTGCCATCTGCTAATAATAATAATGCTTTCTTTCTTGTTTGATACTTCATGCTGATACTTCTACTTTTGGTTTCACAAATAAACATAAAAAAAGGATAGACTTTTAGGTCTATCCTTTTCAATTTTTTCAAACGTTATAAACATGTTATTCCTTTGAATCATCTGTTTTGGTTTCGTCAGTTGCTTCAGGGGCCTCCTCTTTTGGTTTATCCTCTTTAGGAGTCTTCGCTTTCGGAGTCTTTACTTCTGCTACTTCTTCTTCTGCCACTTCGGTTTCAGCAACTACTTCCGCAGGAGCTTCTGTTTTTTTAGCAGTTCTGCTTCTACGTGTTGTTTTCTTCTTCTTGGCTTTCCCTGCATTGTAGATTTCATTAAAATCTACCAATTCTATCATCGCCATATCTGCATTGTCACCTAAACGGTTTCCCAGCTTAATGATTCGTGTATATCCACCAGGTCTGTCCGCTACTTTCTCCGAAACTGTACTGAATAACTCAGAAACTGCGTATTTATCTCTAAGGTTTCTAAATACGATTCTTCTGTTATGAGTACCTTTCTCCATAGACTTGTTATTCTCAGCCTTGGACTTGGTGATCAAAGGTTCTATGAATTGCTTCAAAGCTTTTGCCTTGGCAACGGTTGTATTAATTCTTTTGTGTTCAATAAGCGAACAAGCCATATTGGCTAACATAGCCCTTCTGTGTGCAGTCTTTCTTCCTAAGTGATTGACTTTCTTACCGTGTCTCATCGTTCTATTCTATCTAGTCTTATTTTATCGCAAAAATCTTGCAGAATAATAAGTAAAATTAATCTTTATCTAATTTGTATTTGGATAGGTCCATCCCAAAATTCAAGCCCTTGTTGATAACAAGCTCTTCCAATTCTGTCAAGGACTTTTTACCAAAGTTTCTGAACTTCATCAGGTCATTTTTGTTGAAAGAAACCAAATCTCCCAGTGTATCTACTTCTGCAGCTTTTAAGCAATTTAATGCCCTTACAGACAGGTCCATATCCACAAGTTTTGTTTTCAACAACTGACGCATGTGCAACGATTCCTCGTCATAGGTCTCTGTTTGCGCAATTTCATCGGCTTCCAATGTAATTCGTTCATCAGAAAACAACATAAAGTGATGTATTAAGACCTTAGCGGCTTCTGTTAACGCATCTTTTGGATGAATTGAGCCATCTGTAACGATCTCGAAAACCAATTTTTCATAATCGGTTTTTTGCTCTACCCTAAAGTTCTCAATACTGTATTTTACATTTTTTACCGGAGTAAAAATAGAATCTACAGCAATGCTACCGATAGGTGCATTGGATTTTTTATTCTCCTCAGCAGGTACATAGCCTCTTCCTTTCTCAATGGTCATTTCCATGTTTATGCTCACCTTTGGATCCATATTACAAATAACCAAATCTGGGTTTAGCACTTGGAATCCGGAGATAAACTTTTGAAAATCACCAGCAGTCAACTGCTCTTTTCCGCTTACAGAAACTGAAACAGTTTCTTCGTTTACGTCTTCTATCTGTCGCTTAAAACGAACTTGTTTTAAGTTTAAAATAATTTCGGTTACATCTTCTACGACGCCTTCTATAACTGAGAACTCGTGTTCCACTTTATCGATACGCACATTCGTAATCGCAAAACCTTCTAAAGAGGAAAGTAATACTCTTCTTAATGCGTTCCCAACAGTTAATCCATAACCAGGTTCCAAAGGACGAAATTCAAATTTTCCCTCAAAATCTGAGGAATCAATCATTATAACTTTATCGGGTTTCTGAAAATTAAATAATGCCATAGTCGGATATGTGTTGTTTTATTTAGAGTATAACTCAACGATTAATTGTTCTTTGATGTTTTCAGGAATCTGAACTCTTTCAGGAATAGCTACGAAAGTGCCTTCCTTTTTATCAGAATTCCATGTAATCCATTCATAAACACTGCTGTTAGCAGCTAGTGAATCCTCAATGGCCTGAAGAGATTTAGATTTTTCCCTTACTCCAACAACATCTCCTGGTTTCAGTGAATACGATGGAATGTTCACCAATTCGCCGTTTACCGTTATATGTCTGTGAGAAACCAATTGTCTTGCACCGCGTCTAGAATTAGATATCCCCATTCTGTACACTACGTTATCTAATCGTGTTTCACACAATTGTAGCAGTACCTCACCGGTTACCCCTTTACTTCTATTAGCTTTCGCAAATATGTTTCTAAATTGTTTTTCTAAAATACCGTAGGTATATTTCGCTTTTTGCTTTTCCATTAACTGGATTGCATATTCCGATTTTTTACCACGGCGTCTGTTATTTCCGTGTTGTCCCGGTGGGTAATTCTTTTTATCAAAAGACTTATCCTCTCCGAATATCGCCTCTCCAAATTTCCGGGCGATTTTTGATTTAGGTCCTGTATATCTTGCCATCTTCTTGTTAATTAAAAAGTGTGATTATGAATTAAGGCTTATCCTTCGATAATCGTAACTACACTTTCTGTGAGAATTTATTTAAGGAATTATAATTAATTATACTCTTCTTCTTTTAGGTGGTCTACACCCATTATGGGGCATTGGAGTTACATCAATGATTTCTGTAACCTCAATTCCGGAGTTATGTAAAGATCTGATCGCAGATTCGCGTCCGTTACCAGGGCCCTTTACATAAACCTTTACTTTTCTCAAACCAGCTTCATGTGCTGTTTTTGCACATTCTTCTGATGCTATCTGAGCAGCATAAGGTGTGTTTTTTTTAGAACCTCTAAAACCCATTTTGCCTGCAGATGCCCAAGAAATGACATCGCCTTTCTTATTGGTTAAAGAAATAATAATATTATTGAAGGAAGCTGTAATATGCGCTTCTCCAGTAGATTCTACTATTACCTTACGTTTCTTAGTCGATTTTGTACCTGTCTTTGCCATACTACGCCTTATTACTTAGTTGCCTTCTTCTTGTTGGCTACTGTTTTTCTTTTTCCTTTTCTTGTTCTGGAATTATTCTTAGTTCGCTGACCGCGTAAGGGAAGTCCAGATCTGTGACGGATTCCGCGATAGCAACCTATATCCATTAATCTCTTAATGTTAAGCTGGTTCTCAGAACGTAACTCACCTTCTATCTTGTACGAAGAAATCA
>CBDUCK010000117.1:0-9171 GCA_965365635.1 uncultured Muriicola sp.
GCTATTGGCTTTGAGCGCGATAAGGATATTCTTGAGATATTTGATCTTTCAGAAGAAGTTAAGGTGTCTAAAGCCGGATTGAAAAAAGTCTTGGGTCGCAAACTTGCTGCAAGAGTGTTGAACACATGGCATGAAGATTTCGTGGATGAAGATACTGGGGAAGTAGTGTCTATAGAACGTAACGAAATTGTTTTAGACCGGGATACTATCCTGGAAAAAGACCATATAGATCAGATTATGGAGGCCGATGTTAAGACGGTCCTCCTTCACAAAGAAAATAATGCTCAAAGCGATTATGCCATTATTCATAACACGCTTCAAAAAGATCCAACAAACTCTGAAAAAGAGGCAGTTGAGCATATTTATCGTCAATTGCGTAACGCAGAACCGCCAGATGAAGAAACAGCCAGAGGTATTATAGATAAGTTGTTCTTCTCGGATCAACGATATAACCTGGGTGAGGTAGGGCGTTACCGGATGAATAAAAAATTAGGGTTAGATATTGGTATGGACAAACAAGTCCTTACCAAAGAAGATATCATAACGATCATTAAATACCTTATTGAGTTGATTAACTCTAAAGCGGAGATCGATGATATAGATCACTTGTCTAACCGACGTGTGCGAACCGTAGGAGAGCAATTATCATCTCAGTTTGGAGTTGGTTTAGCTCGTATGGCACGTACAATTCGTGAACGTATGAACGTACGTGATAACGAGGTATTTACTCCAATAGATTTGATTAACGCGAAGACTTTGTCTTCTGTGATCAACTCTTTCTTTGGAACTAACCAGTTATCTCAGTTCATGGATCAAACTAATCCGCTGGCAGAGATTACACACAAGCGTAGATTATCTGCACTAGGGCCAGGTGGACTCTCTAGAGAGCGAGCCGGTTTTGAGGTTCGTGATGTTCACTATACACATTATGGAAGACTTTGTCCTATCGAAACTCCGGAAGGTCCAAATATTGGTCTTATTTCATCCCTGGCTGTTTTTGCGAAAGTGAATCCAATGGGATTCCTGGAAACACCGTATAGAAAAGTTTCAAAAGGGAAAGTAGATACGAAGGAGTTTATATACCTGAGTGCGGAGGAAGAAGAAGGCATGAAGATTTCTCAGGCAAATATTCCACTTAAAAATGACGGAACTATAGATCGTGATAAAGTAATTGCAAGAGAAGAAGGAGATTTTCCTGTAGTAGACCCATCAGAGGTAAACTATACAGATGTTGCTCCAAATCAGATTGCATCTATATCGGCTTCTTTAATTCCATTCCTGGAACATGATGATGCGAACCGGGCACTGATGGGATCTAACATGATGCGTCAGGCAGTTCCATTATTAAAACCACAATCACCAATTGTAGGTACCGGGTTGGAAAGACAAGTAGCTTCTGATTCAAGAGTATTGATCAATGCGGAAGGAGATGGTGTAATAGAATATGTAGATTCTCACCAGATTACGATAAGATACAATCGCTCTGAAGAAGAGAAATTGGTAAGTTTTGAAGAGGATTCCAAAACATATCAGCTGGTAAAATTCAGGAAAACCAACCAGGGTACGAGTATCAACCTTAAGCCAATCGTAAAGAAAGGCGATAAGGTAAAAAGGGGTCAGGTACTTTGTGAAGGATATGCTACCGAAAGTGGAGAATTAGCATTGGGAAGAAACCTAAAAGTGGCATTTATGCCATGGAAAGGTTACAACTTTGAGGATGCCATTGTAATTTCTGAAAAAGTAGTGCGTGAAGATATTTTCACATCAATCCACATAGATGAGTACTCATTGGAAGTTAGGGATACCAAATTGGGAGCTGAAGAGCTTACCAACGATATTCCGAATGTTTCTGAAGAAGCTACCAAAGATCTGGATGAATATGGAATGATCCGCATTGGTGCAGAAGTTAAACCAGGAGATATTTTAATTGGTAAGATTACACCTAAAGGTGAGTCCGATCCTACGCCTGAAGAAAAATTACTTCGTGCCATATTTGGAGATAAGGCAGGGGATGTAAAAGATGCTTCGTTAAAAGCGTCTCCATCATTACGTGGTGTTGTTATAGAGAAGAAATTATTTTCAAGATCTATAAAAGATAAACGTAAACGATCAGAAGATAAGGAAGCGATCACTTCCTTGGAATTAGAATATGAAGTTAAGTTCCAGGAACTCAAAGACGTACTTGTAGAAAAATTATTTAAGCTTATTAATGGTAAGACCTCTCAGGGGGTGCTTAATGACCTCGGAGAAGAAGTACTTCCAAAAGGTAAGAAGTACACCATGAAGATGTTAAATTCAGTAGATGATTTTGCCCATTTGGTGAGTGGAAGTTGGACTACAGACAAGGCCACCAATAGCATGGTAGCTGATTTGTTGCACAACTACAAAATTAAGTTAAACGACCTGCAAGGAAACCTTAGAAGGGACAAATTTACTATATCTGTCGGGGATGAATTACCTGCAGGAATAATGAAATTGGCCAAGGTATACATTGCTAAGAAGCGAAAACTTAAGGTAGGAGACAAGATGGCAGGGCGCCACGGAAACAAAGGTATTGTGGCCCGTATTGTAAGACAAGAAGATATGCCATTCCTCGAAGACGGAACCCCTGTAGATATTGTACTTAATCCACTTGGTGTACCATCTCGTATGAACATCGGACAGATCTATGAAACAGTTCTTGGTTGGGCAGGACAAAAGCTAAATAAAAAATATGCTACGCCTATTTTTGATGGAGCAACAATAGATCAGATCAATGGTTTTACAGATGAGGCAGGTATTCCAAGATTTGGACATACCTATCTTTTTGACGGTGGTACTGGTCAGCGTTTCGATCAACCTGCGACAGTAGGGGTTATTTATATGCTGAAACTGGGTCACATGGTCGATGATAAGATGCACGCACGTTCTATAGGACCATATTCTCTGATAACACAGCAACCATTGGGTGGTAAAGCTCAATTTGGTGGACAACGTTTTGGAGAGATGGAAGTATGGGCATTACAGGCATATGGTGCTTCGGCAACATTGCGCGAGATTCTTACCGTAAAATCGGATGACGTAATTGGTAGAGCTAAAACCTACGAATCTATCGTTAAAGGAGAAACAATGCCAGAGCCTGGTTTACCAGAATCTTTCAACGTATTAATGCACGAACTTAAGGGATTAGGTTTAGACATTAGATTGGAAGAATAAAATTTAGTTCATATTACACACAAATAATATACTATCACCATAGAATTATGGCTAGACAAAACGATAATACAGCAGTAAAAAGGTTTAATAAAATTTCTATAGGCCTGGCTTCTCCGGAATCTATTTTAGGAGAATCTAGAGGTGAGGTTTTAAAACCTGAAACTATTAACTACAGAACCCATAAGCCAGAGCGAGATGGTTTATTCTGTGAGCGAATTTTTGGACCTGTAAAGGACTACGAATGTGCTTGTGGAAAATACAAACGTATCCGCTATCGTGGTATTGTGTGTGACCGTTGTGGAGTTGAGGTTACTGAGAAAAAAGTAAGAAGAGACCGCGTTGGGCATATAAACCTGGTGGTTCCGGTGGCACATATATGGTATTTCCGTTCGCTGCCAAATAAAATTGGATACCTTTTAGGCTTACCGTCTAAAAAGTTAGACATGATTATTTACTACGAACGTTATGTAGTAATACAGCCAGGTGTTGCCAAAGGACCCGAAGGAGAGGAAATCCAAAAATTAGATTTTCTTACGGAAGAGGAATATTTGAATATTCTTGAAACCATTCCACCAGAAAATCAATATTTAGAAGACTCGGATCCCAATAAGTTTATTGCCAAAATGGGAGCAGAATGTCTTATTGATCTGCTTGCTCGTATCGATTTACGAGAGCTTTCTTTCGAGTTAAGGCACAAAGCTAATACAGAAACCTCCAAGCAGCGTAAAACAGAAGCCTTAAAGAGACTTCAAGTTGTTGAGGCATTACGCGAATCTCAGGATAATAGGGAAAACAAACCCGAGTGGATGATCATGAAAGTAGTTCCGGTTATACCACCAGAATTACGTCCATTGGTTCCATTAGATGGGGGTCGTTTTGCAACATCAGATTTAAATGATCTGTACAGAAGGGTGATTATAAGAAACAATCGTTTAAAGCGATTGATGGAAATTAAAGCCCCGGAAGTTATTCTTAGAAATGAGAAGCGAATGCTTCAGGAATCGGTAGATTCTTTGTTCGATAACACTCGTAAAGCATCAGCTGTTAAGACAGAATCGAACCGTCCTTTAAAATCACTTTCAGATTCATTGAAAGGAAAACAAGGTCGTTTCCGTCAGAACTTATTAGGTAAACGTGTGGATTATTCGGCTCGTTCGGTGATTGTTGTAGGACCAGAAATGAGTTTATTTGAATGTGGTTTGCCTAAAGATATGGCAGCTGAACTCTATAAGCCATTTGTAATTCGAAAACTGATAGAACGTGGTATCGTTAAAACGGTAAAATCCGCAAAGAAAATTATAGATAAAAAAGAACCCGTAGTTTGGGATATTTTGGAAAATGTCCTAAAAGGACACCCTGTATTATTAAACCGTGCTCCCACATTGCACCGTTTGGGTATTCAGGCCTTCCAACCTAAATTAATAGAAGGAAAGGCAATTCGTCTTCACCCCTTAGTGTGTACTGCATTTAATGCAGATTTCGATGGGGATCAGATGGCGGTACATTTACCTTTGGGTCCGGAAGCAATACTAGAATCACAATTGTTGATGCTTGCTTCTCATAATATTTTGAATCCTGCGAATGGGTCACCTATTACGGTACCTTCACAGGATATGGTTCTAGGGTTATATTACATGACCAAAGAACGAAAATCTACCAAAGAAGTGCCTGTTAAAGGGGAAGGGTTAACCTTTTACTCTTATGAAGAAGTTGTCATTGCTTTCAATGAGGGAATGGTTGAATTAAATGCCGGAATTAAAGTTCGAGCAAAAGATTTCAATGAGGAAGGTGAGTTGGTGAATCAGATTATCCCAACTACTGTAGGAAGAGTATTGTTTAATATGGTGGTACCCGAAAATGCCGGATATATTAACGATGTTTTAAACAAGAAATCGCTGAGAGATATCATTGGAAAGATTTTAGCGGTTACCGATGTTCCTACAACAGCAGCTTTTTTGGATAAGATTAAGACTATGGGATATGAGTTTGCCTTTAAGGGAGGATTATCCTTCAGTTTAGGTGATATTATTATTCCACCAGAGAAGCATGAAATGATCGCAGATGCCAATGGACAGGTAGATGGTATCATGGCAAACTATAACATGGGGCTGATCACAAACAACGAACGCTACAATCAGGTGATAGATGTTTGGACGTCTACCAATGCCATGCTAACAGAACTTGCTATGAAACGTATCCGTGAGGATCAGCAAGGATTTAACTCGGTTTATATGATGTTAGATTCCGGAGCAAGGGGTTCAAAAGAACAGATCAGACAGCTTACAGGTATGCGTGGATTAATGGCGAAGCCTAAAAAATCTACTGCCGGAGGTGGAGAGATTATTGAAAACCCAATTCTTTCTAACTTTAAAGAAGGACTTTCTATTCTGGAGTACTTTATTTCTACTCACGGGGCTCGTAAAGGTCTTGCAGATACTGCTTTGAAAACGGCGGATGCAGGATATCTTACACGTAGACTTGTTGATGTTTCGCAAGATGTAATCGTGAACACTGAGGATTGTGGTACACTGCGTGGAATAGAAGTTGAAGCCTTAAAGAAGAATGAAGAAATAGTTGAAACCCTGGGAGAACGAATTTTGGGTAGAACGGCATTACATGATGTGTTTAATCCGCTAACGGAAGAAATGATGCTGGAAGCAGGGCAACAGATCATGGAATCAGATGTTAAGAAGATTGAGGCATCGCCAATAGAAAAAGTTGAAGTGCGGTCTGCCCTTACTTGTGAAGCAGAAAAAGGAATCTGTGGAAAATGTTATGGTAGAAACCTTGCCACCAATAAAATGGTGCAGCGGGGTGAAGCTGTTGGTGTTGTAGCTGCACAGTCCATTGGAGAACCTGGAACGCAGTTAACATTGCGTACCTTCCACGTAGGTGGTATTGCAGGAAACATATCTGAAGATAATAAGCTGGAAGCCAGATTCGACGGTAAGGCAGAAATTGAAGATATGCGAACTGTTAAAGGTGAGAATAGCGAAGGTAAAAAAGTAGACATTGTAATTTCTAGAACATCTGAGATTAAAATAGTAGATACTAAAACAGGTATTACGTTGAGCACCAATAATATACCTTATGGATCGCAATTATTCACTAAGAGTGGTGATGCGGTTAGTAAAGGGGATATAATATGCCAGTGGGATCCGTATAACGGAGTTATAGTATCTGAATTTCCAGGAAAAATTGCTTATGAGAATATTGAGCAGGGTATTACCTACCAGGTTGAAATTGATGAGCAAACAGGATTCCAGGAAAAGGTTATTTCAGAATCAAGGAACAAGAAGTTAATTCCTACTTTATTGATTAAGAATACTAAGGATGAAGTGTTGCGTTCGTATAACCTTCCGGTTGGGTCTCATATCATGGTAGATGATGGAGACAAAATTAAAGAAGGTAAGATTTTGGTTAAAATACCACGTAAATCAGCTAAAGCAGGTGATATTACAGGGGGTCTGCCAAGAGTAACAGAATTATTCGAAGCGCGTAATCCTTCTAACCCTGCGGTTGTTTCAGAGATAGATGGTGTTGTTTCTTTTGGTAAGATAAAGAGAGGAAATAGGGAGATTATTATTGAATCCAAATTGGGTGAGATTAAAAAATACCTTGTAAAACTTTCAAATCAGATCTTAGTACAAGAAAATGACTACGTTAGAGCAGGAATGCCATTATCTGATGGATCTATTACTCCGGAAGATATCTTAGCCATTAAAGGGCCATCTGCTGTTCAGCAATACTTGGTTAATGAAGTACAGGAAGTATACCGATTACAAGGGGTGAAAATTAATGATAAGCACTTTGAAGTTGTTGTACGACAAATGATGAGAAAAGTACGTGTACAAGATCCGGGGGATACCATTTTCTTAGAAAACCAATTGGTTCATAAAGATGATTTCATTAAAGAAAACGATGAAATATTCGGAAAGAAAGTAGTTGAAGAAGTTGGCGAATCTGAAAATCTTAAAGCGGGTCAAATTATTACTGCGCGCGAGTTACGGGATGAAAATTCTATCTTGAAACGTACTGATAAAGGACTGGCAATTGCAAGAGACGCTATAGCTGCTACTGCTACACCTGTATTACAGGGTATAACAAGAGCTTCTTTACAAACCAAGTCATTCATTTCTGCGGCTTCCTTCCAGGAAACCACTAAAGTATTGAATGAAGCCGCTGTAAGCGGTAAGATAGATGATCTTGAAGGTTTAAAAGAGAATGTAATTGTAGGACATAAAATTCCTGCCGGTACCGGTATGCGAGATTATGAATCTATAATCGTAGGATCTAAACAAGAATACGATGAGATTATGGCTCGTAAGGAAGAGTTAAAGTTTTAATTATATAAACCCCTGATATCTTTATCAGGGGTTTTTTTATATTCCATTAATATTATTTAGTGATGGCAGAGAAAGAACAAAAACAGAAACAAATTAATATTGAGTTAGATGAAAAGACAGCGGAAGGTGTCTATTCTAATTTGGCTATTATCAATCATTCAGTATCAGAATTTGTAGTTGATTTTATAAGTATGATGCCCGGGGCACCTAAAGCCAAGGTTAAGAGTAGAATTGTACTTACACCACAACACGCTAAAAAGTTTTTGAAGGCCTTAAGTGAAAATGTTTCGCGCTTCGAAAAAGCACATGGCACAATCAAGGATTATGAGCAACCTCCAATTCCACTAAATTTTGGACCTACAGGAGAGGCTTAAATAAAAAACCCGGGATATTTATCCCGGGTTTTTTATTTCCCATTATGAGTATTCTGAGGTAAAATGAAGTTTTACAGTAGGATATTTTTGTTGTGTTAATTGCAGGGAGAATTGTGAATCTGCCAGGAAAACAAGTTGGTTTCTTTTATCCTTGGCAAGAAATTTATGTTTAACCCTTTTAAATTCTTTGAATTCTTCACTCTTTGGATCTTCGGGCTCTACCCAACATGCTTTATATACAGGGAAATTTTCGTACGTACATTTTGCTCCATACTCGTGTTCTAGTCGATACTGAATTACTTCGTATTGCAAGGCTCCTACTGTTCCAATAACCTTCCGGCCGTTTAATTCCAGGGTAAATAATTGAGCTACTCCTTCATCCATTAACTGATCTATCCCCTTAAACAGTTGCTTTGACTTCATGGGGTCTGCATTATTAATGTACCTGAAATGCTCTGGCGAAAAGTTCGGAATACCTTTATAATGTAATATTTCCCCTTCCGTGAGCGTATCGCCAATTTTAAAATTCCCAGTATCGTGCAAACCAACAATATCCCCAGGGAAAGAAATATCTACAATTTCCTTTTTCTCTGCAAAAAATGCATTAGGGCTGGAAAATTTTAATTTCTTACCGGTACGTACATGTAAATAAGGTTTGTTGCGTTCAAAAGTCCCGGAAACAATCTTAACAAACGCAAGTCGGTCTCTGTGCTTTGGATCCATATTCGCGTGAATTTTAAAGACAAAGCCGGTCATTTCTGGTTCTGTGGCCTTAACCAGGCGTTCTTCCGCCATTTTATCCCTTGGGGTGGGGGCAATGTCAACAAAGCAATCCAGAAGTTCACGAACACCAAAATTATTCAGAGCAGAGCCAAAAAATACAGGTTGTAAATTTCCTGCTAAGTAATTTTCCGTATCAAATTTGGGATATACGCCTGCTATTAAGTCTAGATTTTCACGTAAATCATTTGCTGCTGCTGCACCAATTATTTTTTCCAGTTCAGGATTGCTTAGATCATCAAATGCAATGGTATCTTCAATATTTTTCTTGTTGTCTCCGCTAAAAAGATTGATATTTTTCTCGTATATGTTGTAAATACCCTTAAAATCATACCCCATTCCAATAGGGAAACTTAAAGGGGTAACGGTAAGTCCTAATTTTTGTTCCACTTCATCCAAAAGGTCAAACGCATCTTTCCCTTCGCGGTCCATTTTATTAATGAATACGATCATGGGAATGTTGCGCATTCTACAAA
>CBDUCK010000118.1:0-9146 GCA_965365635.1 uncultured Muriicola sp.
GTGAAGGGGGTGGTTCCGGGCCATAATAACGGTCGATGATGCCGTCGCCGTCCAAATCTTCACCCGGATCCAGAACACCATTGCCGTTTATATCCTCAAAATTCATGCGGGCAAAGATACAATTTAATACAAAAGAGGTAAACCAAATTCAAAGATTAATGAGGTATACTGCAAATGACACTGTGGTTTTGGATAAAGTATTGAAGAAGTTGACTATTGGAAACAACAAGATTAAATGGGATAGGTGAATAATTCTCCTGAAGATGAGAGAGTGTCTTTCTATATAAAAACTTACTTTTAGAAACAGAATTAAAACACTGCTTATGAAATTTTTAAACAAGCTAACTTTATTAATTGTTTTGATCTGTTTTGGTGGTTGCAAAACCAGTAAAACGGTCGTTGTTAAGGAAAAAGAAGAAGGGGTTTTTACGATTGCTTTTGGTTCATGCAACAAGCATACGGTAAAGAATCATTTGTGGGATGATGTTCTTGCTGCCAATCCAGACGTATGGATATGGGGTGGTGATATCGTATATGCGGATACAGGAGATGCAGAAAAAATTAAAGAGATGTATGATTTGCAAAGATCTGTAGAGGGCTATTCCGACCTAATGGCAAAAGTACCGATCATAGGAACCTGGGATGACCACGATTATGGACTGAATGATGGTGGAGAGGAATTTACCTCTAAAAATGAAAGTCAACAGGTGTTTTTGGATTTTTTGGATGTTCCCCAGGAAAGTGCCAGAAGAAGTCAGGAAGGAGTCTATACGAGTAGCACGTATGATATGACTGATGGGTCGGTTAAAATACTGGTTTTGGATACCCGGTATTTTAGATCTGCCCTCACTAAAGCCAAGGAACCTGGTAAACGATACGGACCAGGAGTATATGGTGAAGGCACAATTTTGGGTAAGGAGCAGTGGGATTGGTTAGAAAAAGAATTGAATGAATCAACAGCAGATTTTAATATTTTGGTTAGTAGTGTTCAATTTTTGTCCAATGAACACGGTTTTGAATGTTGGGGCAATTTCCCCCATGAGGTGGATAAATTAAAGGATATAGTTAAAAACTCCAACGCCAGGGGAGTTATGATTCTCTCTGGAGACCGCCATATTTCCGAATTTTCTGTGGATGAAGTAGCAGGGATGCCTTATCCGTTGATCGATTTTACTAGTAGTGGACTAACGCATGTATATTCTAGTTATTCAGGAGAGCCAAACCCGTATCGGATCGGTGAGGTAATCGCAACCAAAAGCTTTGGAGTGGTTCAGTTGAATCTGAAGTCAGGGGAGGCCAGTTTAAAAATGATAGGTGATAATGGTGAAATTCTTAACTCAATAACACAGCAGTATTAATGTTGTGGTTTGACTTTATAAAGTGTATTTTTGCACAAAATTTTTAAAGAATGACTACAAACAGAACATTTACCATGATTAAACCCGATGCGGTTGAAAATGGATATATAGGTGCTATATTAGATAAGATCTCCTCTGCGGGGTTTAAGATAATTGCTATGAAGTATACGCAGATGAGTAGAAGAGATGCACAAGAATTTTATGCTGTACACAAGGAGCGTCCTTTCTTTGGAGAATTGGTAGAATTTATGACCAGAGGACCTATTGTTTCCGCTATTTTGGAAAAAGAAAATGCAGTGGAAGATTTTAGAGCTCTC
This sequence comes from uncultured Muriicola sp., assembly GCA_965365635.1. Lineage (GTDB taxonomy): Bacteria > Bacteroidota > Bacteroidia > Flavobacteriales > Flavobacteriaceae > Muriicola. The sequence continues at coordinate 1,676 of CBDUCK010000118.1, forward strand.
ATTGGAGCCACTAATCCGGCCGATGCTGCTGAAGGTACTATACGTAAGTTATATGCCAAAGATATTGGAGAAAACGCGGTACACGGGTCCGATAGTGATGAGAACGCAGCTATTGAAGGTGCTTTTCATTTTGCAGGTAGAGAAATTTACTAAGACAATACATAAATTAGTAAAGGCTATCTATTAGATAGCCTTTTTTTGTACAATAATTTTACCGAGCAAACAAACCGGGGTTAACGCAAGACTATTTTCTTAATGATCTCACGTCCCAATTCCTCATTCATCATGGTAATTATTTTGGATTTCCCATGACTTAGTTCTTCCCTCAGCACAGAAGAAGAAAGCGAAACAAATAAGGTGTTATTCTGTAATTCAACATTGGTGGTGTAATTATCTACACCATTGCCCATAAGGGTACACCAGACTTCTTTAACAAGTACTTTGTCTATACCCTTTTGCAATTTATTTTCGGAAATAAAGTCTTGAAGGGCCTCACCTAAAGACAAATTATTTTTTTTTCGTGCCACAACTACTCTAGATTAATTTGTTCAAATCGTCTGTAATGATAGGTAATTAGGTCTTGATTTACGAAGACACATTGGTTGGGTGTCAAAAGTCTAATTTTTTCTTCCCACTCACTAAGGTTGTTTTTATAACGCAACAGAAATTCACCATTATATTCATGAATAGTAAATTTTTCCGCATCGTCTGAAGTTTGGTAACTGCCATCTAATAGCGGTTGCACTTTTTTGCGATAGCCCATCATTTCTGCTACTTCAAAATAATCTACCGTTGCATTTATGGAATATTCCTTGATATTGCCATCTGGAAATTCTACTTTTTCTATTTCCCAATAGCCATTTAAGTGTCCTAAATCTTCAGTTTTCACCTTATTTGCACAAGATGTCAGTAACACTGCGAGTAGTATAGAAATAGTAGTTTTCATCTTACAATTTAAATATTTTGTATGATTGATGAATTTTTTTAATGATATTTTCTGTTCGCTCAGCATGGGTATCGCTAATAAAGATCTGTCCAAAATTCTTATCCTCTACGAGTGTTATAATATGAGCTACGCGGTCTTCATCCAATTTATCAAAGATATCATCTAACAATAACAGGGGAGTCGTCTTAACCTGTTTTTTCAGGAATTGAAACTGCGCAAACTTCAAAGCAATTAAAAACGATTTTTGCTGCCCCTGACTCCCGAATTTTTTTATGGGGTGTTCTCCTATTTCAAAATCTAGATCGTCTTTATGGATTCCAACGCTGGTGTACTGCAATGCCCGGTCTTTCTCAATATTTTGGTGTAGCAAGGTAAGTAAATCCATGCTGCGCAACTTACTGTTATAATTAAGGGTTACTTCTTCGTTTCCTCCAGAGATAAGTTGGTATTGCTCTTTAAAAATGGGGACAAACTCGGAAATAAAAAGATCTCTTTTCTTAAATATTTCGGTGCCTAGCACATAAAGTTGTTCGTTATAAACAGATAAGGTTTCCTGATCAAATGTATGGTTTGCTGCAAAGTATTTTAATAGGGCATTTCGTTGTGAGAGCACTTTTTGATAATTCATTAAGACACGCAAATACTCTTTGTCCGATTGTGAGATTACCCCATCTATAAATTTCCGTCGTATATCGCTTCCTTCAATAATAAGATCTCTGTCTGCAGGTGAAATAATTACCAATGGCAACAGCCCTATGTGATCGGAAAGTCGCTCATACGCTTTCCCATTGCGCCGAATTACTTTTTTTACATTCTTTTTTAATGAACAAACTATTTTTTCTTCCCGCTTATTTAGTTTAAAAACACCTTCAATAACAAAGAAATCCTCCCCGTGTTTTATATTTTGGGTCGCAATCGGATTAAAATAACTCTTTCCAAAAGACAGGTGATAAATAGCATCCAACATATTGGTTTTTCCAACTCCATTGTTGCCCACAAAACAATTTATTTTGCGGTCGAACTCGAGCTCGGCAGTGCCAAAATTCTTATAATTAAGAAGGGATACTTTTTGAAGAAACATTCGAAGGGTTCTTAAATTTTGTTACGCATCGTGGAAAATATCCAAAAATAACAAATAAATAGCCTTCGGTTTTGGATAAAAACTTTATTTTTGCGCGATCAACAAAAGGAACTATGGCAACATATAAAAAGCGGGGTTACAAGCCAAAAAGCAAGGAAGAGGAAAGAGCATTGGCAGAACAGAATAGTGCAACCGCTGAGGTATTCAGTACACTCGATGAAAGTGCATCCAGATCAGAACAGTGGGTAGCACGTAACCAGAATTATATTTTAGGTGTTATCGGAGTTATAGCAGTAGCGGTTTTGGGTTATTTGGGATATAGTCAGTTTGTTCAAGCACCCAGAAATGCAAGTGCTGCTAATGAGATGTTCTATCCAAATAGTTACTTCAATGAGGCTGTGAATAGCCCAACGGGTAGAGATTCTCTTTATACATTGGCTTTAAATGGTGCGGAAGGAAAATACGGATACTTAGATATCATTGAGGAGTATTCTGGCACCCCTTCTGCGAACACTGCGGCATACAAAGCTGGGATGGCCTACTTAGCAATGAAACAATACGATAAGGCGATAGAGTATTTAGAAAAATTCTCTCCCAATGAAGCCATAACAGGACCTTTGGCTATTGGTGGCATTGGAGATGCTTTTCTTCAATTGGGACAGGCAGAAGATGCCTTGGGCTATTACGAAAAGGCCTTCACTCATAATAATAACACCCTTACTACCCCACGATACTTATACAAAGCCGGGATCACAGCTTTAGATCTTGGACAACGCAATAAGGCAATGGAGTATTTTCAGCGTATCAAAGATGATTTTCCAGATTCTGAAGAAGGTAAGACTATCGATGCCTTTATAGGCATGGCTAAATCCGATAACTAATGGCCACTGCAAATCACAATCTTTCTTCCTATGATAAAGAGCGTGTGCCCAATGCAGCAAATCTAAAATTTGGAATCGTAGTTTCTGAATGGAATTCAAAGATAACGGAAGGACTTTTTGAAGGAGCACAGCAAGCACTTATAGATTGTGGTGCTAAGCCAGGTAATATAATACGCTGGGACGTTCCTGGTAGTTTTGAACTTACCTTTGGGAGCAAGAAGATGATCGAATCGGAAACCCCTGATGCAGTGATTGCTATTGGAAGTGTTATTCGTGGTGAAACCAAGCACGTCGATTTTGTTTGTAGCGCTACAGCTCAGGGAATTAAAGATCTTAATGTTCTTGGAGAAGTTCCGGTGATTTTTTGTGTTCTAACAGATAATACCATGCAACAAGCCCTGGACAGAAGCGGAGGAAAGCATGGAAATAAAGGAACAGAAGCCGCCATCGCAGCTATTAAAATGGCTATCTTAGGAAAGTAGCCTTGTATCTATCCGATTTTTAGGTGCGTTCGTGGGTGTATTTCGTTGTACACCTGACAAAAAAGAAAAGCTGTTAACAAATTTTAGGATACTTGCTTCGGCACTTTTTTTGATTTTAAGTACCTTTGATTTTGGCGTAATATGGGACGATTTACAAAACTTCGTAAAAATAAAAAGTATAATTACTCTCCTCGTTATTTTGACGATAAGGGGGAGGGGAGTCCCTACAGAATAGAACATAAATTAGATAAATTCAGATCAACGGCTTCAACAACACGTGGTATAAAAGGCAAATTAAACAACGCCATGTCTGATTTGCGTAAGGGAGCAGATCAGAATTATAGGCTGCGAATGATCATCATCATAGCCATATTGGTCTTTATTTTTTTGTATATAATCGATTTTGACCTTTCCATATTCCTTAAAAACTAATGGCAGATATTATTCAACTTTTGCCAGACCATGTGGCCAATCAAATTGCCGCAGGAGAGGTAGTGCAACGACCAGCTTCGGTTGTAAAGGAATTATTAGAAAACGCTGTTGACGCCGGTGCAACTTCTATACAGTTAATAGTAAAAGAAGGTGGTAAAACATTAGTGCAGGTAGTTGATAATGGTATGGGGATGACCCCTACAGATGCTCGTTTAAGTTTTGAACGCCACGCGACCTCCAAAATAAAAAGTGCAGAAGATCTCTTTAAGCTGAATACAAAAGGCTTCAGGGGTGAAGCATTGGCTTCCATTGCTGCGATTGCTCACGTGGATATGCTCACCAGACCTTCAGATGATGAGGTAGGAACTCATCTTAAAATAGAGGGCAGCACTGTGGTTTTCCAGGAAATGGCTGCAACGCCCCACGGAACTTCTATTGCTGTTAAAAACCTCTTTTTTAATATACCGGCACGGCGTAATTTTTTAAAGTCTAATCAGGTAGAGTTTCGACATATTACGGATGAATTTCACCGGGTCGCCCTGGCGCATCCCGGGATAGTTTTTCATTTTCACCATAATGGCAGTGAATTATTTCATTTACCTGGCGGAAGCTACAGGAAACGATTGGTTCATGTATTTGGTGGAAAAACTAATGAAAAGCTGGTGCCTGTTAAGGAAGAAACCCAGGTGGTTAGTGTAGAAGGATATATTTGCAAACCAGAATTTGCAAGAAAAAGTCGCGGTGAGCAGTTTTTCTTTGTAAACAACAGGTTTATAAAAAGTCCCTATCTGCATCATGCCATATTAGCTGCTTTCGAGGGCTTAATTAAACCCGGAGCGCATCCTGGTTATTTTTTATACCTCACTGTAGATCCAACCTCTATAGATATCAATATTCACCCAACCAAAACCGAAATAAAATTTGATGATGAGCAGACCATTTATGCCATTATTAGATCTACTGTAAAACATAGCCTGGGACAGTTTCATTTGGCCCCTATGCTCGATTTTGAAAAGGATCCGAATCTCGATACCCCGTACGCATATCAAAATAAGGAAGCCTCACACCCTGGGATTACTGTAGATGCAAGATTTAACCCATTTCGAGAAACTACTCCTGAGCATTCATTTAGGGGAGGTGGTGAACAGAAGTCTGCCAAGGGATGGGAAAATATGTATGTGGGATTAGAATCAAAATTAGGCAAGGATGATTCTTTTAGTAGTGTTCATTTTGAATCTGAAACTATCACCGGCACTATGTTTCCGAAGGTTGCTAAGAAAGAGGATAACAGCGCCACCACCTTTCAACTGAGAAGAAAATATATTGTGACCACCATTAAGTCGGGGATGCTGATTATAGATCAAAATAGAGCGCATCAACGTGTGTTGTATGAGAATCTTTTAAAATGTATTACGGGTAAGGAAACTTTAAGTCAGCAACTCTTATTTCCACTCAATATTTCCTTTTCAAAGGGTCATATCGAGATTATTCGTCAAATACAAGACAATCTAAGTACCTTGGGCTTTGTCTTTAACAGTATTGATGAAGATAAAGTAGAAATAACCGGTGTTCCCCCCTTGGTGCCGCAGGGGGAAGTAGGAATTGTATTGGATCAATTAATTTCTGACTGGAATATGGAGGTTAGTGAGCACGATTTTTCACAATCGGATATGCTTGCTAAAACGATGAGTAAAACCTTGGCAGTTAAAACGGGAGTCATATTGGACCCTATTTCACAAACAGCCCTTGTAAACGATCTTTTTGCTTGTAAGGAAAGTATGTTGAGTCCGTTTAATAAATCAATCTATATTACGTTATCTGAAAACGATATTGACAATAAATTTAATTAAATGGGAAGATTAACCGGAGCTATAAAACATCTGTTAATAATAAACATACTCTTTTTCGTAGCCACGAATTTGTATGGGGATCAAATGCTACAATGGTTTGCGCTTTGGTTTCCGGAAAATGAAAATTTTATTTTATGGCAGATTGTTTCCCATATGTTTATGCATGGCGGTTTTATGCACATTCTTTTTAATATGTATGCTTTATGGGCGTTTGGTTCCCCATTGGAACAGATGTGGGGCAGGAATAAATTTTTATTTTTCTACTTTTCTGCTGGTATTGGTGCGGCCGTTATTCACTCAGCCGTAAATTACTATTATTTTAATGAAGGTATGGATATATTGGTTAATTCAGGTATGACCAGACCCGAGATTATTGATATTATTTCCCAGGGGAGATACAGTCCCAGTTGGTATAATTTAGCATCTGAAAGCACTATAAATAATTTCTTATCTGCTTATAGTACACCAGCAGTAGGGGCTTCTGGAGCTATCTATGGCATATTGGTGGCTTTTGGGATGTCGTATCCTAACAGCGAATTATTTCTCATCTTCCTACCGGTGCCCATTAAGGCAAAATACTTTATTCCGGTTTTAATAGGACTCGATTTATTTTCTGGGGTAACCGGATATTCTATTTTCGGAAACGGAATAGCACATTTTGCACATGTAGGAGGCGCATTATTTGGTTTTTTAATGATGTGGTATTGGAAGAAAAACCAGTTTAATAAAAACAGATGGAATTAAATGAATAATGGAGGATTACGATATCAATATGCTCGACTGAGCATTGCTGAAAAGCTCATTGCCATAAATGTGGCGGTATACATTGTAAATGGTTTATTGACTTTCTTACTTGGCCTTCGGAGTAATTTTATCTCTGGTTGGTTTGATTTGCCGGTTGATCTATTAAATTTTATCAGTCAACCATGGTCTATAGTAACCTACTCTTTTTTTCACGATGATTTTTGGCACCTGTTTTGGAACATGGTTATGCTTTACTTTTCCGGAAGAATCTTTCTAAATCTTTTTTCTGCCAGGAAGTTCATTAACGTGTACTTTTTAGGGGTTATTTTCGGGGGGTTGCTTTTTATTATAAGCTATAACATATTCCCTGTATTTTTAGGGGCTAAAACATCGCTGATAGGTGCTTCTGCCGGGGTTACTGCTGTTTTAATATTTATATGTGCTTATATTCCAAACCAGGAAGTACGTGTCTTTTTCTTTAATGTTAAGTTATGGTATATCGGGGCATTTTTTGTGCTAGTAGATCTGATTCAGATACCTTCTGGAAATCCTGGAGGACATTTAGCCCATTTGGGAGGTGCACTATTAGGCTATGTTTACGCACGTCAATTAACGAAAGGTACTGATATTGGAGAAGGATTTTCAAAAATGCTGGATAGCCTGAGGGCATTTTTTAAACCCAGCACTAAAAAAGCACCTATGAAAACGGTCTACAAAAAACCGGCTAAGGCGACCAAATCTAAGGTAGATTATGACAAAGAAAATCGACAAAGAAAGATCGATACTATTTTAGATAAGATCAGTAAGTCTGGTTATGAGAGTCTTTCCAAGGCCGAAAAGGACTTCTTATTTAAGGCAGGAAAAGAAGATTAATGGTTACACAATCATTTTTAGACAGATCATTTCTGTGGATAAATATAAGTTGCTTCGTTATACTCACCATAGTAGGGATTAACTATTTTGCGCCCCTTAAAGAATACTCCATATTATTCATAGTTAACTTACTTGTCCCTTTCTTTATTTTCAGTTTTTTATTATTTGGTGTTTATTGGCTA
>CBDUCK010000119.1:0-9040 GCA_965365635.1 uncultured Muriicola sp.
CATCAATAAACAGGATAACATCATCATTCTTTTCCAATTCGTTCATAACCGCTTTCATTCGTTCTTCGAACTGTCCGCGATATTTTGTTCCTGCCACCAGAGAAGCCAGATCTAGTGTAACTACTCTTTTGCCGTAAAGAATTCTAGAAACCTTTTTATTGATAATGCGCAGTGCCAGTCCTTCTGCAATGGCACTTTTACCAACACCTGGTTCACCTATAAGCAAAGGGTTGTTCTTTTTTCTTCTACTTAAAATCTGTGAAACCCGTTCAATTTCTTTTTCTCTTCCAACCACCGGATCTAATTTATTTTCTTCGGCCATTTGCGTAAGGTCGCGACCAAAGTTGTCTAATACCGGTGTTTTAGATTTTTTACTTCCCTTTTGAGCCGAGGCACCACTATAGGAAGATTCCTTGCCTTCCGCAGGCTCATCGGAATCGCTTGGAAACGATTCTGAAGTTGGCGTATCTATATAATCGTCGTCACTTGTAATCATAGATTTAAACTGATCTTTTACCCCATCGTAATCTACTTTTAGTTTGTGTAATAATTTTGTTGTAGGATCGTTTTCATTACGTAAAATACACAGCAACAAATGTGCCGTATTAATCGAAGAACTTTGAAAAAGTTTGGCTTCAAGAAACGTGGTTTTTAAAGCACGTTCTGCTTGTCTGGTTAAGTGTAAGTTCTTTTTGTCTTTTTGAGCACTTCCCGGATTAGGATTTGCCGGACTCAAAATTTCGACCTTCCTTCTCAGGTGGTCAAGGTCTACATCCAACGCATCCAGAATGCTTATAGCCTTCCCATTACCATCCCTCAATAAGCCCAGCATTAAGTGCTCAGTACCAATAAAATCATGGCCCAGCCTCAAGGCTTCCTCCTTACTGTAAGCTATTACATCTTTAACCCTTGGTGAAAAATTATCATCCATATAATATCCTTAAATCACATTAAAATTACTAAAAGTTACAATAAGAACGTCAAATACCGTACCTATATTAGTTAAACTTGGCCTAAATGACGAAAAAAAGCCCGGTTTACAAAAAAATTAACACGCTAATTATTAACTAAAACGTTCCTTGTTTCTGTTAATAAATTATTTAAGAAAGTCTATATTTCAGCCGTCCTAAGGAATCATTTTGTGTATATTGGTCGGATGTTTAAAACTCATTAAAAACAATAGGATTTTTATATGGCGGAAGGAGAAAAATTAATTCCAATCAACATTGATGATGAAATGAAATCTGCCTACATTGATTATTCAATGTCGGTCATTGTGTCACGAGCACTGCCAGATGTCAGAGATGGTTTAAAACCGGTACATCGACGCGTATTGTATGGCATGCACGAATTAGGGGTTCGATCTAGTAGTTCACACAAGAAATCGGCACGTATTGTCGGTGAGGTATTAGGAAAGTATCATCCTCATGGAGATACTTCTGTGTACGATTCTATGGTGCGTATGGCTCAGGAATGGAGTCTGCGTTATATGTTGGTAGATGGTCAGGGAAACTTTGGATCTATAGATGGTGACAGTCCGGCTGCTATGCGGTATACCGAAGCACGGATGCGAAAGATTGCTGATGAAATGTTGGCCGATATAGACAAAGACACGGTAGACCATCAACTCAATTTTGATGATTCGCTTCAGGAGCCAACCGTCTTGCCTACCAGAATTCCAAATTTATTAATAAATGGTGCCTCTGGTATCGCAGTGGGGATGGCTACCAATATGCCCCCACATAACCTTTCTGAAGTAGTAGATGGTACGGTTGCCTATATAGACAACAACGATATAGAAATTGATGAGCTAATTACGCATATTAAGGCCCCGGATTTTCCAACCGGAGGGATAATATATGGATATGAAGGCGTAAAAGAAGCATTTCATACTGGACGCGGACGAGTTGTCATGCGTGCCAAGTCTAGTTTTGAAGAAGTTCAGGGGAGGGAGTGTATCATCGTAACCGAGATACCCTACCAGGTTAATAAGGCGGATATGATTAAGAAAACCGCCGATCTGGTAAATGACAAAAAAATTGAAGGTATAAGTTCTATTCGAGATGAGAGCGATAGAAATGGAATGCGTATTGTGTATATCCTAAAGAGAGATGCTATACCAAACATTGTATTAAATACTCTCTACAAGCACACTGCACTGCAGTCTTCTTTTAGCGTCAATAATATTGCCCTGGTTAAAGGTCGTCCGCAGTTATTGAATGTAAAAGAGATTATTAAGTATTTTGTAGAACATCGCCACGAAGTGGTGGTGCGGCGTACTAAATTCGAATTGAAGAAAGCCGAAGATCGTGCTCATATCCTGGAGGGTTTAATTATTGCTTCTGATAATATAGACGAAGTAATTGCCATCATCAGAGCTTCCTCTAACGCAGATGCTGCCCGGGAGAATCTTATGGAGCGTTTTAAACTATCAGAGATTCAGGCAAAGGCAATTGTAGAAATGCGCTTGCGCCAATTAACCGGTTTAGAGCAAGATAAATTACGTAGCGAATACGAAGATGTTCTTAAGGCCATTGAAGATTTAAAAGATATCCTTGCCAATGAAGATCGCAGAATGCAGATCATTAAAGAGGAACTCCTTCATGTGAAGGAAAAATATGGTGACGAAAGACGCTCCGAGATAAATTATGCCGGAGGCGATTTGAGTATAGAGGATATGATCCCGGATGAGCAAGTGGTTATTACTATCTCTCATGCCGGATATATAAAACGAACACCACTTTCGGAGTACAAAACACAAAACAGGGGAGGGGTAGGTCAAAAAGCCTCTTCAACCAGAAACGAAGATTTTCTCGAGCATTTATTTGTTGGGACAAACCATCAATATATGTTATTCTTTACACAAAAAGGGAAATGTTTTTGGATGCGTGTCTATGAAATACCCGAAGGTAGCAGAACCTCTAAGGGTAGGGCTATTCAAAATTTAGTGAATATTGAGTCAGGAGATAAGGTAAAAGCATTTATTTGTACGAGAGACCTTAAGGATGAAGAATATGTGAATAGCCATTATGTGATAATGGCTACGAAGAAGGGAACCGTTAAGAAGACCTCTCTGGAACAGTATTCAAGACCAAGACAAAATGGGATCATAGCCATTAATATTAGAGAAGATGATGAATTGCTAGAAGCTAAACTAACTACCGGTACCAGTCAGATATTGCTGGGACTTAAATCTGGGAAGGCCATCCGATTTGAAGAAAGTAAAACAAGGCCTATGGGTCGTAATGCCTCTGGTGTTAGGGGAATTACCTTAGCCAATGATAAGGATGAAGTAATTGGAATGGTTTCTGTTAATAATTTTGACGATGAGATTCTGGTGGTTTCTGAAAATGGATATGGGAAACGATCTAATATTGATGATTACCGTATTACAAACAGGGGCGGCAAAGGAGTTAAGACCATTTCTATAACGGATAAAACAGGAGGCTTAGTTGCAATTAAAAATGTGTCAGATTCAGATGATCTAATGATAATTAATAAATCTGGTATAGCTATTCGAATGAGCGTAGTTGATCTTAGAACCATGGGTAGAGCTACCCAGGGAGTTAGATTGATTAACTTAAAAGATTCGGATTCTATTGCTGCTGTTGCCAAAGTGATGAAAGATGAGGATAATCTGGATGAAGTAGATGTGATGGATATTGTGGTGAAAGATGAAGATGGCACGCCTCTTGATATTGATACTACAGAAACTGAAGAATAATTAATAAACACTAATACAATTTAAGATGAAAACTAAACTATTAATTTTTATGGCCATGACGTTTAGCATGGTCGCTTTTTCCCAGAAGTCTGAATTAAAGGAAGCGGAAAAAGCACTAAAAAGTGGCGATGCTACTGCGGCTAAGGCCTCACTAGAATCTATCGCCGGAATGATTAGCGGTGCAGATGAGAAAATACAAGCTCAGTACTATTTTGTACGTGGGAAAGTTTTTTCTGATTTGGCCAAGAAGGGTACTGTTTCAGCATTTGAGGAGGCGGTAACATCTTTTAAAGAGGTGTTGAGTATGGAGGAAAAAAGTGGAAAACCAAAGTACACTTCCGAGACAAACCAATTGCTCGCAGGACTAACCTCAGATCTTATTAATGCTGCAGTGGAAGACAACAATAATAAGAAGTTTATAGAAGGTGCGAAAAAGTTATACATGGGGTACCAACTAAGCCCAAGAGACACTATTTATTTGTATTACGCAGCAAGTAGTGCGGTTAACGGCCGTGACTATGATATGGCTCTTGGATATTACGAAGAGTTGAAGGATTTAGGGTATGATGGTAGTACCATGGTCTACAAAGCAACAAATACAGAAACCGGTGAGGTTGAGGTGATGAACGATAAAGTTCAAATGGATATCATGGTAAAATCCGGGAGCTTTAAAGACCCTATTGAAGAAAAAACACCCTCTAAAAGAGCAGAGATCATTAAGAATGTGGCACTTATTTACACTCAATTAGGACAAGATGACAAGGCTATACAAGCCTATCAGGAAGCCAAGGTTACCAATCCTAATGATGTAAACCTTGTGTTAAGTGAAGCTAATTTGTATTACAAATTAGGGGATAAGGACAAGTTTAAAACATTAATGGCCCAGGCCTCAGAAATGGCACCAGATAACGCGGATCTTCAATATAATATTGGAGTAATTAACATGGAACAGGGTAATATTGAGGAGGCGAGAAAGTCTTACAGAAGAGCCATAGAGATTAATCCTGGGTATGTAAATGCACAATTAAATCTGTCTACAACTTATGTAAATGAGGGGAACAGTCTAATTGATGAGATGAATACACTGGGAAATTCTCGTGCCGATATCGCAAGATATGAGGAGTTAAAAAACGAAAATTTTATGCGTGTTAAAAAGCTGTTAGGCGAATAATACCAATGAATTTCTAAAAACAAAAACCTGATCGAAAGATCGGGTTTTTTTATATCATCTTTTTAATGACCCTCAGTTTATGGGTGTATACCCCTAGTTCGGAATTAAAAATTCCGGTTTGATCTATCCGGTCTATGCGGACTTTTCCATGCGCGTGAATAATGTAATTGTTTTTCATTATGATTCCCACATGCGTAATAACTCCTTCATTATTATCAAAAAATGCAAGATCTCCGGGTTCACTTTCTTCAACAAAACTTAGCACATCCCCTAATGCTGACTGATCTTCTGCCTCCCGGGGTAACGAGTACCCATTAATCTTATAGACCATTTGGGAAAGTCCCGAACAATCTATGCCCAAAGGTGTTTTGCCACCCCACTGGTAGGGAGCATTCAGGTACTGAAGCGCTGTTTCGATTAGAGTTAATTTTTTAGATTTCCCCGAAAAGGTGTCGCCTTCAAATACATGCTTTAGCATGGAAGCATTATTAATAGAAGAACCCAGCATAATTGGGATTAATTGGTCGTTTGGGTCACTAACAAAGGCAATAAGATCTGTGGCATAGGTGGGTGATTTCAGCTCCTTTATAGCCTTGTAGGTGTTTTTAGAAATAGGGGTAATTTGTTGTTTGCATACCCAACCTTCCACACTATCAAATGCAGTTCGTATTTTGCTCCAGTCCTTTCTATTTTCTGTGATCTTGTAATGCTCCCCGTAAAGTAATTGTGTAACCTGTTCACTACAGTGATCTGCATGTGTCCTAACAGGCACAATACTTAGAGCACAAAGGCCATAGTGGTCTGTGGATTTTTGCAAGATACCTTATTTTCGTTCCAGGATAAGTGCCGAAGCACCTCCACCACCATTACAAATAGCAGCAGCTCCTATTTTTCCGTTGTTCTGTTGTAAAACACTTAACAGGGTTATTATAATCCTGGCTCCGGAACATCCCAACGGATGTCCTAAGGCAACAGCACCACCATTTACATTTACATTGCTATCGTTTAAACCAAGGATTTTCATATTGGCAAGGCCAACAACAGCAAATGCTTCATTAAATTCAAAATAATCCACATCACTAAGTTTTAAACCTGCTTTATCCAGGGCCTTGGGCAGGGCTTTTGCAGGTGCAGTGGTAAACCACTTGGGTTCCTGAGCCGCATCCGCAAAACTTTTTATACTGGCCAAAGGTTTTAAATTAAGTTCTTTAGCTTTCTCAGCACTCATTAGTACCATAGCTGCTGCTCCATCATTAATGGTAGATGCATTGGCAGCAGTAACAGTTCCTTCTTTGGAAAAGGCAGGTCGTAAAGTCGGAATCTTTTCTAACTTTACATTTTTAAACTCTTCGTCTTCCGATACAATCACAGGCTCTCCTCTTCTTTGAGGGACTTCCACGGGAACTACTTCCTCCGTAAATTTACCTGAGGCCCAAGCTTCAGCAGACCGTTTATAAGACTGTATGGCGAAAGCATCCTGATCTTCCCTGCTAAAATGATGTTCTGTTGCACAAAGATCTGCACAAACTCCCATGGCATTTTGGTCATAAACATCTACTAAACCATCTTTCTGCATACCGTCTTCTAAGGTTGCAGGGCCAAATTTTTGCCCGGTACGCATGTGAATATAGTGCGGAATAAGACTCATATTTTCCATCCCTCCTGCAACCACTATGGAAGTGTCTCCCAGGGCGATAGATTGGGCGGCTTGCATAATTGCCTTCATGCCAGAAGCACATACCTTATTAATGGTGGTACAAGGAACAGAATCCGGGATGCCAGCAAAAATCGCCGCCTGGCGTGCAGGGGCCTGTCCCGTGCCGGCCTGTACTACATTACCCATGAGCACCTCGTCTACTGTTTCCGGGGAAAGATTAATTTTATCCAATGCCCCTTTAATAGCAATAGCTCCTAATTTTGGAGCCGGAATCCCAGATAAAGAACCCAGGAAACTACCTATGGGGGTTCTAGCCATCGATACTATAACAACTTCTTTCATCATCTCTATATTAACTTAGTACTGCGAAATTAATAAATTATAGTGCAATGACTTACCATTAGCAGATAAAAGACGAAGGTTGCGATTATATTTTTCTATTTTTGAAGTACTAGAATAGGTTATGGAAGATTCCTTAGATAAAGTGTATAGAAACCAGTCTATTATTTACAAATACATCCTGTATTTTGTAACCGTAGGCTGTATTGTTTTCTTTTTTCCAAAAGGAGGTAAGTTTAAATATGAATTTCAAAAAGGGAAGCCATGGCAGCATGAGAACCTCTATGCCCCATTCGATTTTTCCATCAAAAAAACCGCCGAAGAACTTGCCGCCGAGCAGCTGGCTATAGAGCAAAGACAAGTTGGTTACTATAGTTTTGATCATGCTATTGTAGAGGAGGTTACGGCAAATTTCGAAACCAAATTCCCTACGATTTTTACGGCCGATAAATTTCGTGCGGGTCTCAGAAGTAGGTTAAAGAAGGTAGGTGGTGACATATTAGATGAAATTTATGCCAATGGGATACTTCAAAATTCCCAAACTGTGGTAGCTGATGATTATGTGTATTTGGTAAAGAATAATGAAGCAAGGAGAATTAAACTGGAAGACCTCAATTCTGTTAGTGCCGTTGAGGGAATTATAAAAGAAGAATTAAAAAAGCGAAATTTAGGCGTCTATTATTCGTTATACCAGGAACTTTTTTTCAATATAATTAAGCCCAACGTTACGTACGATTCAGATCTAACTAAAAAAGTATTAGAAGATGAATTATCTAAAATAGCGACTACCCGGGGAAATGTTGATGAGGGTAAATTAATTATTGCGAGAGGGGAGGTCGTTGATTCGGAGAATATAAAAATTCTAAACTCTCTAAAAACTGAATTCGAATCGGAGGTTTGGACAGAGAACAATCAATATCTGATTCTTTCGGGATATACGGTACTGGTAGCGCTTGTATTAATGATGTTGTTCTTGTTTCTCAAGAAATACAGACCGGCTATTTATCGGAATAATGTTAAAGTTACATTCATCTTCTTTAACATATTGCTCATGGTATTTGTAACCACTTTAGTGGTAAAGTACAATGAGGCCTACGTCTTTGTGGTACCGCTGTGTATACTGCCCTTAATATTAAAGACATTTTTTGATGCCAGATTAGGTTTATTTGTGCATGTGCTTACGGTACTAATTCTGGGCTTTGTGGTACCCAATAGTTTTGAATATATCTTTTTGCAAATCATTGCGGGTATAGTAACCATATTAACAGTTTCTGAACTTTATAAACGCGCCAATTTGTTTATTTCCGTTGGGCAGATCACCCTGATTTATATCGTAGGATATTTTGCTTTTCATATTATTCATGAAGGAACTTTAGACAACATCCATTGGTTTACATTTGGGTTTTTCCTTTTGAATGGAATGATCACTCTTTTTGCCCAGCCCCTCATTTATATTTACGAGAAAATATTTGGTATGGTATCCGATGTTTCTCTCCTGGAACTATCGGACACGAATTCAAAATTATTAAAAGAGCTGTCTAACAAGGCCCCTGGCACGTTTCATCATTCATTACAAGTAGCCAATTTAGCCGAAGCAGCCGCCAATGCCATTGGAGCAAATGCCATGTTGGTGCGGGTGGGTGCGCTGTATCATGATATAGGCAAAATGAACAATCCAACCTATTTCACAGAGAACCAGGTTACCAGTGTAAACCCACACGATGATATAGATCCAAAAGATAGTGCCAGGATCATTATTGCCCATGTTATAGAGGGCATAGAAATGGCGCAAAAGAATAATTTGCCAGACAGAGTCATCGATTTTATACGAACGCATCATGGAACTTCTCTGGTCTACTATTTCTTTAAGAAAGAACAAGAACTTCATGAAGATGTGGACGAAGCAGCCTTCCGGTATCCCGGACCTATTCCTTTCTCCAAGGAAACTGCTATTCTCATGATGTCCGATGCGGTAGAAGCCGCTTCTAAGAGTCTGGTAAACCCTACCTATCCAATTATTGAGTCATTTGTGGAAAAGATTGTTTCAGGGCAGATGAAGGCCAACCAGTTTCTAAATGCCAATATTACCTTCAAGGAAATTGAAGCAGTAAAGAAAATGCATTCAATGGAAAATATCGAATATTTTAAT